>JAGLHT010000024.1 GCA_023143455.1 Desulfobacterales bacterium
TTCTTTTCCAATTCGAATTGTGCTTCTGGCTATACCAGTAGTTTTAAATACAGCGGCAATTCCTCCGTGTCCAAGTGCAATTGCTTCAGACGCCGCCCATAAGCGCCGAGTACGCTCATTTAGTTCGTCTTTTATCAGACCATACTTCGATTTTATTGATTCGATTTTATTCATAGAATTAATATAGCATGCTAACTTTAATAAAGTCATCTAAATAAATGATTTATTTATTAACAACTCCTATGTTTCATTTCATAACTACAGGCCTTTTAAGAATACAACTTAAAACTTTATTTAAAAATATTACTTCTCTTCTTTTTCAGCATTTGTTTTTTCAATAACTTTTTGTGCCATGTCATGTGGTAACTCTTCATATGTTTCAAATACCATGGAAAAGGTTCCTCTTCCACCTGTCATGGAATTTAAATCCGGAGCATATCTTAACATCTCAGCCATTGGAACAAGTGCATTTACAACTTGTTTTGTACCCTCTGAATCCATCCCAAGCACCTTACCACGTCGAGAATTAAAATCACCCATTATATCACCAGTAAATTCATCAGGAACAACTACCGAAACTTTCATCACAGGTTCAAGCAAGACAGGTTTGGCTTGAGCAATTGCAGTTTTAAAAGCAAGTGAACCTGCCATTTTAAAGGCCATTTCAGATGAATCAACAGAGTGATAACTTCCATCATCTACAGTTGCTCTGAAATCAATGCATGGAAATCCTGCAAGATATCCTCTTTGTGATGATTCTTTAACACCGGCTTCTACAGCTGGAATATAGTTTTTGGGGATTGAGCCACCTACAATCTTATTGACAAATTCAAACCCTTTACCTTTTGGAAGTGGTTCAAAATTAATCCAGCAGTCTCCAAACTGACCATGACCGCCTGATTGCTTTTTATGTTTTCCCTGCACTCGTATTTTCTTTTTGATTGTCTCTTTATAAGGTACTTTTGGAGTGGCAATAGCAACTTCTACATTAAATTTTCTTTTAACCTTATCACATGTGGTTTCAATGTGAACTAATCCTGTACCGGATAATAAAGTTTCATTTGTTTCTTCTTCTCTTTTTAATTGTAGTCCTGGATCTTCTTCAAGAATTTTTCTTAAAGCTTCATGAATTTTATCTTCATCACCTTTAGTTTTTGGAGAAATAGAAAAAGAAATAACCGGTGGAAAAGGTTTAACTGGAGGGAACTTGATATATTCTGAGCTTGTTATTGTATCACCAGTTAATGTGTTTTTAAGTTTTCCGACAGCTACAATAGATCCTGGGATAGCTGAGGTAATATTATTTTGTTTTTTTCCGGCAATTTCAAGAAGCTGTGAAAATCTTTCTTTATTGTCTTTGTTAACATTCAGCAAATTCCCATCTTTACCCAATTTTCCGGAAACAACTCTGAAGATAGAAAGTCTTCCTGCATAGGGGTCAACAATTGTATTAAAAACAAACCCACTAAACTCTCTATCTGGATCTGGTAAGATTTCAACTTCCTTATCATTATTATCAGTTGCAATCCATGCACCTCTATCAATGGGAGAAGGCATATAATCATTAATAAAATCTAATAATGGTTCAATACCAATTAATTTTGTAGCAGCACCGCACAGGGCAGGGTAGAATGCTCGCTGAAGGATTCCTTTTTTAAAGACTTTTTTTAGATCTTCTTCAGAAATCTCCTCTCCTTCAAGATAACGCTCAAGAAGCTCGTCATCGAGTTCTGCAACATTCTCAATAAATTCTTCTTTGGCAATTGCAACATCGTCTGCCATATCAGAAGGGATATCAATTCTTTGCATCTTTCCGTCAGTATCAAATTTAAATGCTTTTCCAGTAAGCATATCAACAATGCCTACAAAATTATCTTCTTTACCAATAGGCAATTGAGCTATTAATATCTTTTTATCAAGGGCTGCACCTGTTGCTTCAACAGCAGTATTAAAATCTGCCCGTTCACGATCAAGTTTATTTATAAAAAGAAATGTAGGTAAATTATATTCTTCGGTACACAAAGATGCAGCTTCAGTCATTGCACTGGGTCCACTAACCCCATCAATCAACAAACCAACACTGTCTGCTGCCGGGATACAGGTTTTTGCAGCTGAAAAGAAATTTTGATCACCTGGAGTATCAAGGAGAGTAATTGAAAATTTATTATGAGTTAAATTAAAAAAAGAAGTATTTATACTCTGTTGTTTTTTAGTTTCTTCAGGCTGGAAATCCATAGCAGTATTGCCTTCCTCAATTTTGCCATGACGCTCTAATAGTCCAGCTTTAAAAAGTATTGCTTCGGAAAGGGAAGTTTTACCAGCTCCACCATGACCTGCGAAGGCTACGTTTCTAATTGATTTAATTTGGTCTGTCATTACAACTCCTTTAACAATTAAATAAAAAACGAATTAAATAAACGAATCTTGGTACTTAAGCATTTAAATGAAAATATTTCAAGGAAATTATATACTCTTTATTACCTTTTGGACCAAGAATTGGAGAGGAGACTATGTTTTCACTTTTATAGCCTCGTTTTACAAAAAAGGATTGAATATCATTTATAACTTCATTTCTAACTTTTTCATCACGGACGACCCCACCTTTGCCGACCTTGCCTTTTCCTGCTTCAAATTGAGGTTTTATTAAGGCTAATATCCTGGTATTTTCTTTCATAAATTTTTCTGCCGATGGTATAACAATTTTCAATGATATAAATGAAGTGTCAATTACAATAAGATCTAATTTTTCTCCAATTCTTTCATAGGGTAGATATCTGATATTAGTGCGTTCAATAACAATAACTTTGGGATTATTCCTCAAGTTCCAGTCAAATTGCCCATAACCTACATCAACTGCATAAATTTTATTAGCTCCATGTTGAAGAAGGCAGTCTGTAAACCCACCTGTTGAAGCTCCAATATCCAGACAATTAAGGCCTGTAACATCAATAGATAATTCTTTTATTGCTTTTTCAAGTTTTAAGCCGCCTCTACTTACAAAAGGAATATCTTTCTCTTTGCAAACAATTTTAGCATCAAAATCGATTAAAGTGCCTGGTTTATCTATAACAGCATCATCAACAAATACATTTCCGGTCATTATAATTCTTTTTGCACGTTCTCTTGAACTTGCAAAATTGTTTTGAACCATTAAGGCATCAAGTCTAATTTTTTTTTGATTCACTTTATTCAAGCTATATTTTGATAATATTTTCAACTGCACTATAAATTGCTGTTGAATCAATACCATATTCATATCTTAATACTTCCTGAGGGCCATGTTCAACAAAACAATCATTAATTCCAATTCTTTTAATTTTAACATCCAATAAATTATTGTCAGCAAAAAGTTCTAAAACAGCGCTTCCAAAACCGCTATCTAAAACGTGATCTTCAATTGTAATAACTTTGCCAACTTTTTTTGCCATCATTAATATAAGATCTTTATCAAGTGGTTTTACAAAACGAGCATTAATTAATGCACAGGTTATATTGTTTTCTTTTAATTTTTTTATAGCTTTAATAGCTTCTACAACAGAATGTCCAATGGCGATCAGCAACACATCACAATCGATTTCAATAGATTCGGGCTCAAGGAGTTCAGCTTTACCAATTTCAATGGATTCCATGTTTTCGTCGAGCTCAACACCTTCACCATTTCCTCTAGGATATCTTATGGATATTGGGCCTTTGTGCTCCATTGCAGTGGTTAGCATTCTTCCAAGTTCATTCTCGTCTTTTGGTGCCATTATGGTAATATTTGGAATGCTCCGTAGATATGCATAATCAAAAAGACCATGATGGGTAGGTCCATCCTCACCGACTATTCCTCCCCTATCAATGGCAAAAACAACATTATGGTAATCAATGCAGACATCATGTAAAATTTGATCATATGCTCTTTGTAAAAATGTTGAATAAATTGCCACAACTGGTTTTAATCCTTGTGTCGCAAGACCTGCTGCAAAAGTTACAGCATGCTGTTCTGCAATACCAACATCAAAAAATCTATCAGGAAATTGTTCTGCAAAGTCAGCAAGACCGGTTCCTTCAGGCATAGCTGCAGTAACCGCGACAATTTTTTTATTTTTTTGGGCAAGCTTTAGCATGGTAGAACCAAATACTTCAGTATATGTGGGTACTTTTTTTATTTTTTTAGTTCCATTACCTGTTTTTATATCAAAGGCACCTACACCATGAAAATAAATCGGATTTTTTTCAGCTGGTTCGTATCCCTTACCTTTTTTAGTCATAACATGCAAAAGAACAGGTTCATTAGTAGTTTTGATATTATGAAGAATATCAATCAAATGGTTCAGGTTATGTCCATCTATCGGACCAAAATAATTAAATTCAAATGCTTCAAATAACATCCCCGGAGTAACAAAAGTCTTAAAAGAACCCTCTGATTTTTTTACAAAACGATAAATATCAAAACCAATTTTTGGTAATGATTTTAGAAATTCCCCAAAACCCTTTCTCATTTGTTGCAAATATGATGCGGATAGAGTTCTGCTTAAAAAAGAGGATAGGGCACCTACATTAGGAGATATAGACATTTCATTATCATTTAAAATAACTATAAGATCTTTCTTTAAATCTCCAGCCTGATTTAAAGCTTCATAAGCAAGACCTGCTGTTAAAGAACCATCTCCAATGACAGCTACAACTTTTGATTTGTTTTGAGTCAAACATTTACCTATACTGATTCCAAGTCCCGCTGAAATTGATGTGCTGGCATGTCCCACAGTAAAGCCGTCGTAAGGGCTTTCACTCATTTTAGTAAATCCAGATATTCCTTTAAATGAACGAAGAGTATCAAAACTGTCTTCTCGCCCTGTTAGAAGTTTATGGGCATAACTTTGATGCCCAACATCCCAGACAAGAGTATCTTTAGGAAAATCAAAAACACGATGCATTGCAATTGTAAGTTCAACTGCTCCTAGACTGGACGCTAAGTGTCCTCCTCTTTTTGAGACAACATCAATAATTCTTTCCCTGATTTCAAAGGCCAGGAGGTCAAGATCTGACCTGGTTAGGTTCTTTATATCCTGATTGGTCTTTATTTCTTTTAGCAAGCTCAAAATAAATTAATGTTTCCTTTCAATAATGTAATTTGCAATTTTTTGAAGAGGTAATGCCTTTTTTCCAAAAGTTTCAAGTGCTTCAAGAGCATTTGAAATAAGTTCTTCAGCATATTTTTTGGATTTATCAAGTCCGATGAGTTGCGGGAATGTCAATTTCTTGTTTGCTGTGTCTGAACCAACTGATTTCCCCATAACTGAAGAATCGCCTTCTATATCTAAAATATCATCAGCAATTTGAAATGCCATACCAATATTTTGGGCATAACAGCTAAGATTATTTAATTGATTCTTATCTGCTCTTGCGGCAATAGCTCCGGCTTCAACACTTGCTTTAATCATTTCACCTGTCTTCAGAGTGTGCATTTTTTTTAAATACATTAAAGAGCTCTTATCCTCAACAAATTCTATATTTTGATTTGATTTCTTTTCTTGGTAAGATATTAATTCTGCTTTCATATCAAGCATTTGACCTTCAATCATACCATTAGTGCCTGCTGCATCAGAAATTGTTCCAATTATATTTAAAAGAACATCACTAGGAAGAGATTTAAATGGAAACAGTGAAGGTTTTGAAAGAATATAAAAAGCATGGGTTAAAAGAGCATCTCCGGTGAGAATAGCAGTTGCTTCCGAAAATTTTTTATGTAGCGTTGGTTTACCTCTTCTCAAGTCATCATCATCCATGGCTGGCAAATCATCATGTATTAAGGAATAGGTATGTATCATTTCAATAGCACATGCAGGAAGAATTATACTGTCATCAAATTTTTCATCAGGTTTTGCAATACATTTTGCTGAAGCAATGCATAAAACAGGTCTTAAGCGTTTACCATTAGCCATGAGTGAATATT
Source organism: Desulfobacterales bacterium (assembly GCA_023143455.1). Lineage (GTDB taxonomy): Bacteria > Desulfobacterota > Desulfobacteria > Desulfobacterales > Desulfobacteraceae > JAIOSM01. The sequence goes on from JAGLHT010000024.1 coordinate 5,939, forward strand.
TCATAGCAGAAATAAGTTCTCTTTTATTATCAAATTTAGAAAGAATTGTTAAAAGAGCTTGATTTATAAATTCTCTTTTATGTTTTAAATAAAATTCTAAACTGAAATCGGAGTTAATCCCTTTTTTATTCATTCTGAAAAGGTTCTGCTTTTATATTACCATTAGCATCTTCAAGTAAAATTAAAATTTTTTTTTCTGTTTTATTAAGCAAATCAGTGCAATACATGGAATGTTTAATGCCTAATTCAAATTTTTTAATCGCTTTTTCCAAAGAAAGCTCACCTGATTCTAATTCTTTAACAATATCCTCAAGTTGTTTTATTACTATTTCAAAAGTCTTTTTTTTTGTCATTCTTTTTTCTCCACTCTGGTAATAATATTGCCTTTAAAAAGAATTGTTTCTAAAAGGTCATTATCTTTAATTGTTGATGAATCAATGATAATTTTTTTTTTAGGATATGTTCTTGTTATACTGTATCCTCTTTTTAAAACAGCATTAGGATTGAGAGCTTCAAGCCTTTTATATATCCCACTAATTTGTATTTTTTTTGTTTTAATAGAGTTTTTTATAACATTATTTAACCGAATGGTATACTCATCAAGTTTAATTCTCATATTATCTAATTTCTTTTTTGGAGTTTTTAATCTTGAATTTAAATCAAACACTTTATCATTTAAATAAAGTACATGCTTTTGGATATTTCTAAAAAGATTAAAATTTAAATCTTGTAGTTTTCTCTTTAAATATTGTTTTTCAGGTAATGCGAGTTCAGCAGCAGCTGACGGGGTAGGGGCTCGTAAGTCAGCTACAAAATCGGCTATTGTGAAGTCTGTTTCATGCCCGATTCCTGTAATGATGGGAATTTCAGAATTAAAAATGGATTTTGCAACTATTTCAGTATTAAATGAAGATAGATCTTCAAGGGAACCGCCACCTCTAGCCAGAATTATAAGTTGAGAGGTATTAATTTTATTGACAAGTTTTATTGCGCGGACTATTTCAATATCTGAAGTTTTTCCTTGTACTTTAACTGGAACAATTTCTAAAGGGCAATTGCTGAACCTTCTTTTAAATACATTAATAATATCATGAACAGCTGCACCAGTTGGTGATGTGATAATGCTTATTTTAGAAGAAAGGAATGGTACTGGTTTTTTAAGTTTATCATCAAACAAACCAAGATTGGATAATTTTTTTTTAAGTTGTTCAAAAGAAACCTGTAAAGCACCGACTCCTTTAGGTTCAATATGTTCAAATATTAATTGGTAAGTGCCTTTTGGTTCATAAATTGAAAGCCTTGCCATTCCAATAATTTTTAAACCGTTCTCAAGTTCAAAATTAATCTTTCTTTTCTGGCCTGAAAAAATAACACAACTGATAACAGATGAATCATCCTTTAATGAAAAGTAGGAATGGTTTGATAAAGGTGTAAAACTATTTGAAATCTCACCGGTTATCCAAATAAAAGGATAAGTTTCTTCTAATAATAGCTTTATTTTTTTTGTAAAATTAGAAACTGTGAATATTTCAGATGTCATTTTATATATATTTAATAATAAAGATTAATTTAAACTGAAATATTTATAAATCATAAGAAAACCAAAGGCAATAATTATCTTTTATTTGCTCCATAGAGGCAACGTCCGATAATATATATTATGTAAACTTTTTATTCTAATCTTTAATTAGATAGCTTTAATACAAAATGTTTTAGCTACTCTTGCAATGTCCCTATTCTGTGTTATATTTTATTAACTCAACAATAATCAGGGGAAAATTAAAATGAACACTCAATACTCTAATGACACACAAGTAAGAACTTATACAAAAGTAAACACATTTTTACGAAGTGTATACAATTGGATGACAATTGGGCTTGCTGTAACCGGGATAACTTCTTTTTATGTTTCTCAAAACCAAACTCTTTTAAACATAATTCATGGGAACATCATAATTAAAATAGGTTTGTTTGTAACTGTCTTAGGCCTTGTTTTTTTTCTTTCGTCAAGGATTCAAAAACTTAGCGCATCTACAGCCACTTCACTTTTTGTTATCTATGCTGTTTTAATGGGTACTCTTCTTTCCTATATTTTTCTTGCCTACACTGCAAGTTCTATTGTTTCTACTTTTTTTATCTGTGCATTAACATTTGGATGTTTCAGTACGTATGGCATGTTGACCAAACGTGACCTTACATCCTTGGGCAGTTTCATGTTTATGGGACTTATTGGAATTATCATTGCTTCAGTTATTAATATATTTATTGGTAGCACTATCTTAGAAATGATCATTTCATATGCCGGAGTACTTGTCTTTGTTGGCCTTACAGCCTATGACACTCAAAAATTAAAAGAAATGTCTCTGACTATGCCTGGAAATGCTACAAACGCAATGGTCAGAAAAGCTGTAATCCTTGGAGCTTTAACACTTTATCTTGATTTTATAAATTTGTTTTTAATGTTACTTAGAATTCTTGGGGTTTCAAGAGATTAATTTTTACAAAATAAATGGGAGGCATAAGATTTTACCTCTATGTTTCCCATTTTTTATACTCTATATATATGTCTTAATTTCTTCACAAATTTCCTTACAATAATCTTCAGTATTACCTTTGTCCGGACCTTCAATCATAACCCTTAGCAGTGGTTGAGTTCCGGAGTACCTTATTAAAACCCTGCCATTTTCACCAAGCTTAGTTTCAATTTGTTTTATTTTTTCAGAGATCTCTTTTATTTTCATAAAATCGGGTTTTGATTTATCAACTTTTACATTCATTAAAACCTGAGGATATGTTTTCATAACTTTGGCAAGTTCTGAAAGAGGTTGATCTTTAACTGCCATTACTTCAATTAACCTTAAACCACTTAAGATTCCATCCCCTGTCGTATGATATTTTGAAAAAATTAAATGCCCTGAATCTTCTCCGCCTATTATGGCATGATACTTCTTCATCTCTTTTATAACATTGATATCTCCAACATCAGTAATTTTGTGCTTTATTCCAGATTCTTTTAGAAATTTTATCAATCCAACATTACTCATTATTGTGCTGACAACGGTATTATTCTCAAGGGTGCCCTGCTCTTTTAAAAACTTTGAACAGATTGCAAGAATTTTATCCCCGGTAACCACATTACCTTTTTCATCAATAGTAATAAGTCTGTCAGCATCTCCATCTAAACCAAGACCAATATCAAAACCTGCTTTTACAACTTTTTCTGATAATACTTGTGTGAATTGGGACCCACAATTTCTATTAATATTCCTTCCGTCAGGCTTGTTGAATATAATTTTAGTTTCAAAATATTTATCTTCAAATACTTTAGGTACAGTATTAAAAGCAGCACCATTGGAACAATCAATAATAATTTTTATTCTCTTTTTTATTAAATTAAAATTAAATGTTGATTTTAAAAAATCAGCATACTGTATATTAGCATTTTCAATAATTGAAATTTTACCTAGGGCATCTGTTCCTGAAAATTCTTCATCATTATGAATAAAATTCTCAATAAAATCCTGATCTGATTCATCAAGTTTTTGACCTTGCCCGTTAAAAATTTTAATACCATTGTCCTGATATGGATTATGTGAAGCAGAGATAACAATCCCCGCGCCTGTATCATTATAATTCGTTGCAAGGTATGCAACACCAGGAGTTGGAATTATTCCGGCAATTTTTGCATTAATACCTGTTGATACAATACCTGAAACAAGGGCAGACTCAAGCATATCACCGGATTCGCGTGTATCTTTACCAATTACAATTGACTTATTTCCATTTTTTTTTACAATGAGACCTGCTGCCCTGCCAATCTTTAAAGCTATTTCACAAGATATTGGATATTTGTTTGCAACACCCCTGATACCATCAGTACCAAATAATTTCTCTGTCATAATATTTAAGCCTATAATTTAATCTTTTCAAATATTTTATATTCTATACTGTAAAGCCATCTGCTAAGCTTTGAAGCAATTAAAGGATCCAATGCTTTAATAAATTCAATGTAATTTTTTTTATTTAAGACTATTTCAGGCATTGAATCTGAAAAATTAGCAGTTTTTTGTTCAATTAAAAAATGTAATTTTTCCGGAAAAGTATCTACAAGATCTTGTTGCTTTTCAGAATTCATTTTTTTAAGTTTAAAAACAAAATCTTTAAGTCTTTTAATTCTTTCATCTATGGCAATTTCTAAAGTAATTACCATGCCATAAAAAAGTTGTTTTGAAAAAAAACCATCCGCAAACAATGATCTTATTCCCTTATACCAGTTTAACAATGAAATTAGAGAGGCTATATATGTAATATTATTATTATAGATTCTGGGAACATTCTTATAAACACTTACCCCTCTGTTAATTGATGCTTCTTTTAAAGATCCTCCGAGAAGTAACCTGTCGGCTTTTAATTCATCTTTCCTGATAATACTCCCGGCAACAGTCAGGCAACCAAATCCAATTCTGCAGGGACCTACAAGGCCGCCCTGCCCGCCTAGGAAAATTGGGTTTTGATTCAATAAAACTCCTTGATAGACATTCCCCATCATAGAAGGTGTAGCTTTGTCCTGATTTGGAGTATAGTTAAAATGTACAAAAGAAGAACCAACTTCACTGTGATTTTTTCTATCAGTCCCTCCTGCCATAAAGCAATCACAAAAATTTATAAGGCTTCCAAGTGTTACAAATGGAAAAAGAATTGTCTGCTTCAATCCGACACAATGTGCTGCAATAGCCTCTTCTTCAAGTATTGTTCCTTCACGAACATGGGCACTTGATCCAAATGAATTTTTACCTGCAAAACAAGCTTGCTGAAAAAACCCACCTTTTAATGATGTCTCTGGCCCGACATAACAATTTTCAATAGTAACAGGTGCTTCTTTTCCAAGTTTAACTCCATCACAGATAAGAGTGTTCTCACCAAAAATCCTTGCACCCGGATAAATTGTTACATCTTTTCCAGATATTCTCTCTATATCAACTTCCTGTCCAATAAACACAGATTCAGGATTTAAAATATTAACTCCTTTATCCATAAGTTTTTTCTGCTTAATTAAATTTGTCATAGTTCCTGATAAAATTTAGTTTATTAGTTGTCAACAACAAAAGTTTGTTTTACTATATATACTTATATTATCCTTTCAAAAAATCAATAGGAGGCAAGAATGAATAAATCAAACTTATTCGTACATACTGATGCCTGGCAAATACTTCAAAATGAAATTTATAAACTAAATAAAAAAGAATTTCACTTAAAAAATTTAATTAATACAAAAAATCGACTTAAAAAATTTTCAAAGCAAAAATGCAATTTCTTTTTTGATTACTCCAAGCAACGAATTGATGAAAAAATATTCTCAAATTTAATCGATATGTCTAAAGAATTATATATTAGAGAAAAATTCTCAAGTATGACAGATGGAGCAATTGTAAATCAGACTGAAAAAAGAGCAGCTCTTCATACTGCAACAAGAGATTTTTCGAATAAAAAAATAATTATTAATAAAAAAAATATTTTACCGGATATTATTAAGGAACGCAAAAAAACAAAACAATTTTCTTTAAAAATTCATAACCAATCTATTAAAACTCAATCGAATAAAGCCTTCACAGATGCTGTTGTTATTGGGATTGGCGGTTCTTATTTAGGATGTAACTTTGTTTATAATGCAATGTTGAACAATTATAAAGCAAAGCTAAACCTTCATTTTCTTGCCAATGTTGATATTGATAGTTTTTCTAAGGTTATATCAAAAATTAATATTCAAACCACATTATGGATTGTTATATCAAAAAGTTATACAACAACCGAAACCATGGCAAATCTTAATCAGGTTATGATGTATTTAAAAGACAACGATATTAACCCTGAGAATCACCTTGTAATAGTTACAAGTAAAGGAAGTCCCGGGGACGATTCTTCAAATCCATCCTTAGAATCTTTTCACATGTTTGATTTTATTGGAGGACGATATAGTGTTACTTCTGCTGTTGGTGGTGTCCCTTTAAGCCTTGCTTTTGGATATGATGTTTTTGAAAGTTTTCTTAAAGGCGCCCATGAAATGGATGAACATGCGAAAAATGCTGAAAACAATAAAAATATTCCACTTATTGCATCATTGATTAATATTTGGAATTTCAATGCATTAGGGTACAAGGCATTAGGGATCATACCCTACAGTTATAGCCTTTCAAAGCTTGCCCCACATATTCAACAATTGTCCATGGAAAGCTTAGGAAAATCTGTGACTCAAGATAAGGATTTTATTGATTACAATACCGGGACAATTGTCTTTGGCGAACCAGGTACAAATGCCCAGCATTCTTTTTTCCAACTTGCCCACCAAGGTATTGCATTTCCCATAGAATTTATTGGAGTGATAAACCCAGGATATAAAGGTAAACAATCAAAATTTTATGGTGTTTATAATCATCAGGAACTGTGGACAAATATGCTTTCTCAGGCCCATTCTCTTGCAACAGGCAAAGAAAATTCTGATAACTCAAGATTTTTTCCGGGTAACAGACCTTCATCAACTATTATCATTGAAAATCTTAAAGCTGAAAATATTGGCAAACTTCTCTCATATTATGAAGCTAAAACAATATTTGAAGGTTTAATTTTAAACATTAATCCGTTTGATCAGTTTGGGGTTGAACTTGGAAAATTAAATGCCAAAAACATAAGAAAAGAAATTATGGAAAAAAATAAAAACAAAGATTATGAAATCAAAGAAATTGATGACACATCAAAGTACTATCTTGATTTGCTTTATGCAAAAAAATTCTTATAAAGTTAGGGAAATATATATAATACTCCACCCCATGACGGAAGTGCTTTCCCGGTACTCTTGATAATTGATTTCTTCATGTGTGTCCTAAATTTTATCAATTTTTTAAATTGATTTCTTAGGCCTTGTCCTGTATTATTCTGCATTACAAAACTATATACTTACGAATAAATGGTATATAGACTATTTTACCAAACCAAGTAAAGGAAAAAATTTGACCATAGAAATTATTATTCTACTTTTGGGCCTTATACTTCTCTATATCGGATCAGAGTTTCTTGTAAACGGATCAACATCCACTGCTTTAATGTTCTCTGTTAAACCTGTTATTATTGGACTTACTATTGTTTCTTTTGCAACATCCGCACCTGAACTTCTTGTAAGCTTTGTTGCGGCTCTTAAGGGATCAGGGGATATTTCTGTGGGGAACATCCTTGGAAGTAACGTGATCAATATAGCACTTGTTCTTGGCATTAGTGCGATGATTCGAAAAGTTGATATTAAAAAACAAATAATAAATTTTGAACTCCCATTCATGATATTTATATCAATTCTTTTCTGGATATTATGCCTTGATTGTGAGATCGGGTATTTTGATGGAATTGTTTTATTGTTTTTTCTTTTTTGTTTTCTTTTTATAAGCATTAAAAATGCAAAGGATAAAGATCAAAAGAATAAACCCCCTGATAAGTCTTCTAAAAAACTTTATGTTAATGTTTTCCTTGTAATTGCTGGGATATTTGCTCTTGCCTTTGGTGCTAATCTTGTGGTCAAAAATGCTATTATTATTGCAAAGGCAATTGGATTATCAGAAATATTTATTGGCATCTCAATTGTCGCCCTTGGCACATCTCTTCCTGAGCTTGCAACTTCTGCTGTTGCCGCTGCTAAAGGACACAGCGACATATCAGTCGGGAATGTTGTAGGAAGTAATGTCTTTAACATATGCCTTGTCATGGGTATTGTAGGCATTTGTAACCCTACAAATATTAATAAAAGCCTTTTATACTTTGAAATCCCATTTATGGTATTTTTATCTATTATTTTTTATCTTGTTTCCCTTAAATATAAAAAAATCAATGCCCTGTCTGGCGGGGCTTTCATCATTTTTTTCTTAATTTATAACATTATTTCCTACAACAAATAGTAAATAAATATGGAATTTTTGTATTTTTTTCTTGTAATAAATACCCAATCTATAATATGAATAATTACTACTTTAATTTAAGATACTATAAAGGAGCAATATGATCGGGACCCATCGTATATTAATAGTAGATGATAGCAGAGATTTACTTGACACTTTCAACGATTTTTTCAACTCTATGGGATATCAAGTTAGTGTAGCACCAGATGGTTTTGAAGCACTTAAGCTTCTAAGGAACAACTCCCTTAATCATTTCAATTTACTAATAACAGATCTTGTAATGCCACAAATCAGTGGGGTTGGTCTTATCACCATTATTAAAAAAGAATTTCCAGACCTTAAAATAATTGCCATGACAGGATATGGTTATGAGCCAGGTATTCTAGCAACAGAAGCTCAGGCTGATCTTGTACTATACAAGCCTTTAGATTTATTTAAAATGGAAAAAAATATTGCAAAGCTATTGAAAATTAATACAAAAAAATAAATAAAGATTTCAACAGATAGAGGTTTTAACGAAATGAGAAATAGTAAACAGCCTATTATTGGAGTGAGCAATTCAATCCTTAAAATAAAAGAATTGATAAGCCATGTTGCCAGTACTGGGCTAAACATCCTAATTACAGGCGAAACCGGAGTTGGAAAAGATTTGATCGCACATAACCTTTATGCATCATCACCACGAGCTGACAATAACTTTATTAAAGTAAATTGCGCCGCACTTCCAGAAACGCTTCTTGAAAGTGAATTGTATGGATTTGAAAAAGGCGCTTTTACCGGCGCTCACAAGAATAGACTTGGAAAATTCAAAGCAGCTGATAAAGGAGTATTATTTCTAGACGAGATTGGCGACATGACACTTTCGTTACAATCAAAAATGCTTCATGTACTTCAAACCGGAGAATTTTCACCTCTTGGATCAAGCCAGGAGTTTAAAACCGATGTATGGGTTATTGCCGCAACAAATCATCAATTGGAAGAAAAAATCATAAATAAAGAATTTCGTGAAGATCTTTATTACAGGCTTAATATAATTAAAATTGATGTTCCCCCTTTACGTGAACGACCAGAGGATATCCCACCTATTTTTGAATATTTTTTTAAAAAATATTCTGCTAAGTATTCTGAAAGCAAAGTTGAAAAACCTGAAAAACAAATATTTGAGAAACTGCTCAAATATCCATGGCCCGGGAATATCAGAGAGCTTCAAAATTGCATAAAAAAACAAATGGTTTTAAATGATTGGGATAAAGTTATAAACGATCTTTTAAATAACCCAACAATCGGAACCAGTATAAAAAATAATTTTAGTGTCCTGCCGGATAACAATTTCGATACTACTTCAGCCTTTTTGTCAGAATTTATTAATTTTTCAAAAAGCTCTGGCAGCTTAATTGAAGACATCTCCCTTAAAAAAATTAAAAAACAAGCTTGCGATAAAATTGAAAAAGAAGTTATCAGTTATGTGTTAAGTAAACTGGCGTGGAATCGATCCAAGGCATCAAAAATATTAAAGATTAGTTATAAAACATTACTTTATAAAATTAATGAACTTGATATTAACCCTCATATATGAGCATGAGATCTTTTCATTCTGTTATTAGTTTACTTTTTTTTAAACAGGAAATGTCTTTATGAAGAAACTTCATTCTGAAAATCCTGACAACCCGTTTTTTTTTGAAAAACAATTAACCAAGTTTTATTCAAACCCGTTAATTGACCAATTCTTTTCTGTTTTAATAAACTCTATCGGCGGTAAAGATTTCTTAGTGTTAGTTGTTGGAGAATCTCAAAGTGGAAAAACCTCATTGCTTTCCAGGCTGACAAGTCAAATTGAGAAAGATGTTAAGCCTTGTCATCTAAAAATCAGAGAAAAGGATGAGCCAACATCCAAAGATAATAAACATCCTGCCTTTTTGTACAAAACACCAAATTGTCAAGTTATAATATTAGATGATGCACATAAATTAAACGCTCAGGAATTATCAATTATATTAAAGAATGCCTGGGATAACGAAAAAAAAATAAGCCAACTTATCCTGTTCTGTGAGTCACGAATTAATACTATTCTATCTTCACTGTTAAAAGAAATGCCAAAAAAAACTTCGGTTAACAAACTTTATATACCAAGTTTTGATAAGCAACAAACTGAAGAATATTTAAACCATTGCCTTGAAGCATTGAATCTCATAGATCATTTTACTTTTTCCAAATTAAACATTAATAATATCTATAAAAAATCAAAAGGACTTCCAGGGAAAATTAATTTGGAGGCAGGAGAAATATATTCAAAAAAGAGAGTGCACTTAAAAACAAAAAAACATTCACGATCTTTATTTTCTCCAGCATTTACTTTTATCCTACTAATACTTCTTTTTTCATCAATAACTGGATTTGCTCTTTATAAAAAAAATAATATCCTATCTTTATTCAGTTCTAATAAAATAATTTCAGAGCCTTCTCATAAGACTGTTACTAAAAAAATACTGCCTACTATGAAAAAGCAAGCCCTTGAGCAACAACTAATTATTAAACAAAAAATAAATCGGGAAATAATAGCAAGATCAACTATAACCGAAACAAATATTCCCATCAGCAAACCTGTAATTAAAAAAAAAAGTGAAGAAGAAATTTCAATTCTTGCAACTGAAAAACCTGTTATTCTTCAAAAAAATTGGATTATGATTCAGGAACCACAATTATATACCATCCAAGTTATGGCTGCGAAAGAAAATGACTCAATTGAACGTTTTTTAAAATTAAATATAAATAATAAAAACGAAATTGCTTATTATAAAATGTATTCTAAAGATGGTACCTGGTACAAGTTTATTTCAGGAAAATTTAAAACCCTTGAAAAAGCAAAGGAGGCAAGCCATGACTTGCCAAAAAAATTACAAAAATTAGGTCCTTGGCCTCGTCAATTTGCATCAATACAAAATGATATTAATATTGGTACATTAATTAAAAATAATAAAGATAATTAAAGAGGGGCTATATTTGAATGTTTGTATTCAACCCATTTCACATTGATCTTGGTATTGATCTTGGAACTGCAAACACAATTGTTTATGCAAAAAACAAGGGTTATATCTGCAATGAAGCTTCGTATATCGCATTAAATTTAGATAATAAAACAGTTGCAGTAGGAAATAAAGCAAAAGAGATGATGGGAAGAACTCCTTTTGCTATTAATGTTGTGAGGCCACTTTCAGATGGTGTTATTTCTGATTTCGCTGCTGGAGAAGCCTTTATTAAAAGCTTTATCAAAAGAGCAAATATTCCAAGAATCCGAATAGGCAGAGCTGTCATGGGAGTTCCAACCCAGGCTTCTGAAGTTGAAAAAATGGCAATGATTGATTCTGCAAGACTTGCAGGTGCAAAGAAGGTTTATCTGATAACTGAACCAATGGCTGCTGCAATCGGCTTAAACAAAGATGTAATGGGCGGATCTGCAAATATGATTGTTGATATTGGCGGTGGGACCACAGATATTGCTGTAATTAACTATGGGGGTATTGTTGTTGATAATACTATCCGCATTGCTGGTGATGATCTTGATCAAGCTATTGCTACATATATTAAACAAAAATATAGAATCAAAATTGGATTGGTTACAGCCGAAAAATTAAAAAAAAATTTTATGAGCCTTTCTGAAACAACTAACACTGATGTTTTTAAATTTAGCAGCCTTGATTCAATTACTGGAGTTGCAAAAAAGTACGAATTTCCAGTTGAAATATTTAAAGAGGCTATTAAAGAAGTTATAGATGAAATTATTAATGCAGTACTTCATGTTTTAGAAGTCTTACCTGCTGAACTTTCTTCTGATATTATAAATTGTGGTATAATTCTGACTGGTGGTGGTTCTCAACTCCCGGGTCTTGACACTATTATTAAAAAAGAAACTGGATTAAATGTGCATATAGCTGACAACCCATTATTTTCAGTTGCAAATGGAATAAAAAAAGTTCTTCATAATCTAAAATATTATAAAAGAATTATCATTAATTCCCGCTAACCATGCAAGGGATTCCCGCATGCTTTTAAAGCAGCTTCAGACATTATTTCTGCAAGAGTAGGATGTGCATGAATCGTGTTTGCAAGATCAGAAGCTGTTAAACCTTTATTGACAGCCAAGGCACCCTCTGCAATCAAATCTGTTGCATGAGGACCAATTATGTGAACTCCAAGTATTTTTTCTGTTTTATTTTCAATTATAATTTTTGCCTCTCCTGCAATTTCTCCAATTGCTTGTGCTTTACCAAGTGTTCGAAAATTTACTGAAAAACTATTTATATCAAAACCTTGTTTAAGGGCTTCTGATTCTGATAATCCAATAGTCCCGATTTCAGGAGAGGTAAAAATAGCTCCCGGGATTGCATTATATTTCATCTTGACAACATTACCCATTATATTATCAACAGCAACCATGCCTTCATTAGAAGCAACATGAGCTAGCATAACTTTTGAAGGTCCGAGGATATCTCCAATCGCATAAACCCCTTCAATTTCCGTCTCAAGAAAATCATTTACACCAATCCAACCATTTTTAGTAGTTTTCAATCCAATATTTTCAAGACCGATTTCCGAGGCAAGAGGTGTTCTTCCCACACAAACAACAATTTTTTCTGTTTCTATATTCTGTTTGGCGATTTCTGTACTCGGTACATTATCTAAAAAAGGTGATTTGCCAAGAGTTAAAGAGAGATTCCCTTCTTTAGCTTCAGCGGCTTCAACAACCATACCAGTGATAACTTTAATCTTCTTTTTTTTCATTTCCCTTTGCAATACCTTAGATATGCTTTCATCTACAGAAGGTAATGGTAATAATCTTGACAAGGCTTCAATTATAGTAACCTTAGTTCCTAATCCTGCAAGAATAAAAGCAAACTCACAACCTATAACGCCGCCACCAACTATTGTTATAGATTCTGGTATATTGTCTATCCTTAAAAGGTCATCGCTGGATAAAATCCTTTTATGATCAAAAGGAAAGGCTTGCATATTTAATGGTTTTGTTCCAGTAGCAAGTATTAATTTTTCAAAAATTACTTTTTGAGTACCGCCATCACTTAACTCAACATTAATAAGTCCTTTATCTTTAATAAAGCCCTTTCCCCTTAAAAGATTTATTCCATTCTTTTTTAATAAATCTTCAATACCTTTTCGTTGGGTTTCAATAATTTTTTCTTTTCTTTTCATTAAAACATTAATATCAAAATCTATATCTCCATTAATATTTACTCCAAATTGAGCGGCATTTTGAGTTTTAAAAAATAAATCAGAGGAATTTTTCATTATCTTTGAAGGTATGCATCCATGGTTAAGACAAGTACCTCCAAGATTTTCTTTTTCAATTAAAGTTACTTTAATCCCTTTTGATGCAGCTTTAATAGCAGCAACATAACCCCCAGGTCCGGCACCTAAAATAGTTAGTTTTGTATCCATAGATATTCCCTTTCCTTTTATGCCCTAATTTGATACCTAAATTTACAAATTTAATTTGACTTTAATGGGCATTGCTGAGTATTTAATCAATTTTGTTTCATAATATTCATTTTTTCATAAAAAATAACAAATTTATTTGACAATACCATTGTTTTAATCTAAAATTCAAGAAAATAAATTAGCCTAATTAATTAAATTCTAAATCAGGGGCTCCAATGAAAATCGATGAAATCAACATCAAAATTATCAGAGAACTTAAACAGGGAAGAAAATCATTTAAAAAAATTGCTGATAAACTACGAATAACTGAAAATACTGTGCGAACGAGAGTCAATAAATTAATTGAAGCTGAAATTCTTGATATATGCGGACTTGTTGATCCTGCGTCCTTGCCAGGACATCGCGCAGTTATGATTGGTATTAAAACTTCAAATATGAATATTGTGGAAAAATGTAAAGAATTAAGCAAGCTTAAAGGAGTCATTTCTGCGAGTGTTGTTACTGGAAGATATGATATTATTTTAATGGTCTTGTTTAAAAAGAACTTTGGACTTCTTGAATTTTACACTGAAGAGCTTTCAAGTGTAAAAGGTATTAATTTTGTTGAAACTTTTGTTATTTATAAATCATATAACCTTAAAGTTCCATATCAATTTTAATTTATCAAAATCTAGGAGAGTGATATGACACAACAGCATACAGGCTCAAACTTAAAAAAACAAAACACGACTATAATCATGCCTGACTGGAATAATGATGAATATGAAAAAAACGCATCTTCACTTGAAATAACAAATAAAAACCAACTAAAAACCACACCTTTACATGAATGGCATTTAGCTTCAGGAGCCAATATGGCCAATTTTGGTGGATATCACATGCCATTATGGTATGAAACAGGTGTAAAAACAGATTTAATGGGGGAGTTATGAAAGAAATTAACCAATTAGAGTTACCAGAAGATTTAAAGTATACAAAGTCACATGAATGGGTAAAAAAAAATGAAGGTGATACTGTAAAAATAGGGCTTTCCGACTATGCTCAGGATCAACTTGGAGAAATAGTTTTTGTAGAAGTCCCTGAAGTTGGCGGCACCTTTTCAAAAGGTGATGAATTTGCAAATGTTGAATCAGTTAAAGCTGTTTCTGAAATTTATCTTCCTGTATCCGGTGAAATCATCGCTGTTAATGAAGAACTTGAAGATGCTCCTGAACTTGTTAATGAATCGTGTTATGACAAAGGCTGGATTGCTGAAGTAAAATTAAGTGATCCATCAGAGCTTGACAGTTTATTGGACAAAGGTGCATATCTTGTAACCCTAAAGGGATAAATGAGAAAGGATAATTGCCATGCGTTACCTTCCACATACAAAAGAAGATATTGAACTAATGCTTGAAAAAACAGGTGTACCTTCTCTTAAATCGCTGTTTGACTGCATACCTGATAAATTAAAAACCAAAGATGAATTAAAATTACCAAAACCACTCACAGAATGGGAACTTGATGAGCATATGGATGATCTTACTTCATCAATAAATGCTTCAAAAAAATGTAAATATTTCATTGGTGGTGGCAGCTATGATCATTTCAGGCCTGCCTCTGTAAATTATCTTATATCACGTTCCGAATTTGCAACAGCATATACCCCATATCAGCCTGAAGTAAGTCAAGGCACACTCCAGGGAATATATGAGTTTCAAACCATGATAACCGAGCTTACCGGCATGGATGTAGCCACTGCATCACATTATGATGGTGGTACTGCCCTTGCCGAAACTCTATTGATCGCATTAAACAAGAAAAAATTACAAAAAATTGCTGTATCATCACTTATTCACCCACACCACAGAGAAATTCTCAAAACATATTTATATCCTACAGGATATGAAATTATCGAGATACCGTATAATAAAGACGGTCTAACTGATTTCGAACAAGTCAAAAATATGGGCGATATTGCAGGTATTGCTGTTCAATCTCCAAATTTCTTTGGTAACATTGAAGACCTAAAACTCGCAAGAAAGACTTGTGATTCAAAAAATGCATTGTTTATCTCCTCTTTTACAGAAGGGTTGTCATTAGGTCTTTTAAAAAGCCCTGGAGAATTTGGTGCTGATCTTGTAGCAGGTGAGGGTCAAAGCTTTGGGCTTTCAAAATCTTTTGGTGGAGCAGGTCTTGGTCTTATTGCCGGTACTAAAAAACTAATGAGAAACCTTCCTGGAAGATTGATTGGTAAAACTTTAGATTCAAATGGTAAACAAGGATATGTTTTAACCCTTGCAACGAGAGAGCAACACATAAGAAGGGAAAAAGCCTCATCAAATATTTGTTCTAACAACGGACTCAACGCAATGACTGCTGCCATGTATCTTGCATCTGTCGGGAAAACAGGTATAAGAGAAATAGCACAGCTTAACCATGATAAAGCCTTCTTTTTAAAACAAGAGCTTGAAAAGGTTGGGTTTAAGATTCCATTTAATTCTGAATTCTTTAACGAATTTGTTGCAATCGCACCTGAAGGGTTTGAGGCAAAAAGAAAGAGACTTGAAAAAGATAAAGGATTTTATGCCGGGATTGAACTTGACAAATATTACCCTGAACTAAAAAATCATTATTTATTTTGTGCTACCGAAACAATAAAAAAACAAGATGTTGAAAATCTTATCCAGGAGGTGAAATAATGAATTCTCAAATTGGAACCTCAGGACTTATTTTTAATGAGCCTCAATTATGGGATAAAAGTATTCCTGGAAGATGCGGTATTTCAATACCGTCAAATGATGTTGCTAAAATTGAACTAAGCAAGGAATTAACTCGGGAAAATGTTGAGTTCCCAGAATTATCTGAACCTGATGTTGTTCGACATTACACAAGACTTTCCCAATGGAATTTTGGGGTTGATTCCGGGATGTATCCTTTGGGTTCATGTACAATGAAATACAATCCAAAAACCAATGAGGTTCAAGCATCAAAGCAGGAAATTGCTGGTGCTCACCCGCTAATAGGTGATGATAACTCTCAGGGCGCATTAAAACTTATGTATGACCTGCAAGTTATGTTAGCTGAGATCACAGGAATGCATGCCACCACTGTTCAACCTGCAGCTGGAGCACATGGAGAGCTTGCAGGCATGCTTATTATCCATAAATATCATGAAAAAAAAGGGAGGCAACGCTCTAAAATCATAATTCCTGATACTGCCCATGGAACAAACCCTGCAAGTGCAACATTATGCGGATATGAATCCATTAAAGTATCATCTGATGAAAACGGTGTTTTAACTCCCGAGGCTGTTGCTGAACTAATGGATGAAGATACTGCCGGAATCATGATCACAAACCCTAACACTCTTGGTCTATTTGAAAAACATATTAAAGAGATTGCAGATCTTGTTCATGCAAAAGGCGGGCTTGTTTATGGTGATGGAGCAAACATGAATGCTATTATGGGATATGTAAAACCCGGAGAAATTGGTATTGATGTTTTGCATTTAAATCTTCATAAAACATTTGCAACACCCCATGGAGGTGGAGGACCAGGTTCAGGACCTGTTGTAGTTACAAAAGAACTTGAACCATTTTTACCTGTTCCTATAATTGCAAAAAATAATGATAAGTATGTTATTATTGAAGACATGCCTGATTCAATTGGACGGATGCATACATTTTATGGTCATTTTAATGTTCTGGTGAAAGCTTATTCTTATATTCTTTCAATGGGAGCTGAAGGTCTTAAAAATGTCAGTGAATATGCTGTTCTTAATGCAAATTATATTAAAGAAAGCCTTAAGGGTGTTCTTAATCTTCCCTATGACAGGCCTTGTATGCATGAGTGTGTATTTAACGATAAAAAACAAGCCCAATTTCATATAACTACAATGGATATGGCTAAAAGGCTTCTTGATCTTGGATTCCATCCTCCAACTGTCTATTTTCCACTTGTTGTTGAAGGAGCATTTATGGTTGAACCTACTGAAACGGAATCTAAACAAACCATTGATGAGTTTATCAATGCTGTTAAAACCATCACACAAGAAGCAAAGGAAAACCCTGAAATCCTTCATTCAGCACCTAACATCACTAAAGTTACAAGACTTGATGAAGTGCAGGCTGCAAGAAAACCATGCCTGAGAGGATAAAATTAGATCCGATCGAATCAGATAGGATAAATAGAAACAAGCGCCCTGCCCTTTGTCTTAATTTAGGAAAGACAAATTATAAAAGGGCGCTTGATCTTCAACATGATCTTGTTAATGCCAAAAAAAATAAAACAATTGAACATGACAGAATTCTTTTAACTGAACATTTCTCAACATTTACCCTAGGAAAAAATGGTGGTCCTGAAAACCTTGTTTGTTCAATGGATTTCTTAGAATCAAAAACCATTGAAGTAATTCAGACAACAAGAGGCGGTAACATAACTTTTCATGGACCAGGTCAAATAATTCTCTATCCAATTGTTGATCTTAATGCTTTAAAAATTGATGTCCCAACATTTGTTTATAAGCTTGAACAGGTTATGATATTAACTTGTCAAATCTTTGGTATTAAAGCCGATAGAAACAAACTAAACCCTGGCATCTGGGTTAATAATTCAAAAACACCTTCCAAAATTGGTAGCATTGGAATTTGCTTAAAACAAGGTATCAGTTTTCATGGACTTGCTTTAAATGTAAATCTTGATTTAACACCCTTTTCATGGATAAATCCATGTGGGTTAAATGATATTGAAATCACATCAATTAAGAATGAGCTTTTAAAATTCAAAAAGAATTATCAAAAAATTAAAATTGAAGATGTCAAAAACGTTTTAATTAACAATTTTGAATCTGTTTTTAATTTTGATTTGAAACACAAACACGAAAACACAATGCCTGGTATTAATCAAACAAATAATAATAGAATCAAACCCACCTGGTTTAAACGGAATCTTCCTGATAATTCAGGATTTGAAAAAGTCAGAAATATCTTAAAAAAAGAAAAATTAAATACAGTTTGTCAGGGGGCTAATTGTCCAAATAAATGGGAATGTTTCTGTTCAGGCACATCAACTTTTCTGATTCTTGGAAACCGATGCTCCAGAACTTGCAAATTTTGTAACATTGAATATGGCAATCTTTTACCACCTGACCCTGATGAGCCACTAAGAGTTGCTAATGCAGCACATCAGCTTAAACTCAACTATGTTGTTATAACGTCTGTCACAAGAGATGATCTGCCTGATGGTGGAGCACTTCATTTTGCTCAAACTATAGCCCAAATTAAAAACAAAATGGATAGCAATATTAAAATTGAGGTTCTAATCCCTGATTTTAAAGGGAATTTTGATGCGCTTAAAATAGTACTTGACATGAAACCTGACGTTTTAAACCATAATATTGAAACTATACCATCGCTTTATAAAAAAGCTAGGCCAGAAGCAGACTATAATCAATCTCTAAAATTACTTTCAAACTCTTTAAAAATTGATAGTTCTATACCTGTCAAATCTGGAATAATGGTTGGACTTGGAGAAACTTTCAAAGAGTTATCGCAAACTATAATAGATCTTTTTAATAACGGTGTAACAATTCTTACAATAGGTCAATATTTACAACCATCTAAAAAACATCTTCCAGTTGAAAAATATTATTGTCCTGAAGAATTTTTAGAACTTGAAATATTTGCAAAGAAAATAGGGTTTTTGAAAGTTGCATCAGGACCATTTGTAAGAAGCTCTTATAAAGCGGAACAATTGCTTAATCCAATAACACCCTTTGATACTTTTTAATAATATTTTTTTATTAGTATGATGAAAATTATAACCTAATCATAGCTCCTGCTTCAGCGATTTCTATGTATGAAGCTCCATGTTTTGCGCCGAAATGTCCTGATAGGGCTGTAACTAAATCATTCGAAAAAAAATGTTTTTCTTTTAATAAATTTAAAACGACTCTTTCAAAGGGGAATAATAAATTGTTATCTCTTATAAGGTAATTTGCATATACGCCATATGATAATGCAAGTTCCCGCATGATTTTTTTATTATATACCTGGGCAAAAATGGGATTATCACCTCTGTATGCAGCAAGTTCCCTAATAGATCTTCCTGTCATGGAATCAGCTAAAATCGCTTTTGTGTTTAGCCTTAATGATGCTTTAACTGCAGCTTTTGCAAGATAAGCTGTAATTTTATTATCAGATACATATGGAACATTAACAAATGAACTTCTTTTTGACTCTACTTCCGCTGCAATAGTTGCCATGGTTCTTACAGCTTCTTCAGGGTATTTTCCATTGGCAGTTTCACCTGAAAGCATCAGAGCATCTGTATGATCAAGGCAGGCATTTGCAACATCGGAAACTTCTGCTCTTGTTGGTCTTGGCGATTCTATCATGGAGTGAAGCATTTGAGTTGCGATTATTACAGGTCTTCTTCTCTCAATACATGTTTTTACAATCTGTTTTTGTATAAGTGGTATTTTTTCAGCCGGTATTTCAACTGCAAGGTCACCTCTTGCAACCATCACCCCATAGACATGGTCTAAAATCTCATCTAAATTTTCTACACCTGCGCTATTCTCAATCTTTGCAATAATTTTTATATTGTTTTCTTTTTCATCTAAAATTTTTTGAACTGCGATAATATCTTTCTTGTTTCTAACAAAAGAATGCGCGATAAAATCGAGATCATTATCTTGGGCAAATTTAATAAACCCTATGTCTTTTTCGCTTAGCGCTGGTAGTTTTACATAAACAGATGGTATATTTACGCTCTTTTTTTCGCCAATAACACCATCATTTTCAACATGGCAATAAAGAAATTCTTTATCTTTTTCCATTACAGCTAAAGCGATACACCCATCATCAATCATAATAGAACTTCCCATGGGAATATCATTAACAAAATTATCATAGGAAACATAGAGAATATCTTTGTTAGATTTTTTAGTATGATCTCCTTTAATACGAATCATGTCGCCATGCTTTACTGGAATTGAAGAATCTGATCTGCAAGTTCTGATTTCAGGACCCTTTGTATCAATTAAAATAGCAATTTTATCAGAAACCTGCCTTACATTATTAATAACTTCAAGGGCATTTTTGTGTGTCAGATGAGCAGTATTCAATCGGACAATATTCATGCCTGCCTTGTATAATCTTTGCAAAAATGCAGGCTTACAAGACTTGCTAGAAATTGTTGCAATGATTTTTGTCTTTCGTATCATAATTTATTTCTCCAAAAATAAAAAGGCATTTAGCTTAATGTTCTAAAAATGAAATCTTTAATTAAAATATGTTCATCTTGAGATGTAGATTTAAACTTATTATCAAGTTCACCCAATTCAATAATTATATTTTCAAGTTCTGTTAATGAAAAATTATCAGATTTTTTAAATATCTGATATTCAGGATAAGTGCTTTTAGATTTTGATGCGAGGAAAAAATCGCTTGTGCTTCCCTGCCATGACTCAAGCTCTATCATAAGATCATTATCAGCATTCTTAATTTCAGGAATAACATAGTTGCTAAACTGATTGAAATCTTGCCCTTTTGTCCATAATTTTTGATTTTTCTCATTTGAAGTTTCAATAAAACATTTTGCAGCAAATATTTTTCTTATATGATTGGATAATGCTTTTAGAATTTGAAGAACGTGAAAATTTGAATTTAATAAAGAAGATAAAAGGGATATTGATTTTTTGATATTTTTATCAGAAAACGCATTGGTAAAATCAAAAATTGGGTTTATTTTTGTTCTTTTAATTAACTGAGAAACATCCTCAACATTTATTCTTTTATTTTCACCAATATAGGAAACAAGTTTTTCTAAATTGTCTTTAAATGTATCAGGGTCAAAACCAGTAAGATCTACAAGGTTTATAAAAGCTTTTTCTTCAATGACTTTTCGGTTTTCCTGAAGGATTGCTTTCATTTCATTGCGTAAAAACTGAGTTTGCTCATCTATATCTCTTTTGCTTAGCCCCAATGGAATTGTGCAATCAACAGCAAGCCCTTTTTCTTTAGCCATTTTAAAAAATACAGATCTTTTATCAACTTTTGAACAAGATAAAATAAGAAAATTATTTTCAGAAATGCCGTTATTTAGAAAATCAGACAATCTCTTTAACTCTTCTTTTGAAAAAATTATGTCTTTTGCAAAAACAACCTTTTTGTCTAAAAAAACAGCAAAGGTAGATATTTCTTCAATAATATTGGTTACAAGAAGATCATCGCCTTGAAAAACTGTATAGGACAGTTCTCTTTCTTTTTTTGAAATTAATTTTGAGACAATAAAATCAACTTTTGTATCTGTTAGATATTTTTCACCCCACAAAAGAAATAATTGAGGTAGATCTTTATCTATTAAAGGTTTTAAAAATTCTTCAAGCTGATTATGTTTAATTTGAGTCATTATTCTTTTTGTAAAGAGTAAATAACATGTATATAGAAATCAGACCAATTATTAAACTTATGCCCTGGGAAACTGAAATTTGAAACCCGAAAAAATCTCCCCGAAAATCTCCCCGAAATGTTTCTATATAGCTTCTGAAAATACTATAGATCAGGAGATAGCTGAAGAAAACCTGACCATGAAATTTTTTTAATTTATAAATTACTAAAAGAATAAAAAATATTAATAAGTTGGAAACAACTGAATAAAGCTGAGTCGGATGGAGAAGAACTCCTAAAGGGGCAAGTGAGTCTGGATTTGAAAATTTAATAGCCCATGGAACAGAGCATTCTTTACCATAACAACATCCTGCAAAAAAGCACCCTATTCTTCCAATAGCATGGGCAAAGGCAACACTAGGAGCAACTATATCAGCAGTTCTCCATAATTCTAATTTCTTAATTTTAATAAATATATAGCAACCTAGGACAGAAGTAATAAATCCTCCATAAAATACAAGACCGCCATCCCATAATTTAAAAATTGCAATCAAATCACTCTTATAATACCCGAAATTAATTATTACATACATTAACCTTGCACCGATTAAAGCTGAAACAAGAATGGTGAAAATAAGATCTGTCATTGTTTGGGGATCAATATCATTTTTTTTTGCAAATATCCGTGAAATCATAATAGCTGAAAAAAAACCAAGTGCTACAAAAAAACCATAAGTATATAATGTGAAACTACTGAATTTTAATAATATGGGGTGCATTCTATTTAATTGTTCTCCTCAGAAGTCTGAAATTTTATTCAATAATATATGGTATAATAATATAAACATACCGATATTTATTGCGCTGTCTGCAACGTTAAAAGCAGGCCAATGATAATTTTTAATATAAAAATCAAGAAAATCAACTACTTTTCCTTCAAATCTGAATCTATCAATAAGGTTGCCAACTGCTCCACCAAAGATCATAGCAATCCCACAAGATAAAAAATAATACTCTTTACAAATTTTTGTATAAAACCAGAGTACAAAAATTGCAATAATAGAGGACAAAAATAAAAAAACAAACTTTCTAACCAGCACAGAATTATCAGCTAAAAGACCAAACGCACCACCTGGGTTTTCAACAAAAATAATATTAAAAAAACCTTTAATCACAGGTATGGATTCATACAATTGTAAAGTAGACTTAATAATGTATTTTGTTATCTGATCAAAAATTACTATAAAACTACTAATCAGGCAAAGCCTAATAAATGATTTTTTGTCAAACTCTTTAGATATCTGGTGAAATTTCATTTTATAATATTTTTTCCAGGGCAGTAACGCATCTTAAGCAAACCTTGGGATGATCTGTGTTTTCTCCAATGGTTATATCATATCTCCAGCATCTTTCACACTTTTCACCAGGGGCACTTTCAACATGGATTTTCAAACCTTCAACTTCCTGCCCTTGGTATGCAGTACTATTAACACTTTCAGATAAAGATACCTTGGATACTATAAAAAGGTCTCTTAGATCTTCATTAAGACTTGCAAAAATATCTTTATATTCCTGGTCAGGAAGCTCAATAGTAATTGCAGCATCCAGAGGATGACCAATAAGTTTTTTAATTCTTGCTTCTTCAAGTGCTTTGGTAACCTCTGATCTAACATTCAATATCTTTTTCCATTTTAATGAAAGTTTCTCATTTTTGAAATTTGGATCAAAAACAGCCATGGAAGCCAAGGAAACACTCTCTTCTTTTCCATCATACTCCGGCATATACTGCCAAATCTCATCAGAAGTAAATGGTAAAACAGGAGCCATAAGTCTTACTATGGAATCTAAAATAATATACATCATAGTTTGTGAATTACGTCTTTGGATATCATCTTTAGGGTTTACATAAAGCCTGTCCTTAATGA
Source organism: Desulfobacterales bacterium (assembly GCA_023143455.1). GTDB lineage: Bacteria > Desulfobacterota > Desulfobacteria > Desulfobacterales > Desulfobacteraceae > JAIOSM01. Next base: position 29,624 of record JAGLHT010000024.1, read on the forward strand.
TATCAAGATAAAAAGACGAGAGATCAACAGTGCAGAAATTATAGATAGTATGGTATATTTTATGAAATTCAAAATCTTCATATGCTTTTAAAGAAGTTTGAACAACAATAGAAAATTGATGAAGAATAAACCTGTCCAACTCAGACATTGAATCTATTAATATCATATTATTTTTAACATCAAAATCAAAAAGATTGCCCAGCATAAATCTACAGGTATTTCTAATTCTCCTATATGCATCGGAAAGTTGTTTTAAAATATTATCTGAAATGCTGACATCACCACTATAGTCCGAAGCAGCAGTCCACAATCGTAAAATATCAGCACCATATTGTTGAATGATTTTCTCAGGTGCTATTACATTTCCAACTGATTTTGACATTTTCCGCCCTTTTGCATCAACCACAAACCCATGGGTGAGTACTGCTTTATAAGGAGCTTTGCCTGTGCTTCCCACAGAAGTTAAAAGAGATGAATGAAACCAGCCTCTATGTTGATCGCTCCCTTCAAGGTAAAGGTCAGCAGGTCTTGAAAGCCCCTCTTTTTCTTCTAAAACAGCAGCATGACTCACTCCTGAATCAAACCAGACATCAAGGATATTTGCATCTTTTTCAAATTCATTGTTGTCACATTTGGCACAATGAGCATTTGGGGGCATTAGAAATTTTGCATCTTTTTCAAACCAGATATCAGAGCTATATTCCCTAAAAAATGTATATATCTTATCAACAGATTCTCTTGTAACATAAACCTCTTTGCATTTCTTACAATGAAATAACGCTATGGGAACACCCCATGACCTCTGTCTTGATAAACACCAGTCTGGTCGGTTTTCAATCATAGAATAAATTCTTGCTTTTCCCCATGAAGGAATCCATTGGACATTATTTATTTCCTCAAGGCTTTTTTTCCTCAAATCATGCTTTTCCATCATTAAAAACCACTGGGAAGTGGCTCTGTATATAACAGGTTTTTTACAACGCCAACAATGGGGATATGAATGTGACAAGTCACTGTTTTTTAAAAGCAGACCTAAACTTGATAGTTTTTCTACAATATTTTTGTTTGCCTTGAAGATAAATTCACCTTTAAAAAATTCTACATCTTCTGAAAAAGTTCCATCATTTTCCACAGGTGAATAAGTTTCAAGACCATATTTTTTACCAACAATATGATCATCTGCACCGTGCCCTGGAGCTGTATGAACACATCCTGTACCAGCTTCAAGGGTTACATGATCTCCTAAAATTACAAGGGAATCTCTATCATATAAAGGATGCTTACATTTTTTATTCTCAAAAACCTTGGAATCAAAATCACCTAAAATAGTATAATTTTCAATTCCCAATTCCTTCATGACATTTTCACATAATTCTTTAGCAATAATCAAAACACCTGTGTCCCCTGTATCTACAGCAGAGTATGTAAACTCAGGATGAAGACATATTCCAAGATTTGCAGGAATTGTCCATGGGGTTGTTGTCCAAATAACAAAAAAGGCATTTTTGGACCCTATTTCAGGAACTAAATCAGAAATATCGTCTTTTAAAGGAAACTTTACATAAATTGATGGTGAAGTATGATCATGATATTCAATTTCTGCTTCTGCAAGTGCAGTCTGGCAACTACAGCACCAGTATATTGGTTTTTTACCAAGGGACATATTTCCATTTAAAGCAAACTCTGCGCACTCTTTTGCGATTCTTGCTTCATATTCATAATTCATTGTAAGATAAGGGTCATCCCACTCACCAGCCACACCAAAGCGTTTAAATTCATCTCTTTGAATACCAACAAAATTATTTGCAAAATCACGACATAACTTCCTTTTATCAACCACAGTGATTTCTTTTTTCTTAGATCCAAGTTTTAGATCAACGGCATGCTCAATGGGAAGTCCATGGCAATCCCATCCAGGAACATATCGGGCATAAAAACCTGCCATCTGTTTTGACCTGATAATAATATCTTTTAAAATCTTATTGATTGCATGTCCCATATGCAGATGTCCATTTGCATATGGAGGACCGTCATGGAGAATATAATGCGTATTATCAATATTTTTTTCTAACACTTTTTTGTAAAATTCAGCTTTTGCCCATGATTTCAACATTTCGGGTTCACGATTGGGTAAATTAGCCTTCATTTTGAATTTGGTTGAAGGCAAATTCAATGTATCTTTGTAATCCATCTTTCCTCCGAATTAAGGATATTTATTGATCAAAAATTTAAAATAAGCCTTTATATATAGTGTAAAACACCCCCAAATGTCAAGTACAATCAAGAATCGACATAGGCCTAAACCTTTCCTGATATTAAAAATAATACAAATTTATTTATAACCTTTTAATCTGGATATTTGCCATAAGAAAATTTAGCATAGAATATTACAAATTTTGCAGCATTAGTTTAACCCATACTGCATCTGAGTGTCTTTTCTTCCACCGTAACATTTTTTTAAAAAACAAAAAAAATAACAACCGAATGCTCCAGAAAAGACAACCAGACACAGCATTAGCTGCCTGTAATACAAACAAGATTTGATATGATAATTTTAAATTCTATCGATAATTATTAATTTGTATTTATTAGCACCTGGATCTTCAAGCAGGATAAAAAAAATTTCATTAGGGTTACAATTTGTATTCTTAATGACTGAATGGCATTTAATTGTCAAGAATAGGATAATCTTGAGTGGAAACAAGTATATTATTTAGGTAATCTAAAAAAAGCACCTATCGAAAAGCTTTTTGATGGAATTGCCTATTTTTTTTATAGACACACTGTTGTAAAAATTAAAAACATTATTTGTTATTTACATCATTGTTCGCTATTTCAGGATATGTTACTCTTGATTTACCCGTTAACTCTTTTCAGGAGGTTCTTATGCAGTTATCCATTACATTCAAAAACATTAATTCATCAGATGCAATTAAATCTCACATTCATGAAAAATTTGATAAATTAGACAAGATGCTTGATTATCCAGCCAATGGGCATATTGTTTTATCGGTTGAGAAGTTACGCCATATAGCTGATATCAATTTAAACTGCGATAAAATAAAAATTTATGCAAAGGAAGAAACTGAAAACAATATGTATGCTACAATTGATGCACTTACAGCAAAAGTTAAATTTCAAATCAAAAAAAGCAAAGAAAAACAGAAGCGGCATTTGGCAGGTGATAAACAAAGTATCAAATTCAATGAACTGGAGATAGATGCAACTGGAAATATTGATGGGTAAAAGTTTCTGAAAAAGTATCATCTATAACGTATTAAGGGTTCTATTTCTTTGTTTTTAAGGAACTGATAATTTCTGAAATAAACAGTATATATTACTTGACGGAACAAAATCACAATTATCCTTTCGGATAATTTTTGTATCTATAAGAATTTAAGCTTCTGAATACTCTGTACAGGGATAATCTGTACGTAACAAA
>JAGLHT010000025.1 GCA_023143455.1 Desulfobacterales bacterium
GGAGTAAACTTTATATTAACGTCTTTGGACAAAACCCTTTTACCATAAGCCAGGGTGACGTTGGTTGCGCAAATCATTTTTCTTTCCCTTTCAATAAATAAAAAAAACCACAAGAACAAATCTTGCGGTTTAAAAAACGACATTAAAATATCATTTTTTTACATAAAAAGGAATCTTTATTTTAATAAAAAATGATTCATACAAGTATTTATAATAATTTTACATAGAATTAAGTAGCTCCGGCTTCTTCAGCAAATCTAGTATAGATAAATTTTTCCAGATCTACTTCTTCATGGATTGTCCCCATCTCATTTGTAATATATTCCTGAATTTTGATAAAATCGTCCAGTTGGGGCATCAAATCATGTGTTGTAATACGATCTGCGGGACTGGTAAGAACTTTTTCAATAACATTAATATCCTGATTAAGGAAGAAAACACCAATTTTTGCAGCTTCTTCAGTGTTGCTCTTAATAAATTTTCCAGATTTTACAAGACTGGTTGTAAGTTCCTGAACAGCATTTGGGAAATAGCGAATAATGTCACTTTTGACAACTAAAACACAACAGGGATGATCCGGCCAAATGTTTTTTGACAATTCAAACACATCACCTAACCCTGCTTTTATTACGTTTGAACCAAAAGGCTCTGCAACTAAAAAGCCACCTATTCTCCCCTGATCATCTATCTCCATATAAGTAGGTATTTTTGAAGGAGCAACTGTCTGGATTTCAACATCTTTACCAATACCTATTTCCAGATTATTTTCTTTTAATAATTTATGCAAAAGCAAATTATGAATTGATAAATGAAAGGGAATCAGAACATCTTTTCCTTTAAAATCAGCTATTGTTTTTATATTTGCACTCTTATTAGTTATCAGAACGCTCCCGTTTTTATGGCCAAGAAGTATTAATCTGATATCCTCTTTTTTCCTAAAATGATCCATTGCCAATGGAGCCAACATAAATGCCGCATTAATGTCACCACGTGAAAAAGCTACACTGAGATTTCCCCAATCAATAAATGGATAAAGTTCGAGGTCTGCATATTTAAAAGTTTCCTCTCTTTTTAACAATTTTCGTTCAGTGACACCTAAAATAAGATGATCTGTAATATTCAGGTAGCCTATTTTAATAATGGGTTTATTACTCATTTAATCCTCAGCATAAAAGTTTACGAAAAAAAATTGATATAATTCATTAGCAGGCAAACACAACGAATTGTCAATCATTTTTTTTAAAGCATCCTATTTAGATTTATGGTTTTACTTTTAAAACGGCCATTGTTAAACGGGAAATACAAATAAGCTGATCATCTTCATTTTTAATTGTTATATCCCACACCTGTGTTGAATTTCCCAAATGAACAGGTCTTGCAGTTCCAATAACCAATCCTGAAGACACACTTTTAATATGATTTGCATTCACCTCAAGACCAACGCTGTATCTGGATGAATCCAGAGACATATAGGATGCCGCGCTTCCAAGAGTTTCTGCCAGAACAACTGATGCTCCGCCATGCAAAATTCCAAGAGGCTGCATAGTTCTTTTATCAACAGGCATACTTGCTTTAAGATAATCATCACCTCTCTCAAAGAACTTAATCCCAAGGTGCCCTACAATACTGTCCTTAGAAAACAATTCTGCCTCGGCTATATCAATAGTTTTTTCCCAAATATTATTCATAATATCACCATATATTTTTAAAATAATTATTGTTCAATTACAAAAAAAATGATTGTACCTTTTTTGTTCTTAATACACAAAGAAAATGAGCAACGAATATTACTTGCAGGAAATTTAAAATCAAGCTATTAGGTTATTATTATGTTTTTTAAGTTGTTTACAATTATATTTTGTAAGGAGAAATACTCATGGAGATAAAAGATTATACCAACATCCATCAAATGCTCAAAGAAACTTCAGAAACTTATAATACCAAAAAAGCTTATTCATGGTTTATAGAAGCCGGCATCACAGAATCAGTAACCTGGGTACAATTTTATGAACAGGTAAAAAAAGTATCCAAAAGTCTTATGACTTTAGGAGTTGGTAAAAATGATAAAGTAAATATCCTGAGTTATTCTTCCTACAAGTGGGTTCTTTCTGATCTTGGAATTGTATGTATTGGTGCATGTAGTGTTGGGATATACCACTCCAACCTTGCCAAAGATTGCCAATATATAATTGATCATTCCGATGCAAAAATTGTCTTTGCCCAAGATGAAACCCAGTTGGAAAAACTTTTCCAAATACGAAATGAAATCCCCAAGGTCGAAAAAGTAGTACTGTTCAGTGGAGATGCAGGAGATGATGACTGGGTAATAACTTTTGATGATTTTCTAGAACTTGGAAATAATGTTTCAGATGAAGATTTTATGGCAATGGTTGATGCTGTAGCCCCTGAAGATCCTGCAGGAATAATATATACATCAGGTACAACAGGTGTACCCAAAGGTGCTGTACTTACCAATGACAATGTCACATTCACTGCTCAATCTGTGTTCCACAGCGCAAATATCATTGATGGACATGAAACGTTCCTCTTCCTTCCTCTTGCCCATGTATTTGCAAAAACATGCGTCTTTACAGCCCTTTATTGTGGTGTTCCGACTACCTTTGCCCGAGATATAACTACAGTGATAGATGATATTAAGGTTGCAAGACCTCACTGGTTTGCAAGTGTTCCCCGTATCTATGAAAAAGTTTACTCTAAGGTCATAAGCGGAGCTGAGGCAAAAGGTGGAGCTGCTCTGAAAATTTTTAACTGGGCTTGTAAAACAGGCGCTCTTGTTGGAGAATATAAACTTAAAAAACAAGAAGTGCCTTTTATGCTTGGTTTAAAATATAAACTTGCGTCGAAACTTGTATTCAGTAAAATTCAAGCTGCACTTGGTGGCAGAGTTCAATGGGCAATCAGCGGAGCAGCCCCTTTGGACCAATCCATAGGTAAATTTTTCCATGCAGCCGGTATTTTGCTCTTAGAAGGCATCGGCATGACGGAAAATACTTCTTTTACTAATCTCAACAGATTTGATAATTATCGCTTTGGCTGGGTAGGACAACCTGGTGTGAACATAGAGCAAAAAATTACTGATGATGGCGAAATCATGTATCGTGGACGTAACGTCATGAAAGAATATTATAAAATGCCTGAAAAAACTGCAGAAACATTAACTGAAGATGGATGGCAATACACTGGTGATTTAGGTGAAATTGACTCTGAAAATTTTCTTAGAATTACTGGAAGGAAAAAAGATCTTATTATCACAGCCGGTGGAAAAAATATTGCACCTTCATCAATAGAAGGTGTCATTGCCACATCTAAATACATAAGTCAAATATGTGTTGTTGGAGATAAAAAGAAATTCCTCTCTGCTGTTATTTCACTTGATCCTGATACTGTTCCTGAATATGCAAAAAATAATAATATCTCTTTTAAAACCCTGGATGATCTCATGGTCAATCCGGAAATAATCTCATTGATTGAAGCTCAAGTTGAAGAAAAAAATAAAAACTTTGCTTCGTTTGAATCCATTAAAAAAATTACCCTGGTTCAGGAAAGCACAATAGAAAATGGGCTTTTAACACCCACCATGAAACTGAAAAAAAGCCTGATTTTAGATAAATACAAAGATGAAATTGATGCAATGTATTAACACAACAATACAAAGACAGATTTAATGTAATGGCTTGCTGTTTTTAGCTGCTATTTTTGCAGTTCTTTTTTAACAGCAAGCCCAATTTTTTCAAATGTATATGGTTTTTTCAAATATTGACCAGCTCCAAGCCTTTGGGCTTCTCTAACTCTGTCGTTCTCTGAAAACCCGCTTGCTATAATAGCTTTTTGCTCTGGATTGTGTTCTAAAATCCTTTTATATGTTTCCAAACCGTCAATGCCCGGGTCCATAATCATGTCAAGAACTATTAAATCAACTTTATTATTTTTAATATACTCTACTCCCTTTTCACCACTTGAAACTGCGGCAACAGAATAGTTCAACTTTTCAAGCATTTTAGAAGCCATTTCTCTTTGTTCCGGGATATCATCAATAATCAATATTCTTTCAAAATTCCCTTTATTAGTTTCAAGTGACGTTTTCACAGGTTTTTCAGCTATTTTTTGTGTAACAGGGAAGTAAAGATAAAAGTCAGTACCAATACCTTTGTCAGAAACTCTTAAAAGAACATAATCTCCTTGTTTCAGGTCTTTATATCCCTTTGCCGACTTATCAATATATTGATTATTTGTTGATATTATGATTTGACCACCTGACACCTGTGCTTCAGCAGCATTTGATACCAGGTTCATAATGGTTTTTCTCAAATGGATAGCAGAGCCTTCAATATTTCATAGTTCCTTATCCAAAGACAATTCAACTTTAACATCTGAATGGAATCCTGCAAGCAACCCTATTGATTCCATCTTTTGAGACAGGGCAAGTTTCTTCTCTAATTCAAGCATTGCTTTTTCAGCTTCTTTTCGGTTTGTAACATCTGTTAATACAGAAATTGTTATATCCTTTAAAAAAACATTTCTAAATTCAATATTTTTTGTCAGACCATCCTTACTTTGAATTTTAAAGTCACGATCTCCGCCAGCACTTTTATTAATACTATCTTTACTCCATGCTTCTTTAATCTTATTTCGGTAATCAACATCAGGATATGCTTTTTCAAACCATTTTTCCTTAGAAGGGATATCTTCCAATGTATATCCTGTGATTTTAGTAAAGCAAGGATTTACATATAGATATTTATCGTTTTTATCAGTCAATGCAATTCCATGGGGATTACTTTCAAGGGTCATTAAAAGAGTTTTTTTCTCTTTTTCCAACTCTTCATATGACTGTTTACGATCAATAGTATTGCCTAATAAATTATGAATGTGCTTATAAAGATCTTTTAAATCTATAGTTACGTTTACAGCATTTGCAATTGCAAATAATGTTTTATTAATATTTTCTGACCTCTTAGCTTTAGCAACATCTTTGATTAAGGATAATTGCAAAATTCCAGGACCCACAACCATCACCATGCCAATAACTATAAACACAATAGCAACAACAGCCCATGCAACAAATTGCGTAGAATTAGGCATTGTTGCAATATCAACTGGGATCAGGTTTAAGCTCATGCATATCCCGATTGAAACAATAGAAAAAAATCCCAGTGCCACAGCTTTTAACCCCGTTCTAACACCTAAAAACAATGTTGAAAGTAAAGAAAAGGTGATTAAGATATGTACACCTGTACCGCCCAACCCAACTCGGGCAAGTACAAAAAATGCTAAAAGATAAAGGCTTGTAAGAAAAGATATGGCTCGAACGCGGTAGGATAAAAACTTTTTAAAAACCAGACAGCATACTACAGAAACATAGGATGCCAGATACACAATTACCAACTCTAAAGCGTCTTGATAATATAATTCTACCCCTCCGGCAATAACAGCAAAAATACCCAGCACAGAAAACAAATACAATATGCGGTTTAAAAATTGTTCTCTAACATTGGCAATATCATTAACAGAGAGATCTATATTAAATAATTAAAACAATATGATTACCTCCAAATAATTAAATTTTTAGAATAATCAATTGTGTATTCGAAATGCGATAGAAAATCCTGTCCTAATAATCCATGAAAGTCCCTGGGCGGACCTTTATTGTTAAGCACCATTATTGTTGGCGTTTTATATGTTTTAGGACCAACTTTTAAGTATTCAATTTCCACTATTTTTGTTTTTACGATACCGCCACCGGCAACTCTTGCAGCACTTTGCTTTCCGGTATTTATTTCCAATTGCTCTGCAACAGAGTTGTAAAGTACAGTAATCGAAGCACCAGTATCAAGAATAAGATCGACTGTAACTTCTCTGCCGGAATATCCAATAGTAACCGAAGCAAGGATTCTGTTTCTGGAAAATTTGATTGGTGTTGACCTGTTTTTTAAACGTATTTCCTTTGCTTCTTTTGCATCTTTAATTCTTTCGTTCTTTCTATAGTCTTCAATAGCTTCTTGTGTTTTTTGTTTTAGCTTTAAAATTTCCTGTGTTTCTTGTTCCTTAAGCTTTTTCTTTTCTTGTTCATCAAGACCATCATATTTATCTTTGTGGGTTGTAATCTTTCCATCCTCAATCTCTGCAATAAGAGAAGGATCATCTGTATAACATTTTATACCATCTTTATTAATGTATTGATAAAATTCAGATACAGAATTATGAGGCATGAAAATAACAAACAAAAATACCAGGCAAGCATATTGACAAAATAATAGTAATTTGATTTTCATATAAAAAGTCAGTATATTCAATTGATTAATAATACATATTTAACTGTTAACCAGTATGTAAGTCAATAATAAAATGGTATTCATATATTTAACACATTATTTGGAATATGAAAAATTGAAAGAAATTGAGGCGTAATATGTCAAAAGTTGCTCTTATACAATGTGAATCATATGATTATGACGAAGTAAATAAATCTGTTAAAAAAGGAATCTCGCTTTTAGGGGGTATCTCTTTGTTTGTTAAAAAAAGCGAGAATATTTTATTAAAGCCTAATATTCTTATAGGTGATCCACCTGAAAAATGTGTCACTACAAACCCAATAGTATTTGAAGCTATTGCAGAATTATTTTTAAGCGCCGGGGCAAATGTTAGTTATGGTGATTCTCCTGCCCTTGGCAGCCCTCAAAAAGCTGCAAAAAAAACCGGGTTAGCCGAAAAAGCAGATAAACTGAATATACAAATGGCAGATTTTAAAACTGGAATTGATATTTTTTTTGAGAAAGGTATTCAAAATAAAAAATTTACTATTGCAAAAGCAATATTTGATAATGATGGAGTAATAAGCCTTCCGAAGTTGAAAACACACGGGCTTGAAAAATTCACAGGCGCAGTTAAAAATCAGTTCGGGTGTATCCCTGGAGTTTTAAAAGGAGAATTCCATGTGAAGTTACCAGGTGCTGAAGATTTTGCACGAATGCTTGTTGATTTAAATAATTTTGTCAATCCAAGGCTTTATATTATGGATGGAATATATGGTATGGAAGGCAACGGCCCAAGAGGTGGAACGCCAAAAAAAATGAATATTCTCCTCTTTTCAAAAGACCCCATTGCTTTAGATGCTACAATTTGCAGACTGATAGATTTAAATCCAGAATATGTTCCAACAATAAAATACGGTATGGAATCAGGTGCTGGAACATATTTAGAAGATGAGATTGAACTTGTTGGAGATGATTTTAATACTTTTTTAACAAGTGATTTTAAAATTAATAAGAAGCCTTTAAGACCCTATAAGCCAGGCTCTATTACTGATTTTTTAAATAAAGCGATTGTACAAAAACCTTATATTATTTCAAAAAAATGCGTGCAATGTGCAATTTGTGTAAATATGTGCCCTGCGCAACCCAAAGCATTATTTTTTAAAGATGATGATAAATCAATATCACCAATATATAATTATGATGATTGTATTCGATGTTTCTGCTGCCAGGAGATATGTCCGGAAAGTGCTATTAAACTGAAAACCCCTTTTTTAAGAAAAATAATTAACCTTTTTTAAAAATTTAGGTTTATTAAATTTTTTTTATTATTGTGTAAACAAAATCACCTTTACTTGCGTCTATAAAAATAAAAGACAAACAAAATATGAATGTTAATATAACAACTTTAATTGTAAAAAAAGCACAGGCAGGAGAAAAAAAAGCAATGGAACAAATTATAACCAACTATAATGATCAAATTTTCCGCCTGGTGTTTTATAGAATCAATAGCTGGACTGATGCGCAAGACTTAACGCAAGAAGCCTTTATCAAGGCGTTTAAAAACATTAAGAAACTAAAAGAAGCTGAAAAATTTAAACCCTGGGTATATTCCATTGCTCTAAACCTTGTTAAAGATTTTTACAGAAAAAAGAAATTCCTCTCTTTTCTCGGTCAGGCAAATGATCTTGAAAATATTATTGAATATGACCCTTATTCTGAAAACAAATCAGACCTGATAAAGGCAAAAGAATTTGAAGAAGAAATTAAAAACAAATACATAAAATTTCTCTCTAAAAACGAAAAACAAATTTTCATGCTTAAATATATTGACGATCTTACTATCCATGAAATTTCCCAAACTTTAAATAAGAGTGAAAGCACAGTTAAAACACATCTTTACCGAAGCATAAAAAAAATTAAGAGACATGGGGGGCAAATCAAATGAAAAATAATGATGCCCATCTTACAGAAGATCAAATTATAGTTTCAGTAATTGATAAAAACGATTTAGACACTTCTACTTACCAACACTTGCAAGATTGTTCATTATGCAAAAAACAAAATCTGGAACTTGAATTAAGACTTAATGGCCTTTCAAAAAAAGCTGAGAACCTGATAAAACCACCTCAACTGAATATAATGTCTGTTTTTTCAGAAAAGAAAAAATGCAATACATATAAAAAGCCGTTTATCAGATTACTTTTACGACCAGCCCTATCTTTTGCAGTAATTGTATTATGTGCTTTATCAATTTTTTATTTACTAGGCTCTCGACAAAGCATCATGCAGGATTCTTTAACAACTGGTCCATTATCAACAGAAACCTTATTAACTGAAATTGATAGTGATCTAAAATTTGCTGAAACAATGGACAACCTGGAAGATTACGCATTATCAGGGTTTATCACATCTTCTGATGATCAAAACTATAACCTTGATGAATTCATCGAATTTGTAACACTAACAAGCAATGAAACAATATAAAGGAGAAATACTATGAAAAAAATAATTTTCGTCATTACAATGGTACTAATGATTGGGGCAACAACAAGCATGGGAATTGCATCTCAACGAAAGGAATCAGGCAGGCACAGCTATGGTAATAAACAAATGCAGGTTCCATTGCACAGATGGTGGAAACTCTCTCAAGCCTCTGAGCAACTAAACATTACCCCTGAGGAAACAAAAAAACTGGATGACCTTTATCAAAAAATCAAAGAAAAACTAATTGATTCTGAAGCCATGCTTCAAAAAGATATGTTAAAACTTGAAATGCAATTTGATTCAGAAAGTTTTGATCAAAATAAATGTATGCAGATTTATAAAGAGGCGCAGGCTACGCGCACAAAACTTGCCTTGGATAGATTTGAATTTGCACTCAAAACAAGAGAAATCCTTGGCAAAGAGCGCTTTGAAAAACTTTTAAATACCTTTAAGCAATTTAGACGCCATGCTGATAAAAAAAGAATTCAACAACGTACGAACAAGATGTCAAATCCTGAAACAAAAAAAGACACAAAATCTAAGAGTACGAATCAATAAAAACTTGAAAATCTCCCCGTTGCCTTAAGTTAAATGACTTAGGCAAAGGGGATTTCAATAATAAAATTTGTTCCTTTCCCGAGCACAGATTCCACTCTAAGATTGCCTTTATGATTATCTTTAACAATAAAATACGAAGTTGAATCTTGCTTTTCTCACATAAAGCCGGTTTTAAATTTTTATTATATTTTCGTTGGATTGTTACTCTTTCAAAATCAGAATCAGTACTTGCAGGGTTAGCTGATTTATTTATCGGATCACCATTCTCATCAAAAGTGATTTTCCCTGCTACGCCGGGGAAATCTTTTGTTTTGGAAAGAAAATTTTTAATACTTATTCTGTTTAAAATTCCTGCTTCATTTATTGCATTAACTTAGAACAATTGTTTTCCCTAATACTCCGCCATTTCTGTTAATCTCGTCTGCTGCAAATCTCGCCGTCTCAAATCCAGGCCCTGTGGCAACTGCTGCACTACCTGTTTTCAAAAAAATTACTCCAATCTTTATAGTGTCATCAGAAGAAGAATCAGAAGTTGTAGCAAAAAGATTCTTTCTCATTTTACCGCTCATAGGTTGCTTTTTTAACAAAATTAGTAAGAGTACCGATTGATTCTATTTCAGTTTCAAGTATGTCACCGGGTGTTAAATATTTTGGGGGTTTCCGTGTAAATCCAACACCACTTGGAGTTCCAGTGAGAATTAGAGTTCCGGGTAATAGCGTAGCACTCTCGCTTAAATATTCAATGATTTCATTAATTGTAAATATCATATCGGATGTTGAACTTTTTTGCAATAATTGCCCATTCAATCTACATTGTATCTCAAGTGCGTGGGGATCTATAATCTCATCTTTTGTTACAAGGAATGGTCCAATAGGGCAAAATGTATCAAAGCTTTTCCCCTTAATCCATTGTTTAGCTCCGGCATTTTTCTGCCATTCCCTGGCTGATATGTCATTTGCACATGTGTATCCTGCCACATAATCCAAAGCTTGTTCTTTTTTTACATTTTTCGCTGCCTTCCCAATTACAACTGCAAGTTCTGCCTCGTAATCAACCTGAGGAGGGTTAATACAGGATTCAGGAATGAAAATCTCTGAACCATCAGATGTTACAGAAGCAGGGTTTTTCATAAAAACAACTGGGTAATTTGGAATTTCAAGTCCTGTTTCTTCAGCATGCAGCCTGTAATTAAGGCCAATACAAAATATCGCTGCAGGGGCTATTGGTGGTTTAATTGATTTTATTTTGACTCTTTTTTTTGTATCGATAAATTGTCCTGAAGAATTAGTTTTTACTATAGAAGCTGAACTATCTTGCACATCGCAACCAGAATGTATATTCCCTTCTTTGTCTAAAAATCTTATAATCTTCATAAAACCTCTCAATAAAACTAAAATTATCTATTTACAAATTTGATTTATTCCATACGTAAGTATATAAACACATTAAAGAGCAAAGCTCAATAATTGATCCAAAATTGTATTAAGGATATATGAAAAACTATTTCAACTCACTAAAGAGAGAGCAGGCAGATCTTGTACTTCTTGTACTTGCATCCCAAAAAATCCGTACAGATTTCACTAAAAACAATGGTTCTTTTAATATTATAATAAAAAATACAGACGAAAAAATCGCCACTCAAATCCTTGAAAAATACTTTACAGAAAATAAAACCAGACAGATTAAACATCTATCCCCGAGGTCATCCCTTTCCTGGAAGTCTCCTGCTGTACTAACAATCATGACGATTCTTTGTCTGATCCATTTTTACTCCTGGCACAATACGATTCATGGACAACTTGTAAGAGAATATGGCTCTTCAGCTCTCTATATACTTCAAGGCGAATATTTCAGAGCAGTTACGGCCTTAATGCTCCATGCAGATATTGAACATCTTGCTGGCAACCTTGTTGGCCTGTTTGTTTTTGGGACAGGTGTTTTCAGCTTAACAGGGTACGAACGAGGCAGCTTAATGTTGCTTTTATCAGGATTTTTAGGCAATCTCACCAATGCATACTTTAAAAAAGGTGCTTATCTCTCCATTGGCGCTTCAACCTGTGTACTTGGGGCTGCCGGCATATTAACTGCTTTACAGATAGCAAAAAAAAGAGAAGCACCGATATCCAATATTCAAAAATTTGCCCCGTTTGCAGCAGGAATGGCATTATTGGGTTTTTTAAGCGGTGGCGAAAACACTGATATCTCAGCTCACCTGTTTGGCTTTTTATGGGGTTTTTTTATTGGAACAATCTATACGATAGTTTTTTCAGAAAAGCGAAAAAAAGAATCAGATGACATTATATATACAGCTATTTCCATTCTAATTATAATCGCTGCATGGATGAAACTTTTTTAAAAAATATTTATTATTATTCTTTTGATTAAAACCTGTTATTCAAATTAGTAGAATATATCTAAAAAAATCATAATGCTTCCTGAGAACACAAATGACGCAGGTCCTGTTTTGTAGATATGATTAGTTTCCAAATTCCACTCTATTTCAAGATCTCCACCTTCCAGATGAATAAGTACTTTATTTAAACATTTTTTATTCAAATATGTCGCCACAAGGGCAGCACATGCTCCGGTACCACATGCTAATGTCTGCCCTGCCCCTCTTTCCCAGACTTTCATTATAAGTTCATCTTCTTTTACTACTTTTACAAATTCCACATTAGTCTTTTCAGGGAACCTTTCATGATTCTCAATTTTTTGCCCCTGGCTTTTAATATTTATTGTTTTTATATCATCCACAAACACTACAGCGTGAGGATTACCCATGGAGACTGCTGTAACTTCAACATATTCTTTATCATCATCAAAAAAAAGCTTTTCTTTGATTGCCCTTTCATTTTGTGTAACAAAGGGAATTTTAGATGGGATAAGAATAGGCTCTCCCATATCCACCCTTACAAGTTCAACTTTATCATCATTATCAGTAAAAACTTCAGGAATTATTGTGCCTGCTTTTGTTTCAATAGTAAATTTCTTTTTTTTGATCATTTTATTTTCATAAAGATATTTGGCAAAACATCTCATGCCATTTCCACACATTTGAGGTTGGCTGCCGTCTGAATTATATATTGTAAATTTAAAATCGTTTAATTCTGAATTATTGATAATGATAATACCATCAGCACCGATGCCAAAATGACGGGAGCAAAGTTTTTTTGAAAGAAAAGAAAAATCTATTTGTTTTTTAATATAACCTTCTATATCATCGATAAGTATAAAATCATTTCCAAGCCCTTCCATCTTGGTAAAATCTATTTTCATACTAAACTCCTCTTATTAACAATTATTCAAAATCTTAAGTATATCATCTGAAAGCGCCTCAACCTGCCATTTTCGCATTAGTTTAATACTTTCAAGCTCTTCTTTTGTCAAAGTATTTTTAATGGCAATCTCTGTTATTAACACATTATTTATCAAAAAACCCTCCTCCATCATTAGCTCTTCACCTCTTTTTTCCCGCATCTTCTTTAATAGTTTTATTCTATTATGTTCAATATTGTGAAGTTTTAAAGCTTTAATTTTAGGATATATTGGCATGTCAGCGTTATCAAGTTTTAAAGCGTTATTCACAGCAGTTACACATAGTTCTCCATACATGCTTAGTTGTCTTTTACTCAATATTGATAATCTTTGTAAGTTATTAAAAGTTAAAGGTTTTTTAAAAGCGATTTCTTTAATTTCACCAGCTCCTAAAACTTTAAACAATGGTAAATCCCTTTTTTCAGCTATTTTTACACGCGCATTAAGAAGGTTTTCCAGCACAGCAAGAGTTCTTTTATCCATCTTGCCTGCCCCTTTGAATTTCATAAAATGATAAGGACCATTATTATTCTCATATCTTACCTGGGCTTGTCTTAAAAACTCTTCTTGAGCCCATTCAAGCCGATTTATTTCTCTAAGCTTTTGTTTTAAAATCCGGGCAAGCTCAATAAGGTATAATACATCAACAACACTGTATGAAATCATTTCTTTAGGCAAAGGTCTTTGGGACCAGTCTTTTTTTTGGAATTTCTTATCCTGATCTACATTAAAATATTTCTTTAATAAAGAAGCAAGTCCTCTCTCTTTAGATCCGAGAAATTTACAAGCTATTTCAGTATCAAAAAGATTATTAACTCTTATTTTGTATTCTCGATCAAGACTTCTTATATCAAAATCCGACCCATGAAAAACTTTTTCTATTTTCTCATCTTCCATAAGAATTTTTAAGATAGAAAAATCATTTAACTTTAAAGGATCAAGCACACAGGCACTTTTTGTACCTGCAATCTGTATAAGGCAAACCTTTTCTTTAAAATGATGCATTGAGTCTGCCTCAAGATCAACAGCAATAATTTTTTCTGATTTTAGTGTTTTATAAAACCTATCAAATTCTTCATTGGAATCAATATATTTATATTCTTTATTCATTTTCTCCTTGATTACTTTCTATACTTGCCTTAGAATTTATATTTTCTAATTTTTTAAATATTTATGGATACCCAAAAATGATTAACATAACACTTCCAGACAACAGTATAAAGTCTTTCGATAATATTCCTACTGGCATGGATGTAGCAAAAACTATTTCTGAAGGTTTTGCAAGAAATTGTGTTGCAATGGAATTAGATGAAAACTTAATTGATTTAAGCTGTGAAATCAAAAAAGATTCAACGATAAAATTCATAACTATCAATGATGATCAGGGACTTGAAATCCTTCGCCACAGCTCTGCCCATGTAATGGCAGAAGCAGTACAAAATGTTTATAAAGATGCTCTTTTAACAATTGGCCCTGTTATTGAAAATGGATTTTACTATGACATAGACATGCCTCCCATTTCTGAAGATGATTTTCAGATCATTGAAGCTGAGATGAAAAAAATCATTAATGAGAAAAAAATTTTTGAGCGCATTATTGTTTCCAAAAAAGAAGCTTTAGAAATTTTTAAAGGCAATACATTTAAAATTGAAATTATTAATGAGCTTGAAGACCAGGAAATAACCCTTTACAAACAAGGATCATTCACAGATTTATGCCGAGGTCCCCATATTCCCCATACAGGCATGATTAAAGGGTTTAAACTAATGAAAATTTCCGGGGCATACTGGAGAGCTGATCAGGCAAGAGAGCAGCTTCAAAGATTATACGGAACATCTTTTTTTGATAAAAAGGCTCTTAATAAATATATAAATTTAATTGAGGAAGCTAAAAAAAGAGACCATAGAAAACTTGGTACCCAACTTGACCTTTTCAGCTTCCATGAACAAGCTCCTGGCATGGCTTTTTTTCATGCAAAAGGCATGGAACTCTGGAACGAACTTCTATCTTACTGGAGAGAGGAACACAAAAAAGCAGGATATGTTGAAACCAAAACTCCCATAATGCTTAACCGTGTACTTTGGGAACAAAGTGGGCACTGGGAAAACTACAGAGAGAATATGTACACTTCTGTTATTGACGATGAAGAATATGCAATAAAACCCATGAATTGTCCGGGTGGAATGTTGCTCTATAAAACCAAATCCTATTCCTACAGAGATCTGCCTTTAAGAGCAGGAGAAGTCGGTCTTGTTCACAGACATGAATTGAGCGGAGCTTTGTCAGGACTTTTCAGAGTCAGGGCGTTTCACCAGGATGATGCCCATATTTTTATGACACCTGACCAGATTGAAGATGAAATACTTGGAGCTCTCGAACTTACTGACAGACTTTATAGTAAATTTGGACTGGGGTTTAACCTTGAACTTTCAACCAGACCTAAAAAATCAATAGGAAGTGATAAACAATGGGCTGAGGCGACATCCGGTCTTCAGTCAGCCCTTGATAAATATGGTAAAAAATATGTTATTAATGAAGGAGATGGTGCCTTTTATGGTCCTAAAATTGATTCTCACATAACTGATGCTCTTGGCAGAACCTGGCAGTGCGGAACTATTCAGCTTGATATGTCCCTTCCTGAACGGTTTGATTTGACATACAAAGATAAAAATAATGAAAAATCTAGACCTGTAATGATCCACAGAACAATTTTTGGATCTGTTGAAAGATTTTTAGGAAATTTAATTGAACATTTTGCAGGTAAATTCCCTTTATGGCTTGCTCCTGTTCAAGCGATACTGCTACCAGTTAATGATGAGCTTCTACCCTATGCCAAAGAAATTCAAAAAGTTTTTTTCCAAAATAAAATCAGATGTGAGGTTGATTCAACCAATGAAAGATTAAAAAAGAAAATTAGACTTGCCCAGATGAATTATATCCCCTTAATAATTACAATCGGGGAGAAAGAAAAAGAATCAAATACTCTTTCCGTAAGAACTCTTGATGGAAAAGTAAGAATGGGTGTTAAAACTGATGATTTTTTCAAGAAAATTTGCTCCCACATTAATATAAGAAACCTTGAAAAAGATATTTTATGATTTTTCCCACCTGTCGATTTTATCAAATGCTGCTTTTGCAGCGTTAAACAATTCTTTTAAAGGCATTGGTTTTTTAAAATAATCTTCAAAACCTGCCTCTTTACAATCAGCTAACTCAAAATCAGAGGCATATCCTGTAACAGCGATACAAATTGCTGTGGGAATTTTTTGCATAATTTTTTTACATAATTGAATGCCACTCATTCCAGGAAGATTTAAATCCAAGAACATAATAGTTATTAGCTTCGTTTCAAGGATTTCAAGGGCTTTTTCACCACTTTCTGCTGCAGACACCTCATAACCTTGTGTTACTAAAGCAGATTGGTACAATGTACGGATAGATTCTTCATCATCAACAACAAGAATTCGTCTTTTAGCCATGCAAAACCTCATATACGAAAAAATTAATTTTAAATTAGATAGGCATTCTATATATATCCTATAAAAAATGCAAGGTTTACAGATACAAAAAAATCTAATATACTAAATTCATTAGAAATTAATTAATTAAATGCCTACATATAAATTCATAGAATGCATCTTTGCATAAGGAGAACAAATGAATTTCGAAGAGATAGCTTCCAACCTTGGTCTTGACGAAGAAGATTTAAACGAACTTCTTGAACTCTTTACAACTACTTCATTTGCCGATATTGAAAAAATAAATTTTGGACTAAAAGAAAATGATGCTGAAAAAGTGTCACAAGCTGCACATTCCATCAAAGGAGCATCTGGAAATTTAGGGTTTCAAAAAATAGCTTCCTTGTCAAAAGATGTAGAAATGACTGCAAAAGAAGGCAACATCAAGGGGCTAAAAGAGAAAACCAATATTATTGTTGAAGAATTAAAGAAAATTGAAAACGCCATGAAAACAGATTAAAGGTATTTGTTATGGATAAAACACAAATTTTTACAGTTCTTGCAGTTGATGATAACTTGTTGAACTTAAAACTCATTGAGAAATCCCTTGAAAAAGAAGGGTATAGAGTACTAAGTGCAATTGATGGTCCTAAAGCCAGGCAACTTGCTGCAGAGGAAATACCTGATCTTATTCTTCTTGATATTCAAATGCCGGGAGAAAATGGATTTGAAGTAATAAAGCATCTTAAAGACAATTCAGAAACAAGCACAATTCCAATAATTTTCTTAACTGGTGTTATTGAAGTAGATTCTAAACTCAAAGGTTTTAAGCTAGGTGCAGTTGATTATATTACAAAGCCATTCCACCCACTTGAAGTTCTTGCCAGGGTCAGAATCCATCTAAAACTATCCATTGCAACAAATTCGCTTATCCGGGATCAGGCTCAAAAACTAAAGCAGGTAACTGAAGCTCAAACATCAATGTTGCCAACACCTGAAGACTTCCCTGACGCATATTTTGGGGTCTACTATGAAGCCATGCAAGAAGCGGGAGGAGATTTTTACGATATCCTGAAAATTTCTGACAATATAACAGGCTATTTCTTAGCAGATTCTTCAGGACATGATATTGAAACAAGCTATATGACCGCATCAGTAAAAGCACTTCTTGCTCAAAACTGCACTCCAATCTACTCCCCTGCTGAAAGTATGAAAATGATTAATGATGTACTTGTAGAAATCCTTCCTGAAGGGAAATACCTGACGGCATGCTATATCCACATTAACCGAAGTACAAAAAAAATGGTTCTGATCAATGCAGGACACCCACCTGTTGTACACATCCCCTTTGAAGGGGAAACTTATCTCATAGAATCACAAGGAGATATTTTGGGTATGTTTAAAGACGCTCAGTTTGGAAGGCAGGACCTTGATATATCAAAAAAAGATAAATTCATTGTATTCTCTGATGGACTAGTTGAATCAGCTGAGAAAAAAACCACATGGGCAACAGGGACTCAGACTCTTCTCCCTGAATTTAAAAAAATGCGTGATATACCCTACAAAGAAATACCAGCAGAGCTTATCAAACAAATTTTCCCTGAAAACACAATCATGGGAGATGATATTGCAGTGCTATGTATTGAGATCTAAATCAGGAAATTATGCAGGGTAAATAACCTTACGTTAGTCTATCAACCCCTATTGCAATATTAAAACAATGATCTCCTATCTTTTCAAAATGAGACAACATGGCGATATAAACAACTCCTGAATCAACTGAACACAGACTCTTTCTGAGTCTGTTAATATGTTTTTCACGCATTTCTTCACGCATTTTATCAATGAGGTCTTCATTTGCTTTAGCTTTTTGAAAAAAAACTTCTTCTTTTTCAACAAAATTCACCAACACAAGATCAACAAATCTATAAACTTCATTTGCAATAGCTACCAAGTCTACAACAGCATCCTCGCTAAGCATTAACTCTTCATCATATATTTTTTCAAGGATCTTTGAAATACTTTCAATGGAATCGCCAATACGTTCAATATTATTGGAAATTCTCATCATTTCAGAAATTTCCATTGCTTCGTTTTCTGAGACACCCCTCTGAGATATTTTTGTTAAAAACATTATAATGCTCTTTTGCATAGCATCAATATGCTCTTCAACAACTTCTCTTTCAGCAAGCCTGTCATCGTCTCTGATTTTAAGACAGGCTGAAACCTTTTGTAGGCTGTCTTTGGTAAACTCACCCATTCTTAATACTTCACCTTTTACTTCAACAAGTGCCCCTATAGGTGAATCAAGAAGAACTTCATCAAATTCAGGAAGTCTGTATCTTTGTTTTGATTTCTTACCTTTAGGGAATATAAACATTACTATTTGGACAAGTTTTGGAAGAAATATAAGAAATATTAAAGCATTTACAACATTAAAGACAGTATGTCCATTTGCAATATATCTTCCAACATTTAAAGTATCACCATTTACAATTTTATCAACTGCTCCGGCTCCTCCAATAGTTCCTGTCATAAATATAATAAATTTAAGAAACCAGGGGAAAATAACAACCATAATACTGACACCAATTACATTAAACAATGTATGACTCATTGCTGTTCTCTTGGCCTCAATATTTGAAGAACCAATGGTTGCAAGCCATGCTGTAACGGTTGTTCCTATATTTTCTCCCATAACAAGCGCCATGGCTGTAGGGAATGAAATAATCCCCTGCATGGCAAGTGTCATTGTTAAACCTATGGTTGCAGATGAAGATTGGACTAAAACAGTCACAAGTGCCCCCATACCAATGCAGAGCAAAATCCCGCCAAAATTATCAGTTGCAAATTGGGAGAAAAATCCAATAAATTCTGGATTCCCTCTAATAGGTCCCAAACCATTCTTCATGACAGTCATTCCGTAAAAAAGAATACCAAACCCCAAAATAATATCTCCGAGATACCTTGTTTTACGTTTTTTGGCAAAAAACTTAAGAGGAACACCAATGGCAATTGCAGGCAGGGCAATAGAAGAAATTTTAAAAGCAATCAATTGTGCAGTCACTGTTGTACCGATATTTGCACCAAGAATGACCCCGGTAGCCTGCTGAAGAGTCATAATCCCTGCACTGACAAAACCAATCAGCATGACTGTAGTTGCAGATGAGGATTGAATAACAGCAGTTACTCCAGCACCAGTGGCACAACCCAATATTCTGTTTGATGAAACAGCCTCTAGAACTTTTTTAATTTTTTGACCTGCAATCATTTGAAGACCATCAGTCATAGTCTTCATGCCAAGGATAAAAAGCGCCAGTCCACCAAGGGTTTGAACAAGTATTTCTAATAAATCCATTTTATTCTCTTAACTTTTTTATAATAAAATCCAAACACTTTCCTAATAAAACTTAGGAAATTAATATACTAAAATAATAAAAACTTCAATAGTTTTATTAAAAAAACTAGAAAATACTTTGCTTATAAGTATTTGAAATTAAAGGTAATATTTTTCTAATCATCTTTGCACAATTCCCTAATACAATTCTAACAAAACTCCATTACTATCCAGCTTAAGTTCTGAATTAACAGAATTAAAAATAACCTTAAAAAATGAAAGGAAATAAAATGAAATACCTTATCAAATCAATAATATACCTCCTATTTATCGCAATTTCAGCTTCATCTCTTATTGCAGGTGAGCTTACAATTAAAGGCTCAACCACTGTACTGCCAATAGCCCAAAAATGTGCTGAAGCTTATATGGCTGCCAATCCTGATGTTAAAATTACTCTTTCAGGTGGCGGCTCCGGTAATGGTATAAAAGCCATAGTAGATGGTACAGCAGATATCGGGAATAGCTCCAGGTTTATCAAGGGCAAAGAAATTAAGCTTGCTCAATCCAAAGATATATACCCTGTCCCTTTTAGAGTTGCTCTGGATTGTATTGCACCGGTTGTTAACCCATCTAATAAAGTATCTAAGCTGACAATGGATCAACTAAAAAATATCTATCTTGGTAATATTAAAAACTGGAAAGAAGTTGGCGGAAAAGATGCTAAAATTGTTGTAATATCAAGGGACAGTTCCTCTGGTACTTTTGAAGTCTGGAAAAAATTAGTTATGAATAAAGAAAGAGTTATGCCAGGAGCACTTACCATCCCTTCAAATGGTGCTGTAGTTCAAGCTATTTCAAAAACACCTGGTGCAATTGGATATATTGGACTTGGTTATAATTCAAAAGATATTAAAACTGTTAAAATAAATAATGTTGAACCAACTGAAGCAAATACACTCAATGGGACATTCCCTATTACAAGACCAATGTTCATGTTCACAAACAACTGGCCAAAAGGTGACACAATGGGTTTTATAGCTTTTGTATTGTCTAAAGAAGGTCAGAAGCTAGTTACTGAAGCCGGTTCCATACCAATATTCTAACTGCCTGGAATCGGAGACAAATAATTGTCGCAAATAAACAAAGAAAAAGGAGTGCAATTCATTTTTTTAGGGATTGCACTCCTTTCAATAACAATGCTCTTTCTGATAATGCTTTTTTTATTTATGGAAGGCATACCTGTTTTTGAACATGTTTCAATAAAAGAGTTTATCTTTGGTGATTTATGGTATCCAACCGATGACGAACCTGCTTTTGGAATTTTTCCTTTAATAATTGGATCATTCTCTGTTGCATCATTCTCAGCAATACTTGCAATTCCTCTGGGAATTATGACAGCTATATATATTGCAGAAATTGCAGATAAAAGAATTGCTGAAATTGTAAAGCCTGTTGTGGAACTAATGGCGAGCATGCCTTCGGTTGTAATTGGTTTTTTTGGCATGATTGTTGTCGCACCATTTTTGCAAAAATTTTTTAATATCCCGGTTGGGTTAAACCTGTTTAATGCAGGATTAATGCTGGCATTTATGGCTATACCAACAATTTGTTCCATATCAGAAGATGCCCTATTCAGTGTTCCTTCAGCTCTTAAAGAAGGCTCTTATGCACTGGGTGCAACCCATCTTGAAACCATTATCAAAATAACAATTCCAGCTGCCTTGTCTGGTATATCAACCGGAGTAATTCTTGGATTATCAAGGGCAATAGGAGAAACAATGGTTGTGTTGATGGTTGCAGGAGGGGCTGCAATAGTACCGGGGTCAATATTTGATCCTATCCGTCCAATGCCTTCAACCATTGCTGCTGAAATGGCTGAAGCTCCATATCACAGTGAGCATTACTATGCCTTGTTTGCTGTGGCAATAACACTTTTCATATTTACTTTTATTTTTAATTTAGCAGCAGACTACATATCCTATAAATATAAACAAACAGAAGAGAGTTATTAATAATGTTACAAAAAATATCCTGGAGACGTAAAAATTTACAAAAAGCAGTATTTTTTAGCTTCAGTTCTTCAGCCTTTCTCAATGGCATTCTTCTGATAATAATTGTGTTTTTTCTCCTGTCCAATGGAATAGAAGCAATATCATGGGAATTTCTTTCACAGCCTCCCACTGACTCAATGACAAAAGGAGGGATTTTCCCATGCATAGTTGGGACATTTTTATTATGTGCTGTTACAATTATAACAGCGCTGCCCATTGGAGTTGCCTCTGCAATATATCTTAATGAATATGCCATTAAAGGAAAACTTATAAGGATTATTAGAATGGGAATCAATAACCTTGCAGGTGTTCCTTCAATTGTATTCGGACTTTTCGGGCTTGCCTTTTTTTGTATTGTTTTAAAAATGGGAGTTTCAATTATTGCAGGTGGCCTTACTCTTGCAATAATGACATTGCCAGTAATAATTGCATCTTCAGAAGAAGCCCTGAAATCTGTGCCTGACACCTACAGACAAGCTTCCCTTGCCATGGGTGCTACAAAATGGCAAACAATCTATAAAATAGTTCTTCCTGCGGCATTTCCAGGTATTATCACAGGTGCTATTCTTGGTTTATCAAGGGCCGCTGGCGAGACAGCACCCATAATGTATACAGGAGCAGTCTTTTTCAGCCCTGTATTACCAGAATCGCCTTTTGATGCGGTAATGGCACTGCCCTATCATATATATGTACTTGCAACTGCAGGAACCAACATTGAAGAAACCTTGCCTCTTCAATACGGTACCGCAATTGTTCTAATAGCTCTTGTTTTTGGAATGAATTTAATTGCAATAATATTAAGATCCCGTATCAGAAAAAAAATGAAAATATAATAAAGGTATAATTAATGGAACCAAAAATCAAAATGTGTACAAGAAAACTTGACTTTTTTTATGATACATTTCAAGCTTTATGCGATATCTCCCTTGATTTTCATGAGTATAAATCGACTGCCCTTATCGGACCCTCAGGATGTGGTAAAAGTACATATTTAAAATGCCTAAATAGGATGAATGAACTTATTCCAAAGACAAAAATTACAGGCGACGTTAAACTTAATGATGATATTATCTATTCTTCTGACGTTGATGTTGTAAGTTTAAGAAGAAAAGTTGGAATGGTTTTTCAAAAACCCAATCCTTTCCCTAAGACAATATTTGATAATGTTGCATACGGACCAATAATAAACGGAGAAAAAAATAAATCCAAATTAACTGAGATTGTTGAAAAAAGTTTGAAGCAGGCAGCAATATGGGATGAAGTAAAAGACAGATTAAATAACAATGCTTTGGAACTTTCAGGTGGTCAGCAGCAAAGGCTTTGTATAGCCAGAGCTCTTGCAGTAAACCCTGAAGTCTTATTAATGGATGAGCCTGCATCAGCTCTTGATCCCATTGCAACCCAGAAAATTGAAGAGCTTATCAATGAACTTAAAAAAAAGCTTACCATAATAATTGTCACCCATAACATGCAACAGGCAGCCAGAGTATCAGACAGGACTGCTTTTTTTTATATGGGAAAACTTATTGAAGTAAATGACACAGATACTCTTTTTACAAATCCTGCTTTAAAGCAGACAGAAGACTATATTACCGGAAGATTCGGATAAGGAGAAAAGAATGACCTACCTTCAAAAAGAGCTTGAAAAAGTAAAAAGAGATATCCTCTCTTTAGGTGCCATTGTTGAAGACAGATTTCAGAAGTCTGCCCAGGCAGTGAGGGCAAACGATACAAAACTTGCTTTATCTGTAATTGAAAAAGATATTGAAATAGACACCAGGGAAATAGAAATAGAAGAAGAGTGTCTTAAACTGCTTGCACTATACCAACCTGTTGCAGTTGATTTAAGATCAATCATAGTTGCCATAAAAATCAACAATGATCTTGAAAGAATTGGTGACTTGTCATCCAACATATCACAGCGGCTATTGGCAGCCTCAAAAAATTTACCCTGCGGATATAATTACGACTACTCTTTTATGGTTGAGCAGACCGGGAAGATGTTTAAAATGAGTCTTGATTCTTTGGTAACAATGAATATTGATACAGCATATGAAGCTCTTTTAATGGATGAAAAAATAAATTTAATGAGAGATGAAGCTTTTATAGAAATGAAAAAAGCAATAAAAGGTAATCCTGGCAATGTCTCTGATATAATAAATATGTATCTAATATCAAGGCATATAGAAAGAATCGGAGATCATATAACTAATATAGCAGAAGAGGTAATCCATCTTGTGGAAGGTGAAATAATACGCCACAAAAATAAAGAATACAGCAATATATATAAATAATTGTAAAAGATACAAAATAATTTTAATATGACAGGACTGACGAACCTTTTTTTAAGGCAAGAGATATGGCAAAAGAAAAAATACTGATTGTAGATGATGAAGAAGATATCCTGGAACTTATAAAATTCAACCTTACAAAAGAGGGATATAAAACCATACTTGCTACAACAGGAGAGCAGGCTTTAGATATAGCTAAAAACAGCCAGATAGACCTAATAATTCTCGATTTAATGCTGCCTGGCATAGATGGTCTTGAAGTAACAAGAATCATTAGAAATAATCCTGAACTCCAAATGGTCCCTATAATAATGCTTACGGCAAAAGGGGATGAAAGTGATATTATTACAGGACTGGAGCTTGGTGCTAACGATTATATGTCAAAGCCTTTCAGTCCAAAAGAACTTATTGCCAGAATCAGGAATATTTTTAGGAGAAGGCAGAAACTGCTTGAAACCAAATCAGAAAAAATTATTAAA
Source organism: Desulfobacterales bacterium (assembly GCA_023143455.1). Classification (GTDB taxonomy): domain Bacteria; phylum Desulfobacterota; class Desulfobacteria; order Desulfobacterales; family Desulfobacteraceae; genus JAIOSM01. The sequence goes on from JAGLHT010000025.1 coordinate 24,250, forward strand.
GAACAGGGCTTAGTGATAGATCATAATAAACACATTGTTACTCTTAATAGTAATCCTATCTCCCTTACACCTTCAGAATTTGAACTCCTTACCATGCTCATTAAAAAAAAAGGATGGGTGTTTACAAGGGGACAAATTATTGACGGGATCCGGGGAGAAAACTATGCTGTGACTGAAAGGTCAATTGATGTAGTAGTGGTCGGGCTGCGCAAAAAACTTGGAACTTACGGCAAAGCAATTGAAACTGTGAGAGGAATTGGATACAAATTTCAAGATAATCAAAAGATCAATAAAGAAGAATAAAATAATGTTTAAAACAAAAAAACTCATATGGCAGATTTTCCCATCTTTTCTAATCATTACGGTTGTTTCACTTACAATTGTAACCTGGTATTCTTCTGTTTTTTTTAAAAATTTCTTCCTTGAAAATGTTGAAAAAGATTTAACCATTCGATTAAGCCTTGCCCAAAGAGAAATATCAAAACTAATAGTTACACCTATTAATGAAAAACAAATAAATAATTTAAATGAGCTAATAAAAGAAATAGGGTCCCAGACTGATACTAGATTTACTGTTATTCAAACTACAGGCAAAGTAATAGGAGATTCTGGTGCGGATATTGCCAAAATAGAGAATCACAAAAATCGACCTGAAATTCATCTTGCTTTACAGGGGACAAAGGGAATATCAATAAGGTACAGCGATACTATAAATAAAAACATGATGTATATCGCCCTTCCAATTTTCAAAAATAATGAAATCATTGCTGTCATGAGAGCATCTCTTTCGATTTCAACCGTTGATAAAAAAATAAAATCTATACAAAAACAGATATTTTTTGCTCTCGCCATAACATTGATATTTGCCGCAGGGATAAGTCTTTATGTCTCAAAGCGTATAACCAGCCCCATAGAAGAAATGAAAAATGGTGCACAAAAATTTGCAAAGGGATATCTTCAACAAAGGTTAGCTGTGCCTGATTCTGAAGAACTTGGTGAACTTGCATCTACAATGAATAATATGGCGGCAAACCTAAATGATAAAATCAATGCTGTTGAGAACAGGACAACAGAACTTGAAGCAATTTATTCAAGCATGAAAGAAGGTCTTATAGCCATTGACAAGAATGAAAAAATTATAACAATCAATAAAGCAGCTGCAAATATTTTTAACTTTTCTATTTCAGAGATAGAACAAAAAAATATCTATGAAGTCTCAAGGAACATAGACCTCCAACACTTTATCAAAAAAGCTCTATCAACAGATAAGCCCATTGATGAAATTTTAACACTCAATAAAGAGAAAGAAATTATACTTAACATCCATTCAACAGCGATGCATGATACGCAGAACGATCGCATGGGTACACTTATAATGTTTCATGACATTACAAAAATCAAAATGTTCGAAAATATGCACAAAGAATTTGCAGCAAATGTATCCCATGAGCTAAAAACACCGTTGACAGCTATCAAAGGCTTCGTTGAAACCCTTCAGGATATGAAATCTGATCCTGATTCCAAAGAAAACACAAAATTCTTACAAATAATTGAAAAAAATGTAAATAGAATGACTGCCATTGTCAATGATCTTTTATCTCTATCCCAGCTTGAAATAATACAGAATGATGATAAAATTTTCAGGCAATGTGATGTTGTTAAGATTATAGACAAAGCAATCATTCAATGCCAGGATCTAAGCGATCAGAAAAAAATAACAATAAATAAAAAATGTCCTGATATACTAATGGCACCAGTTGATCCTGTTTTGATAGAACAAACACTTATAAATCTTATAGATAATGCAATAAAATATAGTCATGAAAAAACAGAAATTTCAATCCATGCTTTCAAAGATAATGAAAATATACTTCTTGAGATTAAAGACTCTGGAGTAGGTATAAAAAAAGAACATCTTTCAAAAATATTTAACCGATTTTACAGGGCTGATAAAGCACGCAGTCGTGAAACCGGCGGGACAGGACTTGGGCTTGCCATTGTTAAGCATATTGTCATGTATCATAATGGCAGTACTAATGTGACAAGTACCCCAGGGAAAGGAAGTGCTTTTGAAATCAGACTTCCTTTAGGCTAATTTTTTCTGATGGCAGTTTAATAATAAATTTTGTTCCCTTGCCTATAGTTGACTCAACCTCCATACTACCACCATGATCTTCTACAATAATGAGGTATGATACGGAAAGACCTAAGCCTGTTCCCTTACCTACACTCTTTGTTGTAAAAAATGGCTCAAAAATTCTTTTGCATATTATAGGATCAATCCCTGGTCCATTATCTTCAACCTCAATTTTGACCATGTCTTTATCCTTTAAAATCCGCAGGGTAAACTGAGGAATTTCAGGTCTTTCTTTTCCATCATGCATTGCCTCAGCACCATTTTTTAAAATATTTAAAAACACTTGCTGAATTTTGCTTTGTTCACAGATAACTCCAGGTAGTTTTGAGTCATATTCCTTTACAATCTTAATTTCCTTAAAATCAAATTTGTTTTTAAGATCATAATCGCTCTGGGCAAGTTCAATTGTTTTATCAAGTACACAATCAATATTTTGTACAGATTTATTTGAATCAGTATCACTTTGTCTGACAAACGCGAGCATATTCTGAATGATAATTGCTGCTCGATATCCAGTTTCTCGTATAATCTCAAGCTGGTCTAAAATCCCTCTTTTATCCATATATTTTTTTATGGATTCCATTGTTGTGCCTGCTTCTAAAGCAGCTTTATCATTAGCAGGGATATTTTTTGTAAGGCGTGATTGAATAACTTGTGCATTTTGTATCATCCCAGCCAGAGGATTGTTTATTTCATGTGCCATACCAGCGGCCAGACCACCTACAGAAAGCATTTTTTCTGATTGTATCATCATCTTTTCAAGGCGCACTTGATTACTAACGTCATCTATGTGCACAACTACTCCTTCAACACCATTTGTAACAAAAGGGTAAATTGTAATATCTTCATACAAATTTTTATCATCAAATCTGCGGGAAACTTTTTTATCTTCCTGGGTCTTACCATCTTTTATAGCTTTCTGAATCTTTTCCATCACAATTCCCAAATGTGGAAAAGCTCTAATAATATCCTTACCTTGAGCATGTTTTGCCAAAATACCGGTTTTAATTTCAGCCTGGCTATTCCATTGGGTAATTTTACATTTTTCATCAAGTCCAATCAAAACTGAAGGCATGGAATTGATAATATTTGAAAGATAATTTTGAAGGTGGCGAAGTTCTTTTTCAATTTTTTTACGCTGGGTAATATCATCCTTTAGAGCTTTTTCTGCTAAAGTCCGATCAGTGACATCCTGCAATGTCTCTATTGCACCCAGAATGTTTCCCTGATCATCAGTCATGGGGCAAGCTGTTACAAAAAGCCATTTTCCTTTTTCACCAAACTTTTTAAAAAAATCCAGTGATTCAAATGCACCCTGTTTTAAGGCACATTTATCCATTGTGGTATACTCAGAATTATCTTTATAATAATCCCAGAACTCTTTTTTGTCAGCCCTTTCTACAATCAGATCAGCCATAACCGGACGTTTATCTTTATAAAATGCTTTCCATGGGTCAGTTGTCCCAACAACATCTCCTGCTTTTAAACCGGTCAATTTTGATAATGCGTTATTCCAAAATTTTACCACATGGTTATTATCTATGACAAACATTGGTACAGGACTGCCCTCCAATATGTTTATCAGTATTGGTTCATGCTGCGTTTTATCTTCAGACTCATATTGTCCAATTTTTTTTTCCAATACTTTTATCTGGTTTTCTAGTTCTTCATATGATGGTTTTTTTGGCATGGGTATTTCCTTTGCTTTCATTGCCTAAAATCAAAATAGAATGGAATATGCATTGCCCATTATAATCTTCTCTTTATCCAGACTTGAAATCCCTGATTTTTCAATATCTTTAATATATCTATCAGGTTTCAACAATGGATAATCTGTTCCCAGGAGTACTTTATCAATAATACCTGTATCAACAGCAAGTTTATATATTGATGGATCATATAAAAAAGGAGAAGCTGCTGTATCAAACCAGACATTTTTTAAAACAGTTTTAACCTCTTTTTTCATAATATTATAAAAGAACACTCCCCCGCCCCAATGAGCAAACACAAGTTTATTGTCAGGAAATGCTTTTGCGAGATTATATATTTGCTCAAGAGTAACAGGCGTTTTTCCAGGATATTTATGCCCCACAGGTTCATTTGTATGAATCATACATGGCAGATTCCCAAAATCTCTCAATATTCCCATAATTGGCTCAAGACAAGATATGGCTTTTTCATCAATGCCACTTAAATAAAATGCCAGCTCTCCAACGCCTGAAAGTCCGGCACTCAAACACCTTTTTGCTTCTTCGGGTGCCCCTTTAGATAAAGCATCAAAACATGCAAAACCTTTAAGTCTGTCAGGATATTTTGCAACTGACTGGATAATATAATCATTATTTTCCCTTGCAAGGTCATCATCCCTCCAAGGAAACCCAAGGACAACAGAAATCTCTACGTTTTGTTCATCCATTGTTTTTATAAGACTTTCAACACCAGCTATTTCAGCTTTTGGTGAATTATAAAGCAATTTAAATTCAGGCTCATTGAAAAAAAAATGTTCCCGCTCTTTTTGCACTTTTTCATGGAAAATATGTGTATGAAAATCTATCAACATTTTATATCCTTATAAGCCCTATTCGTTTTAAATAATGACCAAATTAAAAATGATTATAGCCCATCAACAGTTTTTAGGAAAGATTTGATGTCCCCATGTTGCATAAGATTGAAAATAGTTTCAAATTAATATATATAATAGATCTTTATTAACAAAATAACTGACTGATAAGTATATGAAATATTATCCAATCAACCTTAATGTTAAAAATAAAAACTGCCTGTGTGTGGGTGGTGGTTCAGTGGGTGCAAGAAAAGCCTCTACGTTAATCAGGTGTGGAGCAGCAACAACGGTTATTAGTCAAGAGTTTTCCTCTGGGTTTGATAATCTTGAAAAACAAGGAGTCACTCTTTTAAAAAAAAAGTATAATGAAGATGACCTTAAAAATATCTTCCTTGTTATTGGAGCTACAAACAATTGGGAGCTAAATCTTGAAATCAGCAGCCATGCAAAAAAACAAGGAATCCTTTGCAATATTGCTGATAATCTGGAAGCGAGTGACTTTATTCTGCCCTCAATAGTTAACAGAGATGATCTTTTAATAACCATATCAACAACTGGTAAAAGTCCTGCCCTTGCAAAAAAAATTAAAGAAGACCTGGGGCATGCATTCGGGAGTGAATATGCTGATTTTCTTTATATTATAGGAAAAATCAGAAAAAAACTACTTTCACAAAAGCATGCACCCCATGAACATAAAATAATATTTCAAAAACTTATTAATAGTGAATTACTTGAAGCAATCAAAGATAAAGATTATGAAAAAACAAATAATCTTCTCCATGAATTACTCGGAAAGGGCTACACCTATAAAAACCTTATTTCAGGAGATACACAATGACCATCCAAATTTCTGAAAATATAAATATGCTTCTCTATTTTGTCACTTTTTTATATATTTCTAGCATGTCAGGCTACATTCTTTATCTTTTTAAACAAAAAGATAAGATTGAAAAGACTGCTTTGTTTTTAATGGGCGCTGGATTTTTATTCCATTTTATATCTTTAATAATTGAATCATTTTTTGCGGGCACACTGCCTGCTCACACTATGGGGCAGAACCTTTCAATTGCAGCATTATCTCTTTCCGGAGCCTTTATATTTTTTAGATATCGTTCAAAATTAAAGATACTTGGAGTTTTTGCTTCTCCTCTTACTGTCTTTATTATGATAGCAGCCCTTGTTACCCCTGCATCCCCCGGAAAAGAAATTACTGCTATCAAAAGTATCTGGATAGTCTCTCATATTAGTCTTATTTTTATTGGCGAAGCAGCACTTGCATTGGCTTGTGGAGCTGGAATTTTATACCTTATTCAGGAAAGGGGAATAAAAAAGAAAAAAACCGGATTCTTCTACCGACGGCTCCCATCCCTTGATTTGCTGGATTACACAAGCTACCTCTGCATAGTGACCGGATTTACAATGCTCACCTTTGGACTTGTAACAGGTTTTATATATGCAAAATCAATATGGGGAAGTTTCTGGAGGTGGGATCCTAAAGAAATCTGGTCTGTGGCAACATGGCTTTTTTATGCCGCACTTTTACACTTCCGCCTGGTTTCAGGATGGCAAGGTAAAAAGTCTGCAATAATGACTATAATAGGATTTGCTGCGCTCCTTTTTACATTTCTTGGAGTCAACCTCTTTATTGGAAGTCATCATCAAATTTTTACAAAATAGTATTGAATAATTATTTGGATTTATAAAGAAAGTTTAGAATGATCAAAGGAACAATGCCAGAAATAATACTTATCGGCGCAAACCATAAAACTGCTTCAATAGAGTTAAGAGAATGTTTAACTTTTTCAGATGATGAAATAGTTCAGGCTCTTGAACAACTAAAGCAAAAAGAAAATATCAGGGAAGTATTTCTTTTCTCCACTTGTAATAGAACAGAGGTTCTATTCATTCCAAATGGAGAAAATAATATAGAAACAATTAAAAATTTCCTGGCTGAATTTAAAAATATTGCACTGACTCAATTTGAAGATTCACTTTATATTTACAAAGGTAGCGATGCCATAAACCACCTTTTCAATGTTGCCTCAAGTCTTGACTCCATGGTTATTGGAGAGCCACAAATACTAGGGCAGGTAAAAGCTGCTTTTAAAACAGCAACCAAAAACAATTCATCAGGAGTTATTCTAAACAGGCTTTTACATAAGACATTCAGTATTGCAAAAAGAGTCAGAAAAGAGACCGGTATAGGTGATAATGCAGTCTCGATAAGTTATGCAGCAGTAGAACTTGCTGGTAAAATATTTAGTGATCTATCCACAAAAAGTGTAATGCTGATAGGTACTGGTGAAATGGCAGAGCTTGCTGTGGAACACCTTTTATCCAAAAATGTTAAAAAAATCATTGTTGCCAATAGAACATTTGAAAATGCAGTGAATTTAGCAGAAAAATTTTATGGTCAACCTGTAAAATTAGAAGAGATGGAACAAATGCTCCAGGAAGTGGATATTGTCATAAGCTCCACTGGCGCAACTCAATATATCCTGACTCAGTCTCAGGTTAAAGAAGTCATGCGCACAAGAAAAAACCGCCCTCTTTTTTTCATAGATATTGCACTGCCGAGGGATATTGACCCTGATGTAAACAAAATCAACAACACATACCTGTATGATATTGACGACCTTCAAAATATTGTAAATGAAAATATTGGTAAAAGAGAAAAAGAGACTGTAAAAGCCCAAAGACTTATTGAGGAAGCTGTTATTAAATTCAACAAATGGCTTAAAGACCTTGAAGTTGTTCCAACAATTATAGCAGTTAAAGAAAAAATAGAAAAAATAACTGAGATTGAAACTGAAAAAACACTTTCAACAATGAATCATCTCTCCAAAAAAGACACTGAAGCCATAAAAAGAATGACAAAAGCGATTGCAACCAGGATAATGCATGATCCCATTCGGTTTTTAAAAGAACCCGGAGCACACCGAGAGAACCCTTTTTATCTTAATGCTGCAAGACAAATTTTTGATCTCGATTTAAATGATAAAGAAAAATAGCAAAAGTAATAAACTGACTATTTGCTTTAAGAAATCTTAGTTTCCACATAACATATTTTGATGCATTGGTTTGACCCCTCACTTGTACTGAATTGTTTTACGACATTTTCACGCCGCGGATAACATTCAAGTCCTGTCAACGGCAAAGCTTAAAATTTAATCAATAAATTAAGAGTTAAAGATACTATTTGAATTGCTGAATTTTCAAACTCGCAACATAATGCAAGTTATGTTTGAGTTTCTTCCATTTTGAAAAACTAAGAAATGTTCAATAATTTTCATAATATAAATAACGCAATCAAGATTCTATTTACTTCCAATATTTTTTTTGATACTGAATTAATAAAGAAAGTGTATCGATAATTATAATCACTTACCATTTTTTATTGCTGAAAATAATTAATAGATTATAGGGAGACATATTTGATGAAAAAATTATTAATATTCTTAATGTGTTTATTTTTAACTAGTTGCGCATCTATGCAACCAGTTGTCAACGTTGATGATCAAAATATGTTTGAATCAAAAAACCCTAACCTTAAACTTTTAATAGATAAAGACCTTAAGTATTTAGGAGAGTTTAAATATCTCAAAAAAGGGAACGGCTTTGTATATGATAAAGAGTATCATAATTTCAATGCTGGATCAAAAAAGTATTTATTTGTAATAATTTGTAGAATTCCTACAGGTAGTTCATTCCATTGGCTTCCAATCAATTTGAAAGAGGGTGAAAAAGGAGTTATTTCACAGTATAAAACTGTTAAATTAGCAGGAAAGCATTGGAAACCGTTTTTACAGCTCATTAATCCAGGTGTTGAAGAAACAGATTTCTTTAGTTCAAAAAATATAACTATTGATCAATACTACCTTTCAAAAAATTATGTCCGTAATATCACTGAAAAAATTCAAGTATATGTGTAAATATTCGGTCAAGCACTT
>JAGLHT010000026.1 GCA_023143455.1 Desulfobacterales bacterium
TGAATAAAAATGCCAGATGGTCTGATAATAAACCATTGACTGCCTGGGATTTTGTATATGCCCTTGAGTTTATGCGCTCAAAACATATTATAGCCCCTTGGTATAATGACTATTATAGCAAGGAGATAGACAAAGTTATTGTGTACGATGATTATACCTTTGCTGTAAAAAGCATGAAAGCAAAGCCGGATCTTTATATGACAGTTGGTATAACACCTGTCCCAGCGCATTTTTTTAAAAACCTTGATAAGGATTTTGTTCATAAATATAACTGGGAAATTGTTCCGAATACAGGACCTTACATTATTTCAGATTTTCAGAAAGGTAAGTTTGTTAGATTCGCAAGGAAAAAAGACTGGTGGGCAAAAGATCAACATTATTTTAAAAACAGGTTTAATGTGGATCACGTAATTTTTAATGTAATACGAGATTATAACATGCTGTTTGAATATTTTAAAAAAGGGAAAATCGATATATTTGCCCTTACAATACCTGAATACTGGCATGAGAAATCAGATATCTCTATTTTTAATGATGGGTATGTTGAGAAAATATGGTTTTTTAACAATACTCAACAATCGGCAATGGGAATGTGGCTTAATGTCGATAAACCAATTTTTTCAGATATCAATGTAAGAAATGCTTTTGCCCATGCAATGAATATTGAAAAGGTGATTACAAAGGTTTTGAGGAATGATTATTCCAGGCTTGATCATGCTTATGTAGGCTATGGCAAATACTCTAATACCGATATTAAACCTAAAACATATTCAATTGGCAAAGTTGAGTCTTTAATGAAAGAATCAGGATGGAAGAGGGGGAGCGATGGAATCTGGATAAAAGGGCAAGACCGTTTCAGTGTCGAGGTTACATATGGATTTGAAGAGCATACTCCAAGGCTTGTTGTTTTAAAAGAAGAGGCAAAAAAAGCAGGAGTTGAGTTGAATCTTCAAAAACTTGATATGTCAGCAACATTTAAAAAATTCCTTGAGAAAAAACATGATGTGGCATGGATGGGCTGGAGTACAGGTTTAAGACCTGCTTTCTGGCAATTCTGGCACTCAGACAATGCACATAAACCCCAGACCAACAATATAACAAATACAGATAATCCAGTGATAGACAAGTTGATTGATCAATACCGAGCAAGCCTTGATGAAAAGATAAGGATTGATCTGTCTATAGAAATTCAGAGCAAGGTTTATGATCAGGCAGTGTTTGTGCCGACCTTTATGGTCCCCTATGTCAGGCAAGGATATTGGCGATGGCTCAGACTTCCGTCTTTTCACGGTACAAAAAAATCCACCTCGCTTTTTGATCCATTTAATTCTATGAATGGTGGTTTATTCTGGTTTGATCAAAAAATGCATGATGAAACAATTATTGCAATGAAAAACAATGAAAAATTTGCTCCTGTTACTATTAAAAATGAAAATTTTATACTAGGAATTGACAAGTGAAAAATGAATTAGCTCTTATTGTTGACGACATTTCAGTTGCTTTTGATACTGAGGCAGGTAAAGTTTATGCTGTAGATCATGTGAGCTTTGAGCTGAAAAAAGGTATAACTCTAGGAGTTGTAGGCGAATCCGGGTGCGGAAAAAGTGTAACAGCACTCAGTATTATGAGGCTGCTACCAAAACCATCAGGGCAAATTATTAATGGAAGCATAATCTTTAATAATGAAAACATTCTTAATTTTTCTTCTGAAGAAATGACTAAAATCAGGGGTAAAAAGATTGCAATGATATTTCAGGAGCCAATGACTGCACTAAATCCGGTTCATTCAATAGGAAAACAGATAAAAGAAGTTTATAATCTTCATTTTAAAGAGATGACTTTCAAACAAATAAGGAACTCCTCTGTTGAAATGCTTGAAAGAGTTGAAATTGCTGATCCTGAAAAAGTATTAAAAAAATACCCTCATCAGCTTTCAGGTGGAATGAGACAACGGGTAATGATTGCCATGGCATTAGCTTCTAAGCCAGATATTTTAATTGCTGATGAGCCGACTACTGCTTTGGATGTTACAGTTCAGGCTCAAATTTTAGATTTAATCAAAGAACTTCAGAATAGTTTTTCAATGTCAGTCATTCTAATTACGCATGACCTTGGTGTGATAGCTGAAAATTGTGATGAAGCTATTGTTATGTATGCGGGAAGAGTTGCTGAAAAAGCTTTAGTAAATGAGCTTTTTAAAAACCCTCTTCACCCGTATACAAAAGGGCTTTTAAGCTCAATTCCATCCCTTAGCAATAAACTAGGTAAAAAGAGGAAATCTCAACTTCCAACCATAAAAGGTCAGGTCCCGTCACTTGAAAATATGCCGAAAGGATGTAGATTCAGTCCACGGTGTCCAGATAAATTAGAAATATGTGTAAATCATATTCCCCATGAGAAAAAATATTCACCAAATCATTCTATTTTCTGTCATCTTTTTAATAATAGGGAGAATTAGGATGCCGGTTCTTGAAGTTGTTAACCTTAAGAAGTATTTTCCTGTTCATAAAGGGGTGTTTTTAAGGCCAAAAGGTTTTATATATGCAGTTGATGATATTTCTTTTATTGTTAAACAGGGTGAGACTTTGGGCCTTGTAGGAGAATCCGGTTGTGGCAAAACTACTCTTGGAAGATGTATCACAGGTTTATATGATAAAACAGATGGCCATGTTAAATTTTGTGGAGAAGATATATTTTCTTTTAATTCAAAGCAATTAAAAGAGTTCCGCCTCAAGGCTCAGGTTATTTTTCAGGATCCATATGAATCTTTAGATGCACGGCAGACTATAAAAGAAATTCTCAAAGAAAAATATATTATACATAAAAAAGAGAGCAAGATTAATATTGATGAAGAAATCGCGACACTTCTTGAAAAAGTGGGTCTTCAAAGAACAGATATGTCTAAATTCCCCCATGAGTTTAGTGGTGGCCAGCGACAAAGAATAGGAATAGCAAGGGCAATAAGTTTGAATCCAGAGCTAATTGTTTGTGATGAGCCGGTTTCTGCTTTAGATGTTTCAGTCCAGTCCAAGATTTTAAACCTTCTTTTAAAACTCCAGGAAGAAATGAAGCTTACATATGTATTTATTTCCCATGACCTTGCAGTTGTAAAACATATTTCAGACAGAATAGCAGTTATGTATTTAGGTAAAATAGTCGAAATAGCAGATGCTGATTCCATATATAATAAACATTTGCATCCATACACCGAAGCATTATTATCTGCAATCCCTCTTCCTGATCCAAAAATAAAAAAGAGAAGAATAATTCTTAAAGGTGAATTACCCTCAATACAAAATCCTCCTAAAGGGTGCAGGTTCCATACAAGATGCAGGCATACCATGGCTGTCTGTAAAGAAGAAGAGCCTGGTTTGTTGTTAAATAATAGGGAAAAAGAACATTATGTTGCCTGTCATCTACAAGAACTTAAGTAAAAAATCTTGCAACAAACTCAAGCAAATGGTAATAGTTTTTGGTTAAGCAAGGTGTATAGTTTTTGTAAATTCTATAACAAGGATTAAGAAAAGTGAGTTGGTCCAATAAAAATTCTTTTTTAGGTGTTTTAGTTTTTTTCTCCTTATTTTTTTCAAGTTGCAGTAATACAGACAATCAAAACAAGTTAGACACTTATATTTTAAGATCAAAGGATATAATTATTACATCAGTGGATTTTACTGATGAGCTGGAACTTAGAAAAGCCAGCTATGTTTATAATATTAAAGATTTTCCATCTGAGTATAATAGTATTGTAATGCAAATTATACAGGATTTATCAGAAGAGACTGTTTTATTACATACTGCTCGTGAAAAAGGGATTTTTATATCAGATGACGACTTTAAAAATGCGGAGGCTATTTTTTTAAAGGATTATCCTGGTGATGCATTTGAAGATATGCTCCTAAAAAATGCTGTTGAGTATTCTTTTTGGAAAAAACGATTTATTAAACGGCTTATTATTGATCGTTTGATTCAACAGGAGTTAAGAGCAAAAATTGTCATTAATACTGAAGATGTTGTAGATTTTTATGAAAAGTATAAAAAAGAGGGAAAACAAGACTTGAGCGAAGATGAATTAATTGTTCAACTTCGAGAACAAAAAACTGAAAAAAAGTATTTTAACTGGATTGATAAGGCTATTGTTAAGTATCCGGTTGAGATAAATAAAGAAGAACTCAAAAAATTTTTCATAGGTTTGAATGAGACCAGTAAAGAATAATCAGGGGTATGTAACCAGAAAAAATATATAAGGCAAATTAAATATGGCAAAAAAAATTAATGTTTTTATAATTGTATTTATAATGGTTTCTGTATGCTTTAAGATATCTCATGCTGAAATTATAGATAGAATTGTAGCAATTGTAAATGAGGAGATAATCACATTTGTTGAATTGAATACAGCACTAAAACCTTATTTTATAGAACTTGAAAAAACTAATTATCCCAGCGAGAAAAAAAACAAAATTATTGATAAACTTCAAAAAGACATGCTCGAAAAGATGATTGAATCCAAACTGACTGAGCAGGAAGCAAAACGGTTAAACATTCAAGTTTCGGATGAAGAATTGCAAGCTTCAATAGATAGAATTTTAAAGAAAGAGGATATTACTAAAGAAGAGTTAATAGAATCGCTTTTAAAAGAAAAAATTACATATGAAGAATATGAAAGTGACATGCGCCGTCAGATATTGCAACCAAAACTTATCAATCGTGTAATCAAGGCAAATGTTGTTATTACCGATGAAGAAATAAAAGAATATTATGATGAACATGAAGCCCAATATGCCGGATCAAAAAAATATTATTTAAGAAATATTCTTGCACCCGGGCAAGAAGAGATAGAAAAAGCCAAGCAATTATTAGATCTGGGTCAAAGTTTTGAAGAAACAGCAAGGTTATATTCGATGGCTCCAAATGCTTCTTCAGGTGGTGACCTTGGTTCGTTTGAGCTTGATGTGTTTGCTGAGAAAATAAGAGAAAATATACTTTTACTTGAAAAGAACCAATATACTGATGTAATTTTAACTGATGGGGGCTTTCAAATCTTTTATCTTGAAAATATTGAGTTATCAGTGGGTAAAACTTTAAAGGAGGCAAATGACGAAATTGTAGGTAAATTATTTGCTGCTAAAGCTGAAAAAAAGTATATAGAATGGTTTAAGGTCTTAAAAGAGAGATCCCATTTAAAAATTATACTATAATCTAATAATATAATTTTGATAAACGCGTGATTTATAAAGGGAAATAATATGGCAAAGGAACCTAATGAAATACTAATAATTAGTATAAAAAGACTTTTGCGACGGGTAGCTACAAAGCAGCTCAAAAATATTATCAAAAAAACCCATATTGTCGACTTAGCAGCTGTTTTTCGTGAACTCAGTACAGATAACAAAGCAAAATTATTTTCTTATATTGGGACTTTAGAACAAAAAGGTACCCTCCTTTCAAAACTTGAAGAAAGTACATTTTTAGACCTTGTAAAAGATATTAAATTTGAATCTCTTGTTGAAATCTTTGATCAAATGCCAGCTGATGATGCTGCTGAATTGTTAGGAATACTTGATGAAGAGTTTTCCGATAGAATTTTAAAAAAAATGAAAACCAAGGGCTCCGATGATGTTGAAGAACTCATGAGCCATGGGGAGGATACTGCGGGAAGTTTGATGATGCCGGACTTTATTGCCCTTGGAGAAGATGTGGGGGCAGGAGAAGTTATTAAATCTCTGCAAAACAAATTTATTGATGTTGAAATGCCCTTTTATATTTATGTTGTGGATGAATATGAAAAACTTGTAGGAGTCAGCTCATTAAGACAACTTGTTGTTGTTCATCCGGAAAAACCATTAAAAGATTTTATGGCAAGAGATATTGTTTCGGTTAAAACATACACTGACAGAGAAGAGGTTGCCAAGGTTGTTTCTCGATATGATTATCTTGCTGTGCCTGTTGTTGATGATGATAACAGAATTGTTGGTATTGTAACTGTGGATGATGTTATAGATATTCTCCATGATTCTGCTACAGAAGATATGTTGAAAATGGCTGGAGTGGGTAATGATTATGTTGAAACCCAGACTATCTTACGAGGTACAAAAATACGTTTGCCATGGCTTTTTGCAAGTTTTATAGGCGGGCTTGCAGCATTTTTTATAATTGGCAGATATGAAGCAAGTCTTGCACAATATACATATCTAGCAGCCTTTATCCCAGTTATTATGGGAATGGGTGGTAATATAGGCACACAATCATCAACAATTGTTGTGCGCGGTATTGCAACCGGTATGATCAACATAAGAGATTTTTGGAAAATTATATCCAAAGAGCTTGCTATAGGCCTGATTCTTGGTATTTTTTATGGGCTATTTATAGGAGTGGTTGCAAGTGTTACCTATAGAACAGAGACAGTCTTTATATCTCTTGCAATTTCAGTTGGGCTTGCAGTAGTTTTATCTATGTCAGTTGCAGCCCTGGTGGGTTCTGGGATTCCATTGTTTTTCGAAAAGATTGGTGTTGACCCTGCAATTGCTACAGGTCCCTTTGTTACAACTGCTGTCGATATTGTAAGTGTTTCCTGTTATTTTGCAATTGCTACCATTCTACTTGGATTATAAGCATCCATGATAGATTTCTCCTCAGACGCCGTCCTGCTGAGAAGAATAGAATATGGAGATTATGATTATATAATTACTTTTCTGTCTGAAAAAGCAGGAAAAATTTCAGTTATTGCAAAGAATGCAAAAAAAAGCATAAGGCGGTTTCAGGGCTCTTTAGATCTTTTTTCATTTATGAATGTTCAGGTTTTGTTTTCTAAGAAGAAAAAGCATGCATTACCAATACTTTTTAATGTTGACTTGAAAGACCCTTTTGAAAAAATCCGGATAGATGTTGAGAAGACCGGATATGCAAGTTACTGGACGGAGATAATAACTTTTTATTTGGAAGAACAAAAGCCGCAGCCTGCACTATTTAAACTTTTCTTGTTCTCTCTTGATGCTCTGAATACAGGTTTTATATCGAAACAAGTTATAAATCTTTTATTCCAAATAAGATTTATGAGTATTTCAGGTTTCACTCCTGATTTGAAAAAATGCGGGATATGTAGAACGCCCATTGACGAAACCGAAATAAGTCAGAAAAAAGTGATATTTGATATTGAAAATGGTCGCCTTGTTTGTAATAAATGCAGGAAAAGAGCTGGAATAAACTATATAAATATTTCAAAGGGGACCTTAAAGCAACTTGCCTGGATAAATGAAAATGAAATTTCCAAGGCTGGTAGAATTAGATTTTCAAAGCTTGCAATTAAAGAAGGGGAATCCTTTTTACAGGCTTTTATTCCTTTTCATATTGGACGTGAATTTAAAAGCCTTGCATTTTTGAAAAGGATTAAGAGGGAAGATGAATTTAACAAATCTGCTTTTGAAAAATGAAATAAAAGTATCTGTACCCTGTCGTGTCGATTTAGGAGGTACACTAGATATCAGCACTTTTTTTCTACCTTTAAACTTTTTGTTTCCATCGAGTTTTAATATTGCAATTAATATGCGTACCCATGTGACTTTGTCTGCATTTAAAGAGGACCATGTTAAAATTTCTTCAAAAGGATTTGAAAGCGCTCAATTTCAGGCTTTTAAAGCTCCATTTAATCATCCAATGGGACTTATGTTTGCAATAGCTGACTATTTTAATGTTGATGGTGTTCATATCCATATTGAGTCATCTTCACCACCAAGAAGTGCGCTTGGAGGCTCTTCTGCTGCGGCAGTTGCTATCACAGCAGCATTTCTTACTGCAAAGGATATGTTTATTAATGCAGGCAAGAATGTGCAAAAGTTCAAGAAAATTAATGCTGAAAAAGTAGCATGGATTGCTCATTATATTGAGTCAAGTGTGGCAGGCGTTCCATGCGGTATGCAGGATCAACTTGCTGCTGCCTTTGGCGGAGTAAACCAGTGGTTCTGGAAACTTGGTACGAATGGACAGCCGGCATTTATACAAAAGCCAATATTAAAGGAAGACAAAAATATCAATAAATTGAATGACAGAATACTTGTGGCATATTGCGGCATTCCCCATGTATCAAGTCAAGTTAATAAAAAATGGGTAAACCAGTTTATTTGTGGTGAAAATCGTGATAAATTTGAAAAAATTGTAAAATTAACTGATGGGTTTGCAAGAGCATTACAAGATCATGATTTCAGTCTTGCAGGAAACTATATGAATCAGGAGACTCAAATAAGATTAGAAATGACTCCTGAAGTACTTGACCCTGTTGGGAAAAAATTGTTCAATAAAGCATTACAATTGGATGCTGGTGCAAGGTTTACAGGTGCCGGAGGAGGGGGATGTGTCTGGGCAATTGGGAATAAAGAGAATATTAAAGAATTAAAGAATGAGTTTAATGAGTTGCTTAAAAATGAAAAAGAGGCAAAAGTTTTAGATACTACAGTTGATTCTGAGGGAATCAGGGTTTATTAGAAATAATCAGAATTGATTGTTAAATATATAATATTTTAAAAAGGTTAGAGCAAAATGAATTTTCAAGATGTTATTCTAAATTTACAAAAGTTTTGGGGTGACAGAGATTGTGTATTAATCCAGCCTTACGATATGGAAGTAGGAGCTGGTACTTTTCATCCTGCAACTCTTCTTAAGGCGTTGGGTCCTGAGCCATGGAAGACAGCATATGTACAGCCGTCAAGGCGACCCACAGATGGACGGTATGGGGAAAATCCTAATAGACTGCAACATTATTATCAATTTCAGGTGCTTATCAAACCTTCACCTCCTGATATACAACAACAATATATCGAAAGTTTAAAAGTTTTGGGAGTTGACCCTCTGGAACACGATATCAGGTTTGTTGAGGATGACTGGGAGTCTCCTACTCTTGGAGCTGCAGGACTAGGTTGGGAAGTATGGCTTGATGGGATGGAGGTAACACAATTTACGTACTTTCAAAAAACAGGAAGCATGGATCTGTCACCAATCTCAGTTGAATTGACATATGGTCTTGAGCGAATATCCATGTATCTTCAGGGAGTTGACAATGTTTTTGACCTTAAATGGAATAATGAAATAACATATAGAGATGTTTTCCACCAGCAGGAAGTTGAACAATCGAAATACAACTTTGAAATTGCCGATATTGATATGCTCTTTGACAATTTTAACAAATATGAAAAAGAAGCTCATAAAATTATGAAACATAGGATTGTTATTCCTGCCTATGAATGTTGCCTTAAGTGTTCGCATATTTTCAATATGCTGGATGCAAGAGGTGCGATCAGTGTAACTGAGCGGACAGGATATATTAAGAGAATCAGGGATATTGCAAGGGCATGTTCTAAAAACTATGTGGAACATCGGGAAGAACTCGGGTTTCCATTATTAAAAGACAAAGTGTTAAAAGAGAAGCTATTGAAAAAGAAAGGAGAGAAGGCATAATTATTATGGAAACTCTATTAATCGAAATAGGAGCGGAAGAGATTCCAGCAGGGTATATAGTTCCTGCTCTCAAAGCTTTTAAAAAAAATCTTCTTTCAAAAATGGCTAAAGAAAGAATAAAATCAGGTAAATGTGAATATTTTGGTACACCAAGACGTCTTGCATTAATTATTGACGGGGTTGCAATAGAGCAAAAATCAGAGACCTCTATAATTTATGGCCCTCCCGAATTTGTGGGTTTTGATAAAGATGGCAACCCAACAAAGGCAGCAATAGGTTTTGCAGAAAAAGCAGGGATATCAGTTGAGCAAATTACTATCACAGAACAGAGAAAAGGAAAGTACCTTACAGCCGAGGTTAAAGCAAAGACTTCTTCTGCAACTGAGATATTTGAAAAAATCCTACCAGAGCAGATTCTTTTAATACCTTTCCCAAAAGTCATGAAATGGGGTAGCATGTCTAATCTGTTTGCTCGCCCAATTATTTCTTTGACAGGACTGCTTGGCAAAAAAGTGCTAAATTTTAAAATTGGTGATATTGAATCTTCATCTTTTGTTTTTGGTCATCAATTTATGTTTCCTGAGAAATATATAATAGAATCTGCAGAATCTTATTCTTCAATCCTTGAGGCAAAAGGTGTTATCCCTGATATTGAAAAGAGAAAAAACCTTCTTTTAAAATCCATAACAAAAGCTGCTCAAGATTATGATAGCCTGGTCGTTGAAGATGAAGAGCTTTTGGACATAGTAACAAATGTTGTGGAATATCCATATCCTGTGGTAGGAAAATTTGATGATGATTTTCTAAAAGTCCCTGATGAAGTCCTTATTACAGCAATGAGAGAGCATCAAAAATATTTTGCCTTAAAAGATACAAAGAATAATTTAAAACCATATTTCATAGCAGTAAACAATACCCGGGTTAAAGACATGAAAATAGTTGGGAACGGGCATGAAAGAGTTTTAAGAGCTCGCCTTTCCGATGCAAAATTTTTCTGGGATCAGGATCTTAAGTCAAACATGGATGATTTTGCCCAAAAACTAAAAAAGGTTACATTTCAGGCTGAATTGGGTTCTGTTTACGAAAAAAGCGAAAGAGTAGCAACTCTTGGCGGAGCTCTTTCAGTAAAGATTGATTCTGAGGATAACCAAATTTTACAAACAAATGTTAAAAGAGCAGCTATGATTTGCAAGGCTGATCTTGTAAGCCAGGTTGTTATCGAATTTACAAAGCTCCAGGGAGTTATGGGAAGAATCTATGCAGCAAAAGCAGGTGAGAATAAAGATGTTGCAGATGCAGTGGAGCAACATTACAGACCTGTTTTCTCAGGAGGAAAGCTTCCGGAAAATGATACAGCAAGAATCCTTGCAATCTCGGATAAAATAGATACAATTTGTGGCTGTTTTTCAATAGGTCTTATACCTACGGGTGGATCTGATCCATATGCTTTAAGAAGACAGGGCATTGGAATATTACAGATTATACTTGATAAAGGATTTACATTTTCTTTAAAAGAACTTATTGAAGATGCAGCAAAAGCATTTGTTAAAGATGACTCAAAGGCAATTGAAATATCAACAAATGTAATTAAATTTTTTGAAGTCCGGATGATCAATATGCTTGCGGACAATGGGTATTCAATGGAAGCTGTTAAATCTGCTCTTGCAGTATCTTTTGATAATGTGCCGGATACCCTCCTAAGGGTCAAAGCTATTGAGGCTTTAAAAAAGCAACCTGATTTTGAACCATTATCAATTGCATTTAAACGTGTCGGGAATATATTAAAGAAATCAAGCATAGATAAAACATTGAATGTTGACATCAACCTGCTTGAAGATAATGCTGAAAAAGAGCTCTACAGTGCAGTTGAAAATTTCAGGAAAGAGATTAAATCTCTTACAAAAAAGGGTGATTATGATGGAGCATTAAAGAAAATTGCTCTCTTGCGCCCTTTTGTTGATAATTTTTTTGATAATGTCATGGTAATGGTTGATGATGAACAAATTAAAGCAAACAGGATTGCATTGCTTTTAGAGATTTCTATGCTTTTTGGGGATATTGCAGATTTTTCAATACTATAATAAGGAGACTATAGATGGCAGGATTTGATCCGGAACAGGATAAAAAATTAAAAGAATGGAGATCTGAAGAAACAGGGCTTTGCATCTCAATTTGTCAATATAAGAATGGTGAGCCAAAAGTTCAAATTGGACCCAGAATAATTATGAAAAAAGACGGGACAGAAGGAGCTCCAAGAAAAGCAGGCAGATTTACCATTGAAGATGTTATGTGGATTTATGAAACAATTGATGAGGTAAAGGATGAATTATCCGACCTTGTCGGCCCTGAATAGTAAATCTCTGGTCCCGGTGCCCGGTGGCAGAAAATCTTCTAATTTTGGGAAGATTGCAGTTCTGGTGAGCAGTGATCAGGATTTTAAAAATATCAGGTCAAATTCTTTAAAACCAAAAGCGTCAAATTTTTATCTAAGCACTCTTTTTACAGACAAAGAAAAAGTTTCCTATGCAGGTCCATATATTGGAGCACCTTATGGAGTAGTGCTGCTGGAATCGTTAATAGCAAAAGGAGCCTCAAAGATATTAGTATTGGGATGGTGTGGAGCTATTTCAGATACGCTAAAAACTGGGGATTTGATCATTCCAACTGCTGCAATATCAGATGAAGGTACATCAAGAAACTATATAGATGTTTGTGATGATTTTCCAATCATTGCCCCCTCTGCATCATTAACCAACGCTTTTGGGAAAAAACTTGGTAAAATGGAGCTTAAGTTTACCAATGAAAAAATCTGGACAACAGATGCAATATATCGGGAGACTCCGGAAAAAGTTGAATTTTTTAACAAAAGAGGAGCTTGTGCCGTTGAAATGGAATGCTCAGCTCTTTTTGCAGCAGCTCATTACAGAAATGTTGCAATAGCAGCATTACTTGTTGTCTCAGATGAGATTAAACCTACAGAATGGATACCGGGATTTCGCACAAAAGAATTTAAAGAAGCACGGAAAAAAGCATGCAAAGCAATTGTTGAGTTTGCCGGAGAATTGACTTAAGGTGAATAATCAAGGTGGCTGAAAAAACAGAATATATGAAAATAAAAAAAGAGGCTTTTTATCTTAAGGAAAAACTTATTGAGCATGGTCACAGATACCATGTGCTCGATGATCCAATAATTTCTGATGCAGAGTATGACAGGCTCATGCAGCGCCTGATTGATATTGAAGAACAATATAAAGAGCTTTCTTTGACTGATTCACCTACAAAAAGAGTCGGCGCTCCTCCCTTAAAAGCATTTACAACAGCCAAACATTCTTTTCCCATGCTCGGACTTGATAATGCATTCTCCGATCAAGAGATTTTTAATTTTCACGATAGAATAAAGAAAAATCTAAATCAGGAGAATATACTTTATACTGTTGAACCTAAACTCGATGGAGTCGCAGTAGAACTTATATATACAATGGGATTGTTAACAAATGCTATTACCAGAGGAGATGGGACTTCTGGCGAAGTTGTTACAGAGAATATCAGAACAATAGGAAGTGTACCGCTTAATTTATCCAGGCAGGGAAATATCGATGTTCCTGATCTTCTTGAAGTACGTGGTGAAGTTATAATAAATAAAAAAGATTTTGAAACTTTAAATAAACAAAGGCTTGAAAATGAGGAAAACCTTTTTGCAAATCCCAGGAATGCCGCAGCAGGTTCTCTGCGCCAACTTGATTCAAAAATTACAGCAAAAAGGCCTTTAGATATATTTATTTACGGGGCAGGGGATATTCAGGGTCTAAGTATTATCTCTCAAAATGAAATGTTTGAAAAATTTAAAGGCTTTGGGTTTAAAATTAACCCACTTATTAAAAATAATATAACAATTGATGAAGCACTTGTCTGGCATAAAGAACTTGAATTACTACGAGAAGACCTGCCTTATGAGATTGATGGCATGGTTATTAAAGTTGATGATATTGAAGCCCAAAAAATTCTTGGTCAAAAAGCTAGAAGTCCAAAGTGGGCAATCGCATACAAATTTCCTGCAATGGAAGAAATTACAACAATTGAAGACATCATTATCCAAGTGGGTAGAACCGGCACATTAACACCAGTGGCACTACTTGAACCTGTAAGCATCGGTGGCGTTATAGTTAGCCGGGCAAGCTTACATAATGCTGATGAAATAGAACGCATGGGCGTTAGAATAGGAGATACCGTTCTTATTAAACGAGCAGGAGATGTAATTCCTAAAGTTATAAAAAGAATAGGACAACAAGAGAAAAATGATCACTCACCTTTTAAAATGCCAGAGCTTTGTCCTGTGTGTAATAGTGTGATCAAAAAGGTTGGAGACGAGGTTGCATACAAATGTATAAATGCATCATGCCAGGCACAAATAAAAGAGAGACTCAAACATTTTGTTTCAAGGGATGGCTTTGATATCGAAGGCATTGGTGATAAACTATCAAAACAACTTGTCGAACAAGGGTTAATAAAGTCATTTGCTGATCTTTTTAAACTTAAGCAAGAAGATTTCATGAAGCTTGAACGTATGGGAGAGGTATCAGCATCAAACTTAGTCAAAGCGATTGAAGATTCAAAGAGTATTGATTTGAAAAAGTTCATTTATGCTTTAGGAATTAATTATACTGGTGAGACTGCCGCAAGATTACTTGCTGAAAAATATAATGATTTTTTTGAAATTAGAAGCGCCACAAAAGATCAAATTGAAAATATAGAAGGTATTGGACCGAAAACTTCTGCTGCGATAGTAAATTTTATTAAGTCTCCTGTAAATTTAGCAATGATTGATCAAATGAAAGACGCTGGAATAAAACCTTTTAATGATAGTAGGCATACTCAAGATTCTGGCGCCTTACAAAGTAATAAATTTTTTCATAAAACAGTTGTCCTCACAGGCTCCCTCGAAACTATGACAAGAAAAGAGGCAAAAGAGATATTAATTGATCTTGGTGCAAAAGTAACTTCAAGTGTTAGTTCTAAAACAGACTTTGCAATTGTGGGAAAAGATGCAGGCAGCAAACTCATTAAAGCAAAAAACTTAAAAGTTAAAATAATTGAAGAGAAAGTTTTTAAATTAATGCTAAAATAGAAAACTTAATATTAATAACTAATGCAGTTATGTTTTTTATTGTATTAGGCAAATGTGGTTAGCAAAATGATAGGATTTAATTTACATTGGATTTACGCCCATTTAATAGGCGACTACCTGTTCCAAAACGATTGGATGGCAGAGAACAAAAAGAAGAATAGCGTAATATGCTTAGTGCATGTATTTGCATATATGACACCATTTATATTCACTCAATTAAATGAGATACAATTACTATTAATAGCAGGACAGCACTATGCACAAGACCGAACAAATTTTGTAGCCTGGTTCTGCAAAAAGACTAATAAATTCCAAAACGATTATAGTAAATTTTTTGGGCATGTGATAATCGACAATGTTATACATATACTGTGGATGGCAACGGTAGCTAATTATTTTGCCTAACAGTTGGCAAAATAGATGCTCTTAGAAAAGAGATCCCCAAAAAAAGAAAATCAACCCTTTGGACAAAAGGATAAATTCCATGGGTAGATTTTCGGTTTTGTTGACGAAGTCTTGCTATTATGGGATTTATTTGTTATTTAGTTCTGAAATGTAATTTTAATTTAGTTTAAAAATCTTAAAAAATATGACAGATAAAAATAACAATACCAACAGCAAAACTAGGATAATAAAAAGACGAAGAAAGAAAAAACTCCTTTATTCAGTAATTAAATGGAGCATTCTTGTCAGTATCCTAGGAATATTGCTCTGTGCAGGAACTCTTACTGGGCTATATTTTTTTATTAGTAAAGACCTTCCCAAAATTAACTCATTACAGGATTATTCCCCTTCAACTGTAACAAGTGTTTATTCTGATGACCAAAGAAAAATCGGGGAGTTTTATAATCAGCGAAGACTGGTCATACCGCTTACAGAAATGTCCGAGCAGTTGCAGAATGCTTTTGTCGCAGCAGAAGATTCTAGGTTCAGAGAACATCCTGGGGTTGATTTTTTTAGTATTTTCAGAGCCATGATCAAAAATATACAGGCTGGTACAATTGTACAGGGTGGTAGCACAATTACTCAGCAAGTTGCAAAATCATTTTTTTTAACTCCTGACAGAACATATAAAAGAAAGTTAAAAGAAGCTATACTAGCTTATCGTATTGAGAAGGGGTTTTCAAAAGATGAAATCCTTTATCTTTATTTAAATCAGATATATTTAGGGCATGGCGCTTATGGTGTTGAAGCGGCTGCGGAAAATTATTTTGGAAAGCATGCAAAAGAATTAGACTTAGCAGAGTGCTCCATGATTGCTGGCCTGCCTCAGGCCCCGAGTAAATATTCTCCGTTCCGGCATTCAAAAAAAGCACAACAACGCCAGGTTTATGTATTAAATCAGATGAAGGATGGTGGATTTATAACCAACCTTCAGGCAACTGAAGCAATGAATAAAAAGCTTGACATTAAACCGAGGGTAAATTGGTTTATAGAAAGGGTCCCATGTTATACTGAGTATGTACGGCGATATGTTGAGGATAAATACGGCAAAGAAGTATTATACAACGAAGGACTTAAGATTTATACTGCAGTCAATATTGAAATGCAGAAGATCGGAAGAAAACAGGTTACAAAGGGCTTAAAAGAATTTGATAAACGCCAGGGCTATAGAGGCCCTTTAGAAAATATGCCGGCCTTGAAAGTTGAATCTTTCAGCAGGAAGGTAGCAGAAGATATGGAACATAGTTCTCTTCAAAAAGAGAATGTGTATAAAGGTGTAGTCCTTGCAGTTGATAACGAGAAGAATCAGGTCATAGTTCGAGTGGGAAATCATTATGGTATTATTCAAGGTGACACTATTTCCTGGGCCAGAAAACCAGACTCTGAAAAAGAATCCTGGGAAAATGAAATTGAACATATTAAAAAGGTTCTTAAAGTAGGCGATGTTATTTTTGTAACAGCAAAAGAGAAACCTGAGAATTCAGAGAACTGGATATTTGAGCTTGAGCAGGAGCCCGATGTACAGGCAGCTCTTTTGTGCATTGAGGCTGAAACCGGGCAAGTGAAAACAATGATTGGGGGAATAAATTATCTGGAAAGCCAATTTAACAGGGCCACACAATCAAGACGACAGCCTGGCTCATCATTTAAGCCAATTATTTTCACAGCAGCTATAGACAAAGGGTATACTGCAGCAAGTGTCATTATTGATTCTCCAATTATATTTGAAGATGAAGAACGGGATTTTGTATGGAAACCAAAAAATTACAATGAAAAATTCTATGGCCCAACTTTATTGAGAACAGCTCTGGTCAAATCAAGGAATGTTGTTACAATTAAGATATTAAAAGATGTTGGAATAGATTATGTAATAGACTATGCTAGAAAGCTTGGTATAAAATCAGATATCAATCATGATTTATCTATTGCACTTGGATCTTCTGGTACTAGCCTTTTAGAAATGGTTAATGCCTATTCAGTCTTTTCAAATTTAGGATACTTAGTTGAGCCTGTATTTATAACAAAAATAGTTGACAGGCATGGGAATATTCTTGAGCAATCAGAATTGAAAAGAAAAAAAGTCATAGATATGACTACAGCATATATTATAACGCATCTTTTAGAAGATGCTGTGAAATCAGGTACTGGATGGCGTGTAAAGGAATTGAAACGACCAGTAGCAGGGAAAACTGGGACAACAAATAACCTCTTTGATGCATGGTTTTTAGGATATACTCCAAGATATACAACTGGTGTGTGGGTGGGATTCGATCATGAAAAACCAATGGGAAAAGGGGAAACCGGATCTAGAGCAGCGGCTCCTATATGGCTTCATTATATGCAAGATATCCTTAAAGGAAAATCTGTCAGAATGTTTAATGTGCCTGAAGGCGTAGTTTTTGCAAAAATAGATGCAATAACAGGTCTTTTACCAATAGAAGAATCCCAGGAGGTTGCGTTTGAATGTTTTAAAGAGGGAACTGTTCCAATAGAGTATACCCCAAGCTCAGATACTGAAGTAATAACCAAAGATGATTTTTTCAAAGAAGAAATTTAGTTTTAGCAAAGTATGAGGTTGGATTTCAAAACTTTATTCCATTCAATTTTTCTTTAATCGTATTCTTCATTGTTCTATATTTTGTTTTTTCACATTGCAAGATTATTTTATCAATAAGCTGTTGCAGCGATTCTTTGCTTAATCCCTCTTGCTGTATCAACCCGGGTGGCAATTCATCTACAGAAATGATTATTTCTTCATTACTATCAAATTTGTTAAATTTGTCAAAAGTCCAGGATACTAACGTGTTAATAGCTTGATCATCTATTTTAGTTTCAGGTTTGGACTTAGGAGTTTCACTTTTTGTATCACTGGTATCAGAACTGTCAGATTGGAGTATATCCTCTTGCTCAACTTTTTCAGCAATTGACATTAAATCGTTCAGAGTAATTAAGCCATGTTCTGTTTTCAATTTTTTATGTGTAATACTTAATTGTTTCGGATCAAGCAACAACACAACTTGGTCATTATAGATAAAAACTTTTGGGCAACACTTTTTAGCAAGTTCAGGATAAAGCATAGGATATGGTTCTAGTCGTTGTGGAAGATCAATCTCCTCAAGCGTCTTGTCAACTAGAAGTGTCAAATGTTTTGAATTGGTTTTGTTTTTTAAAACAATGACCTTAGAGCCTGATATATCAAGGTGCTTTTGTGAAAGAAAAGATTCAAGAAGAAGAAAGAAGGAATCAGTTTCGCTAATTTCTCCGGCCTTGAGGTCGTTTAGATTTAAAGTAGATATTATATGGGAAGTATCAAGCCCAAGAAGGAATTTACCGGCTTTAACCAAACAAATTTTCTCCATTTTTTAATTTCCTGTTTTTAATTCCCGGTTGATAAAGCTGGCTCAATAAGACCGTTAATAAGAGATAACAATTCATCATCCTGAAAAGGTTTGGTAACAAATCCTTTGGCACCAAGCTCAGTAGCCTTGTTTTTGTATTTCTTTGCACTTCTTGATGTCAGCATGAGAACAGGAATATTACTGTAATCCAAGTGCATCTGTAGGGATTGCAACACATCAAAACCATTCATACGCGGCATCTCAATATCGAGGAGAATAAGATCGAAAGAGTGCTGACGAATCATTTCCATTGCATCAACACCGTCTTTGGCAACACTGGGGTGCCAGCCTTGATTGCTAATGAAATTGGATAATACTTTTCGTATACTGATAGAGTCATCAACAATTAAAACTTTAAGGAGCGGACTATCTATAGCGGTTTTTAAATCTACATTCTCGACAAGCTCAATAGGTGGGTGCGGCTTCTGTTTAAGGAACAATTCCTCTGTATTTATAATAGGGATCAAACTACCGTTACCCATTATAGTTGCTCCAGCTATACATGGCACTTGATTGTGTAGGTGAGAACCAAGATGTTTAAAAACCACATTTCTTTTGCCAATAATTGCATCTGTTACTAAAATTCCGCTTTCTTTACCCACATCAACATAAAGTGCAAAGGGGTTTTTATCTATTGGTTGTATCATGGGCTTTAATCCCATAATTTCTGTGGGTCTGAGCAATGGTAAAGCGACGTTATCAAGTTCAAAATTATTTTTCATACTTTGTTTGTGGCTTATCTTGAAAACTCTGTTAATATCGCGTAAGGGTACAGCAAACTCTTGTTGACCAAAATTCACTAGAAGCGCTGGAAGTTGGGCAACTTCAATAGGTAAGCGGAGAATAAATTCAATCCCTTTGCCTTCAGTTGAAATAACTTCAATATTTCCATTAAGTTGTTTAACGGCATGATCTACTACATCCATTCCTACACCGCGTCCTGAGATGGTAGTGGCTTCAGTTTTTATGGTAAAACCGTGTTTGAAAATCAAGGAAGTTAACTCATTATTATCCATGGCTGATACATCTGTTTTTGGATATAACTTAGAGGCTTTGTTTCTAATTGCATTATAGTCTAATCCTTTCCCATCATCGGAAAAATGAATATTCATCCAGCTGCCTCTACGGATACATCTAATACGAATGGTTGCTTGGCTTGATTTTTTGGATTTTTTGCGTTCGTCAGGGCTTTCTATGCCATGATCAACAGAGTTGCGCAGTAAATGCATCAAAGGATCTATCAGGACATTCCATACATGGCTATCCATCTCCGTGGAATCTCCCTTAAGGATAAGTCGAACAGATTTTTTAGTTACCCGGGCAGACTCTCTTACTGTATTGTGCAAACGATTGGACAGGGTTGAAAAAGGTGTCATTTTAATGAGTTGCATGGAATTTTGTATTTCAGTTACAACTCTTCGTTGCCTACCCATTATTGATCGCCATAAATTTTGCGCTTTTGAGGTTTGGTCCATAATTGAATTCAAATCAGCAACAGCCTCATTTAAAGAACGGATCATGATATGCAGATCTGAATATCGATCCATCTCCAGAGGATCAAACTCATTTATGTTTTGGTTTTCTTTTTGGACAGATCCGGTTACAGCGTTGAGATGAGGTATTGTTGCAAGTTCAAATCCAGTTTCGAGGTTTAAAGCAATACCTTTCAGCCTTTTCATGGTGTTATCAAATTCGTTAAGAGTGGTTTGTAAAAATTCTGAAGAGTCCTCATGGCTGCTGAGGTTAATGGTCATATCCCCGATAAGACCAATCATTTGATCGACTTTCCCCATATCCACACGAAGTGTTTTGGAGATTTTGATCTGCCCAACTTCTGGCTGGTCTATTGGCAGTTCTTTTGTTTTATCAATACTCTTAAATGTTGTTTTTTGTTTTTTATCGACATCAGTAGAATGGATTTGCTCTTTATTCAGGACAGCCTCAGATGAATCAGCTATGATAGCTTTGAATACGCTATTCATTTCAGCAATGTCTTTGTCAATTTTAGTTTCTGGATTAACAGAAAGTATCTCAAGTATATCTGTACCATCTAGCATGGCTGTTATAATAACAGGGGATAAGCTGTCAGATTCGTCGTGTAGCCAGTCAAGAAAGTCCTCAAACTCATTCCCAAAGCTTGCAACCGATTTAATACCAATTACTGCTGCAGCACCTTTCAAGGTGTGTACTGAACGCCTGATGGAATGCAGTATTTCCTGGTATTCATCATTAATATCTGTCTTGTCATTAATTAATGGTGAAAGCAGATTAAGTTTCTGGCCGATATTATACAAATGATCCTTTGATTCTTCATTAAAACTCTCTAAAAATTCTGGATCAATATCAGTCATTTGTGAGCTATCTATTTTTGAGTCTTCATCATCTGAAGCTTCATCATTTACAATAGGTGTTTGGAAAGTTTTGATCTGCTCTACTTCTATTTGGTCTGTCGGTTCGGAAATGCTCTCAAGCTCGGCTTTTGGTTTGTTATCAGTATCAACAGAAGGGGTTTGCTCTATATTAAGGACAGCATCGGATGCATCAGCAATGATAGCATTGAATACGCTGTTCATTTTATCAATCTCAGTGTCAATTTTAATTTCCGGGTTGATTGCAAGCTTCTCCAGTATATCTGCACCATCCAGCATGGCTTCTATGATTTCTGGAGACAGGATGTCAGATTCGTCATGTAACCAATCAAGAAAGTCCTCGAATTCATTCCCGAAGTTTGCAACCGGCTTAATACCTATTACAGCTGCAGCACCTTTCAAGGTATGTACTGAACGTCTGGTGGAATGCAATATTTCCCGGTATCCATCAAAAATATCTGTTTTTTGATTAATGAAAGATGAAAGCAGGTTAAGCTGCCGACCGATATTATTCAAATGATCCTTTGATTCTTCATTGAAACTCTCCAAAAATTCTGGATCAATATCGGTCATCCCTGAGGTTTCTAAGGCTTCATCCTTTACAATGGGTGTTTTTAAAGTTTTTACTGGTTTTACCTCTGGCTGATCTATCGGCTGATCTATCGGTTCGGAAATACTCTCAAGCTCGGTTTCTGGTTTGTTATCAGCATCAACAGAAGGGATTTGCTCTATATTAATGACAGCAGCATATGAATCAGCCATGATAGCGTTGAATACGCTATTCATTTTATCAATCTCAGTGTCAATGTTAATTTCAGGGTTGATTGAAAGTTTCTCGAGTATATCTGTGCCATCCAGCATAGCTTCTATGATTTCTGGTGATAAGCTATCAGATTCATCATGTAACCAGTCAAGAAAGTCTTCAAACCCATTCCCAAAACTTGCAACCGATTTAATACCTATTACTGCTGCAGCGCCTTTTAAAGTGTGTACTGAACGCCTAACAGAATGCAGTATCTCCCGGGATACATTACTAATATCTGTCCTGTCAGTAATGGAAGGTGCAAGCAGATTAAGTTTTTGCCCGATATTATTCAAATGATCCTTTGATTCTTCATTGAAACTCTCCAAAAATTCTGGATCAATATCATTCATTTCAGATTTTGGCATTCCTGAGTCAGCCATTTTTGATGGCATATCAGGCGGTAGATCCTCTAATTTTTCCTTCGGGCTGTCATCTTCATCTTCATCTTCACCAAAGAAATCCAGATCAAGATCTTCAAATGAATCATCATCCTCA
Source organism: Desulfobacterales bacterium (assembly GCA_023143455.1). Taxonomy (GTDB): domain Bacteria; phylum Desulfobacterota; class Desulfobacteria; order Desulfobacterales; family Desulfobacteraceae; genus JAIOSM01. The sequence continues at coordinate 22,084 of JAGLHT010000026.1, forward strand.
AAGTCATCATCCTCAAAGTCATCATCATTAATGCTATCCGCATATAAATTTTTAAATTCATCAAAGGCTGATAAAGTGGTTTGAAAGAGTTTACTTTTTACATTCTTCTTTGTTTTCAAAGAAGAACAATATGTATTTATGTGCGGGATGGTTTTAGTAATAAAATCTATGAGCTGTGGACTCCAGATCATTTTACCTTTCATGATATCATCTATAACCCCATTTATCAGCGCCGCAGTATTAGTAAGTTCATCTAAATTTGCCATGGAAGCAACGCCCATGATAGTGGATGAATGGTCATGCAATTTTGTTGTTACCTGCATTTCATCACTCTCTTTAACTGTTAGCTGAAAGAGAAACTTTTCCATCTCAGGCAGAAGGCTCTTAATTTCTTTAATAAGCTTTAGAAAGATTACCTTGTTCAGTGGCTCTGTCATAAATTGCCTCCTTTGCCAACCCGCAGAGTAAGGTTATGCAATAGAAAAGTCATGTAAGTCGCTTGAGGAAAGGAATTTGTTCAGGTCAAAAAGGAATATTGCTTTTTGAACATTCTCTTTCTCGTAGAATGCTTGGCCGGAAAAATGTTTGGAAAGCATGTCATTATTTTGAGTTTTGTTTAATTTTTTGGTAATTAAAGAGTATAGGGGCCGAGTCGCAAGAATTTTATTAACAGTAATGGCTATTTTCATTTTATGATTATGGACAATGAGATAAGGTTTGGTATCAACTGGCATATTTGCCGTATTATTTTTAGTATCAAAGAAAAGATTAAGATTTACGACTGAAATAATTTCCCCTCGAATATTTGTAATACCAGTTATCCAGTCAGGGAGCAGTGGAAGTGGTTGTACTGGTAGATGCTCTCCTGCTTCCAGAACTGTAGCTAAAGGGATCGCAAGTTGTTTGTCTCCAAGCTCAAAACAAATATGCCGTCCGATATCTATTCTGTCCTGATCTTCCTCAAGATCAAAGGTATTATCCCGCTTAAGGTCCTGTGCGGTTTTTATCTCACTTTCAATGCCGACAATCAATTCTTTAAGTTCGAGTTCTACGCCAGTATCAAGCTTAGAATCACTCTTTGGCTTAGATTTTTTCCTCTCGGTTTTTTTCATCTTAAGCTTATCCTTCACCAACTATTTGCTCAATCTCTTTAAGTAATAAAGAATCTTCACATGGTTTGGTCAAATAAACATCAGCGCCTTGTTTTTCTCCCCAGAATTTATCAGATTTCTGGTTTTTGCTTGTTAACAGGATGATAGGGATATGTTTCAGTTCAGGTGATTTTTTCATTTTTCTACAAGCCTGGAATCCATCCATGTGAGGCATAATAACATCAAGAACAACAAGGTCAGGTTTCTCAGCTAGTGCCTTTTCTAACGCTTGTTTTCCATCAGTTGCAGTGATGATATCATAATTTTTTAGGACAGCAGACACAGCTTTTAATCCGGTGGGGCTGTCATCTACAATAAGTATCTTTTTTTTAGCCATTTTTTTGTCTCCCGAGTATATTGTTTAATGTTAAAGTATAAAAAAATCCTTTATTTAATTCAATCTTTATTTCATATGCTTTTCCACTTCAGTGATCAGATTATCCGGATCAAACGGCTTTGTGAGATAAGCATTGGCAGATGAGAGTTTTCCTTTAACCTTGTCTGTGAATTTTGCTTTGCTGGTTAACATAAGTACTGGTGTCGTTTTTAATTCATTATTGTGTCTGATCATATACAGGACGCTATATCCATCTAATTTAGGTAGCATCACATCCAATACAACAAGATTGGGCTGTTCAATAGCAAGTTTGCTTAATGCATCAATACCGTTATCTGCTTCAACAACAAGAAAACCATTGTTCTGAAGATTCATTTTAATAACTTTTCTGGTAGTTGGACTGTCTTCTACAACAAGTATCTTTTTTATTATTGAAGCATCAAATGGACCTAAGGCTTCTTTTATTGAATACTTAGAAGCAAGGAACCTGTGACAATATTGTTTAAATGTTATCCGGTTCTCATAGTCATTTATTTTTAAAGATAGTCTATATATCAGATTTTCAACTAATTTTACCGGATAATCAAATCTATTGAATCCAAAGTTGGAGATTGTGTTGTTTAAAAGCTTTACTGAACCTGGACCAATAAATCGGGTAAGTGTGTCAGCAATATAATCAAGGTCTGGATTACTTAACAGCTGTATATTTTGTAGTACAAAATTTATAAGCCCAAGTTTATACAATTCTACTATAATCTTACCCACTTTGGTAGCAGAAAAACCTGTGGCCAGTAAAATATCTTTTACTGACTTTTCTCCATCCAGTGTATTAAGCAGTTTGATCATTTCCTTATCAATTTTATATTTAACTGAAAATTTAGTAGATCGCTTAAACACTGACTTTAAAAATTTGGCTTTATTAATTTTCATTATTATATTTTCTTAAATACAGCTAATATTCAAGTTCCGGCGTTTTACCCGCTACCTTGCGAAGTTGTTGCCAAAACGTTTTGCTACGCGCTGCTTCTTCTCCTGACAAGGTGTCGATAATTTCAAAATAATCCTGTTTAAATTTATCCTTTTGTACCTCTTCTGCCTTTTTACAGACTACCACATGAACAGTTTGTACAGATTGATGATCAAAGGCTCGCCATTGTTGTTCGTCTTTTAAAGAGACATATTTATGGTTTTCAAGTGCCTCTATAACTGTTCTTGTATTAAAGGTCCCTGCACGTTCAACCGCTTCTTTATACTGATGTAAACTGGTATAGGCAGAGCCGGCTGCAGAGGACGGATAGGATTGGTATTTTTCAGCATACTCCTCCACAAATTGTTTTCCTTTAGCATAGTTATATCTAAAAGGGACATTCCAACTCCAGGGAACAGCTCCAATAACATTTTCCATAACCTTTGGTCCGGCGCCTGAAGCCATGTCTAAAGTGAGATTGGGAACCAAAATGGCTTGGAATTTTTTCTTTAATCCCATCTTTTCAAGCATTGTAAGAGCACGTACCATATCATCGCCAAACAACACCAGAACCAATACTTGAGGTTTCACTACTTTTGCCATGGACAGAGCATTGGAAAAGTCTTTATAAGTGGCGCCAGGAAAGGGGGTATAAAATCTTCGATGCCTATTCTCGTTGTTGGTCATACTGAAAGTGCGAATGGAATCTTCTGTGGTTCGTCCCCAAGTATAGTCGGCAGTAATATAAAAAAACTTTTTACTGGACAACTTTTCTTTCATTAAATAGTTGGAAATAGCCTTGGCACCCATCCATGCATTGTAGCATTCTCTGAACATATACTTATGTCCCTCAGTACCAGTAGTGGCATTGGAGTAAGTCAGTGTTCCAAAATACAATTTCTCTCTGGATTTAGCTATTTTACCCCCGGCAATGGCAACAGCACCTGAAGAGCCGCCTAAGATCATTTCGCATCCTTCTTTATCAATCAATTCAAGGACATTTTTTGTGGAAACAGCAGGTTTAGATTGTGTATCTCTGATGACCAACTGGATTTTTCTGTTAAGAATCCCTCCATTATTGTTAATCTCTTCAATAGCTAGTATTGCCCCATTATGCTGGGCTTTACCAATGCTTGAATAGGGACCTGTCTGCGGGTAATTCAGTCCGATTTTGATATCCTTAGCCAAACCATTTTGAGAGCAGAAGAGAGAAAGTAGTAGAATAGGAATAAGACCCCGTTTAAGATATACCATGCTTACCTCCTTTTTATATTATTCTATATTGGCTTAATTTATCAAATCAGATTCATCCAGTATTTCAATTTGATCTATCAGGTCAAATTCATCAATCTCGGTTTCTTGCTCATCAATATCAGTAGTCCAAGCTACATCAGTTTCGTCAGGTACTAGCTTAAACTCTGCAACTGACTGCAACATTTCAGTAGCTGTTGATGCCATATTCTTCATGGATTCCGAGGCCTTTTTAGTTTCTTCAGCAGTATCTGAACTGATAATACCAATCTCACTCATTTGTTTTGCAAGTTGTGCTGTTGTGTCAGCTTGTTTTTTTGAAGTTGCAGCAAGACCAGAAATCAATTTTGCCACGTCATTTGAACTCCCTGTGATTTCCTTAAGTCTTGAAAGAGCCTGTTGTGACAAGGAAGTACCGTTAACAACTTCTTGGATACTCGCGTCCATACTGATACCCGCTGCAGTGATCTCTAATAAAATATTTTTGATTAAGGTTTCAATTTGCCTGGTTGAGCCAGCAGCCTGTTCCGCCAAACGCTGAATTTCCTCTGCTACAACTGCAAAGCCACGACCTTCTTCACCTGCCGATGCAGCTTGAATGGAAGCGTTCAAAGCTAGAATCGATGTGCGGTCTGAAATGTCATTAATTGTCTTGGTAAAGTCACTAATCTCCTGAGAACTTTCACCCAAGCGTTTAATTGCCCGAGCTGTATCCTGAACATTTTCACGAATGGTTTCCATAGCACGACTTGTATTCTCAACAACCTTGGCTCCATCCTCTGCAACCTGGCTTGAGAGTTTTGAGGTGTCAGCTGATTTTTCAGCTTTTTGTGCTGCATCTTCAATCGCGGTAGTCAATGAATTCATTTCATCAACAGCATTGTTAATTAAACCAGATTGATTAATACTATGCTGTGCCAAGTCTCCTGTGGATGAACTTAAGTCATTGGCAGTGGAAAAAACCTGTTCCGATGATAGTTTAATTTTGCCAAATGCTTCACTCAATTCTTCTAACATCATATTGAGGGAATCAGCCAAGGTTCCAGTAGCATCTTCCCTTACTGTTGTTCGCATACTTAAATCACCATCAGCAAGTTCTGAAATCTCATCAAGAAGTGTCATGATTGAATCTTGAAGATGGTCATGATCTTTTTGACTGGTTTGCATAAGAGATTGGGTGGCTGCGATCATATTATTAAAGGAGGATGCCATGACACCGATTTCATCCTTACTTGTTATCTGTACCCTTGCTTCATAATCACCCTGATCAACTCTTTTGAATACCCTCATAATCTGATCAATGGGTTCTGTTATGCCCTTAGAAACCAGCAGACTGATAACAAGAATAGCTATTAAAGCGATTCCAAGACCTAACACAGTAGTCCTGAAAAGATTTGCAATGGGCTGGTTAATTTGTTTTAAATTTACCTCTCTTATAAGTGCCCAATTGATATCTTTAAATTTAAATGGAGTCCAGGCAGTTAGTACATCTTCGCTTATATTGTTTACAGTTTTTTTAGCACCGTGTTTCCCTTGAAGAGCTTGGGCAACTATTGGAGTGTCCATAGCAGCTTTTGGATTAAGCCTTGTGGATTTAACATTGTACTTTTCGGCAAATTCAGATTCAGTACGCCATAGTTTGTCCTGACCGATCAGAAAACTTTGGGCAGATTTAATTTTGTCCCCTTTAATCTTCTTAAGCCCTAAAATCTCGTCAAGGTGAGTTGATGCTATTTGGAATGCAACAATGAATTCTATACCATTATGGATAACAGGTTTAGCCATAAAGGCGGTGGGTTTATTCCCTGCTGGTTCGTAAGAACTATAATCACTTACAACCATCTGCTGAGTTTTAAGAACTTTTGAAACCACATTGGCAAGACCTGAATTTTTATATGGTCCTGAAAAAAGGTTGGTCTGGAAATCAGATAATTGCTGGACTGAATAAAAAACATATCCATCAGCTCCGATGAGATAAAGATCAGGAAAACCATAGGTGGCAGCAGCGTGTGCCAAGTAGCTCTTTTCTGATTCAGGGATCTTTGGTGAAGCAACTTCGGCTTGATCCATTTCGATCATCAGCGCATATTTGTTTCCTGCAATGTTAATAGGTGCATAAGAGGTTAGAACAAGCTCACCCAGATAGTTAATATTAGCTTGGTTTCCTTGTATTCCCTCCAGAGCTTTTACAACCAGTTCATTATCCACAGGAAACGCCGGGTTGGCAATTGTGATTTCATCAAATTTTTTGGAGTTTGAACGAAACATTTTATCATGGCCCACCAGGTAACTTTCACCATCTTTTCCAAGACCCATGGATTCTTTTAAAATCGGATCAAGGGAGGTGTTAGCCATTCGAAACAGAGCAATGCCAGCAAGAGTGCCGCGATCTTTAACAGGATTATAAAAATATGCAGTAGGTTCATTATTTCTTAAATATGAAAGCTTAAAGTCGAGAAAACCTGTTCCTTTTGTAGCTTTTTTATAAGCCTTATATTCAGGGGTTCCAGGATATTTTTTCAAGGAAATCCCCGGTTTAACAAAGCCGTCGCTTACATAAAGCACTTTGCCACTTGGATCGATAAGCATCATTGAGTCAAAACCACGAATCTTAATGAATTTAGATAAAACCGAATCAAATTGCCTGCGAGATTTGGCAGTAGATATTCTAAATGCCATTATCATTTCTATAAGTTGGGGGCTTGAGACAAAGGTTTTGGTGGAAGCCATTGATTCCTTAAAAAAGTTCTCAATCAGAGTTTTTTTCAAGTGCTTTATTGTGTCCATTTTATTAAATGCATTAAATCGAAGCTGATAAACATCTTCAGTAATCTTATCAATGTTTTTGGACCGTTCAATAAAATAGTTTTGTAGATCCATCTCCTGAAACAGAACAGTAGATGTCATATTATTTAATAATCTTTTATGAAATAATTCGGAAGCCATTATATAGTTGATAACACCAATAATAGATAGGGGTACAAGAGAGATAAGCATAAGCCATAATATAAGCTTTCCCCTGATACTTTGACCCAGACCAAAAAAGCCTAAGTATTTTTTTTCTTTTTTTGTTTTCTTTAGCTCTTGTGCCATTTTTTCACCTTTTATATATAAGAATTATATTGAACCGAAAATAGATGCCAAATTAGGGACGATCAATAAATCATCCTGATACTCAAAGACCGCTTTGATAATAGTTTTATCAATATCGTAAGAATTTATAGCTACAGGGGAACAAGAGCCTGGAATTTCTGTTGTTACGATTCGCTTTGAAATTTTCAGCACCCCTTGTAATAATTGTTTTTTCCCTTCAACTGTGCCTGTAGCATTTACTACTATATAACGATCATCACTGGATATTCTTGGTGTTTGTTGTGTTTGCAGACCGTATCGTCTGAATGTATCAACCACCGGTATTATCTGTTTACGCCATAAACAAACTCCCAGAAGATAATCTGGAGCAAAGGGCACCGGATGTATATCAATGGCGTGTATAATCTCCTCAATTTGAGTGGTGGAAAAAAGTAAAACAGGTTTTTTCCCTGATATTTTTTTCCCCATTCCGTGTACTAAAACTATCCTGGATTCCTTACCAATTTTTTTATGGACCATATTGTTTAACCTAACATCACCATAGATTTGTATTTGTAACTTATAAGAAAAGTACTTATACCATCAGGTATTTATTATAGTAGGCTGGTAGCCCTTTCCTGTCAATACAAAAATTTTAAACACTTACAGATTCTTTGCTTATTAAAGTGTCTGTGTCAATTCTAAAATCAATTTTCGGAAAAATTTGTTTTAACCTCATTATATTAGTATTTTTGTCACCTCGAAGTTTTGATTCTGATGATGGATTAATTTTAAGAGTAATAACATTAGTATCAGGGTTTTTAATAAGCTTATTTTTTATTTTTATTTTTGTTTTATCAAAAAATATTTCAGATAATACGAGATGACCAAATGCAGGGTGCCATGGCCCTGCAATCATAGAGCTATCGTCTTGAAGCATTTCAGAAGCTTGCAGACCCATTCGGATTATTGGAATATTTTGATCATTAAAAAGCATATATATTTTTTTTACAAGATTAACGCATTCGTCAAGCTTTAGAGGTTTGTAAATACCTGATTCATACCAATTTGCAATAAGGCTGCCTTTTAGAACAATTAAAGGATAAATTCTGAGAAAATCAGGTTTAAGGTTTAGAATATCCTTTGCACTTTGAAGTGTTTGATTTGTATTTTCTTTGGGAAGACCTACCATCATTTGCATTCCAATCTCAAATCCATGTTCTTTTAAAAGCGATGCAGCATCAATTGTGCATTGAGATGTATGACCACGGTTTGATAGTGCAAGTATTTCATCATTCATTGATTGAACACCGAGTTCTATTGTAGAAACCGGGAAATCTTTTATTAGGTCAAGGCTTGCTTTTGAAATCGTATCAGGTCTAGTGGAAAATCTTACAGAGTCGATTTTATTATTTTCTTTTAGTTTCGAAGCAATGTTGAGCAGTTTAAAAATATAAGGAGGGTCAAGCCCTAGAAAGTTGCCTCCGAAAAATGCAAGTTGTACTGGGCTTCTTTTGCCTTTGAAATTTAAATATTTATTTGTGATTTTTTCAATTTTTTCCCCATCAGGTAAACTATGCTTTGTATTTGTAATAATGGATTGATTACAGAATGCACACATATGAGGACATCCAGAATGCGGGATGAAAATTGGTATTATAAGGGGTTTTTGCGAAGACTGCATTAAAATAGTATTCAATCAGCTCTCAGCCAGGTCTTTGTAAGCTTAATTACAGGGCTATTTGTTATTTTCTTGTATTTGTTTAAGAGCATTGGCAGCAGCATTTTGTTCCGCAGCCTTAATTGTTTTTCCAATACCTGTTGCATTAATACTTAGAGTATCAATAACAACTTCAAATGTTTTGTCATGATCTGGTCCTGTTTCATTAACAACTTCATATACAGGTGAAGTATCTTCAGTTTTTTGGACAAGTTCCTGAAGTTTGCTCTTATGGTCAATTTCAGCAGCCTTCTTAGCAAGAATTTTAATTTTTTCAGAAAACAGTTGGTTAATATGAGAGTAGGTATTGTTAAAATTAGAATCAAGATATATAGCTGCAATAAGTGCCTCAAATGCATCTGAAAGGATTGAATCTTTTTCCCGACCATTGGACAGAAGTTCTCCTTTACCAAGGAGAATAAATTTTCCTATTTGAATTTTTCTTGCCATACTGGCAAGGGCAGGCTCGCTTACAAGGTTAGCTCGTAATTTTGAAAGTTCGCCTTCGTTTTTATTTGGCGCATGTTCCATTAAAAGCTGGCTTATACAAAGTTCAATAACTGCGTCACCAAGGAATTCGAGCCGTTCATTATCTTTTAATTTTTCATCACTACTTTCGTGGGTGTATGATCGGTGTTGAAGAGCATTTAAAAGTAATGATTGATCTGTAAATTTATAGTTAATATTTTTTTCAAGAATTTCAAGGGAATTATTTTTACTGTGTAATGTTTCAATTGAGTTTATCAGGTTAGTATAAATTTCATCATATACAACAAGTTCGCCACGACCAGTACCAATGTTAACTCCTTGGTTAAGTGAACCGTGGAAATCAGAGCCACCTGTGATAATCATTTCTTGCTTTTGAGCAAGATCGATAAAAAAAGTTGTCTGCTCCTGGGTATGAGAAGTGTAGCAAGCTTCAATACCGTTAAGCCCAAATTTTTTCAAGTCGCTTACGAGTTTTTCAATAGAGAAATTTTTACTGTCTTTAAATATACCAGGGTGAGCTAATACGCTTACTCCACCAGCATTGTGGATTGCTTCAATTGCTTCCTTGCATGGTGTTCTATATTTATCAATATATGCTTTTTCCCCTTTGCTAAGGTATTTGTCAAAGGCTTCATCAAAAGAGGCAACATAATTTCTTTCAACCATTACCTGAGCAATATGTGGTCGCCCTGTCTGACCATCTCCAGAGATTTCTTCAGCTTCTTCTAAAGAAATATCAAAGCCTAAATTATTGAGTTTTTGAATGATCAAAGGGTTTCTATCAAATCTTGCCTGTTGAAGTTTTTCTAAGATTGAATTCATAACATTGTTTTCAAGATCAAACCCATAACCTAAAATATGAAGGCTATAGTTACTCGGGAATTCGCTTGGAGGTTCACAGCTTATTTCAACTCCTGTGATAAATTCAAGGGGCCATGGCACACCAATTTGCATAACTTCTCGTACACCATCTATAGAATCATGATCTGTTAGGGCAATTGCTTTTATCCCAGCATCTAAAGAGAGGTTTAAGATTTCACTTGGTGAGAATGATCCGTCTGAAGCAGTTGAATGTATATGTAAGTCAATCATAATATTGCCCTTTAAATTCCTAAAGCGTTTTCGAAATTTTCTTCTTTTTTCTTGCAATCTATGCACTGACCTGTTACTGGTCTTGCTTTAAGCCTTTCAATCGAAATTGCCTCTTCACAAGTATCGCAGATTCCAAAAGTTTTGTTTTCGATTCGGTCAAGCGCTTTTTTAATTTTTTTGATGAGCTTATGTTCCCGATCACGTATTCTGAGTTCAAAGTTTCTTCCAGCTTCATGGGAAGCCCTATCAGTTGGATCAGCAAATCGGTCTTTTGATTGAGTCATCACTGTAACTGTGCTATCTGCATGGGAAAGGAGCTCATCCAATCTTTCTGTTAAATGTTTTTTGAAAAATTCTAAATTTTTCTTGTTCATGTTGTTCCCTCTTTAAATAAATATCATGCAATAAATATTAGTCCAAACATACTATTTCAAATACATATTATACGTTTTTTTTAAATAATGTAAAGAGATTTATCACTATACGCAGAGGCAATCTATGTAAATATTTTACAGCCTCTATATTTTTTTAGCAGGTTTCAGTTAGAGGTAACAGTTTATAAATTGTTTGTATTCCTGTTTGTGGGGTGCAATTAAAACTGTTGGGTAA
>JAGLHT010000027.1 GCA_023143455.1 Desulfobacterales bacterium
TCTGTACTGACCCCTTTTAATTTTTCCGGGAATTCCACTTGCAGCGGGGTATTAAAAAACAGCTCCCACAACCGGATAAAATTCCGGCATCCGGCTTCAGCCTTCTTATCCAAGGGCACAAAGATGATGAACCCGTCTTCTTCCAGATGTTTAAATATCAATGTTGATACGGTTTCCAGACAGTCTTTGGTAGGAGTGGAAAACAGGGTTGAAAAGGGGTCTGGGTCATGAAAAGCCGCACATAGTTTTATTAAATCCAAGTAATATTTCTTTTCTATGTCATTACGGGCCAAGGTGATCCAGCAAGGTGTGTTTGCCTGTGACAGCAAATAGTTCGGCAAACCTGTGAAAACCTTATTTTTTATATCTATGTCATTTAAAATATCTGAAACAGACATGTCATTAATGCCTTTTGTCCTGCCAGCAGTAACAGATTTGGCCATATTTCTGGGCATTTGATCGGAAAGTCTGCCCCGGGCCAAGCCAAAATAAAATCCAAATAAAAACATGAAAGGAAGGTCAATAAAAGGCTGGAAATAATCGGGCAATTTGGGCAGGAATACTGCCTTTTCGGCATATTTTTCAATTTCCTTTTTTTCTCGATTTTTAGTGCTTACGGCAAAAAAACGTTTACCGGCTTTATGAAGCGCAGCCATGAAATCCACCCCTTTATCCAGGCGCCGGGTATTGGTGGCATTTACAAGAAGCAGGTCATCGTCAGCCAGGGGCGTTTGAATAAATTCATCCAGTTCAGAATAGTCAATGGCATTTCCCATGGAAGTCCAGGCATTCAATTCAAGGTTTAAAGCTCCCATTTTTGCAGATCCGATATCATGGAAGGCATCTATGATATAGTGGAGATTGGCGTTTGGAGTCTGTATTGTTACCTCCTTGCAGAATTCAACCACTTTCTCATCAAATAACAAGGTATTAATTTTTTCAGAGATTTTTTCCATTTCTGACACAAGCCCAGCTACTTTTTCATCGGTTTCCGAGGTTAAACTGCAAATATAAAGGCAAAAAATATCCAAGGTAAGCAGCATGCATACAGCGCTTTTAAGTGCCGCCACAGTCACTTCTTCTCCACTGAAAACCGGAATGATCCCTGCACTTTTCCTGACAATAAGGGCCATGTCTGAAAACGGTTTTTCTGTAATTCCCACCATGAGAATATTTTTTTTGAGGAGTCCAGATGCAAAATCAATCATATCCGAGGTGGTACCGGACCATGAGATCATTACCACCAGGTCTCTGTCCGGATTAATGGAATTTTCAACTATACCAATGTCCAGGGGAGTGGCTACAATGATGTTGATCCCGGTAAGAAACTGTTCCATGGTTTTTTCAACAATTTCTGCAATAAGGTAGCTAAATCCGGTGCTGACAAGGATAATCCGGTTCAATGAAGCCAGTTTGGCCCCGAATCGCCTTTCCAGCAGGCGTTTTTTGATATCTATCTTGGGTATATGATGGTCCGGGCAGGTATACCGGTTCAATACATCTGTGATTAAGCCGGGTATTTCGAACAGATGTTCCTCGTAAAAGGTTTTTCCGAAATCCTTTTTAAAGGTAATGGGGGTCAGATAGGTCTGTTCAGGCTGGATATCGGTTCTAATCTTTCCTGAAAAATCCCGAATTTCAAGTTCCCGCAAGACATTATCTGTTCCGGCTTTTGTTTGGATTTTGGCAAATATCCGTTCCTGATCAAGGGCATAAATATCAACCTGAAACGGTGCCAGAATGGACATTTTCTCCCGTCTGAACCAGGATTCCCGCGTGTTGGAGTCATCATCAAAAAAACCAGGCTCCACGATAACTGATTTTTTTGAATAGGCTTTCATCAGTTTCTGCAGTTTAATACTTGTGGGCCGGATCAGGGTCTGTGGAAAAAGCCCCAGGGCGGCATTGATATCCGACACCACCATAAAGTCCGATGTGTCCTGCCGTTTCACAATATATACCGGCCGTTTATGGGCGGCAATAAAGAGGCGGTCAGTTGCGACCATGCTGATTCCGCAAACGGCAAACTGCCCGCCTGACCTTATCATAACTTCCATTGCCTGTATAAATGACAGCTCATCAATATCATGGATGGTCTTGTTGTTAAGTCTCTTGAAAATTTCATAATCAATGGACTGGCTGCACACGGAGACATCCTCAAGTCCAAGATGGCATTGCCTTTCAATCACCTTGTACCGCTGGCTTGCCATATACGCGGTATCAAAATAATATCCCCAGAGCATGACAAACAATTCAGTTGAATTATTGCTTCTCAGTTTGATCTTTGCCACCTGGGTCAGATAATTCCGTATCCTTGATTCAATATCAGAGCTGAATTGACCATTTAACACCACTGCTCTTATTTTTTTTTCATCTATAAAAGGGTGGGCGTTGCGAACAGAGATAGACGACTGAATGGCCCACCGACCCTGGGCAATCACCGGCTGGACCATATATTTAAGCAGCAGAGGATGTGAACGGCCTGGAATGTGGCCTGGCGGCAGATACCCGTCTTCACCTTTTTCGAGCATGTTTTTCATATAGATTTGTGTCTGGAAATATGCCAGGGCGGAAGCTGCTGCAATTCCGTAAACATTGTAGAGTCTCTCTGTTCTGTATAATGTTCTCCAGTGCACCGGGGGCGTGGTTTTGTTTATGGTCCAGAAATTTTCAAATATAAGCTGAACCCTGTCATCTATTTCAGGATTGTGGATACTGTTCGCCAAAACTGAACTGTCAATACTTCGAAACAGATTTGCAATGCCGTCCGTGGTATAATCCGACGGCATCGTCACCACGACATCCTTTAAGTATTGCCAGACATATTTTCTGGCATAGGGATTTTTCTGTCCGGGTTTATAGGTCATCCGTGTTGGCTGGACAGGGCTTTCATCATATGCATAACGGTCAAAAATCAGTTTAAATTCATGGAAAAGATCGCTTTCTTCAACCGGAGCAGGTCCGTTGTCCCGCTTATTGCGGATCTGGGTTTCAAATCCCATACGCATGAGTTTTGCAACGACAGTCACAGGAAGGTCAAAATCCATAACAAGACGGTCGATGGTAGCTTTAAACATTTTAGGAGAATCAATTTTAAAGTATTCCTGGATTTCCGGATTTCCGGCTGTCCCCTGTTCCACCTGTAAAACATCATGTATGTCAGTCAAGTCAGACCATCTCGGGAAGGACCGGGTTTCAAAAGATTCTTTTTGATTCTCATGTGGCAGGAAACCCTCAAAAGCAAGTAGTTTTTTCTGATTCTGGGTCACAAAATCAGAATTTTTATGAAAGGCTTCATCCATGATTGATACGACCCTGAGTTCATTTTCATCAAAAACAGGGAAAGTCATGAGCCGGTCAATGAGATTGTCGACTGATCCCAACTCCCGCCTGATTTTAAGCGGTTCAAGGTCATTTCCGATCAGACCAATACCTGTGCTGTCGGGCGCCCTGTAAATTATGGCCCACATTCCGGTCAACACCCGGTTCAGCCTGTTTTCCGCATCCCCGTAATATACAACGATACCACACATATCAGAAGCCCCCCATCTAATTTGACTTTAGCTGCTAACTTATACTAAAAATTCAAGATTGAATCATACCGGATCGCACTCCTTTTAAGTATTCCATACAAAAGCTATCTTTTCCTAACAACATGTCTACAGTGCGTATTGTGGCCATGATCTTAGAATCTAATGGATCGATAATCGCTGAATCCATTCCTGCATCCATCATCAATGTGACAAAGGTTCTGTTAATCATTTTGCGCTGGGGCAGACCATAGGAGATATTGGACAACCCTCCTGTAATATGAACCTGGGGGAAGCTATTTTTGATGGCCCTCACTGCATTAAGGACCATGGTTCCTTTATTCACATCGGTGGAAATGGGCTGAACCAGTGGGTCAATATAGATGGACGCTGTTGGAATACCGATTTTGTTGAGTGATTCCACAAGTGCGGTGGCACGATTTGCGATATCATCGGAAGAGATCGGCATGCCTGAATCATCCATACAAAGTGCTATGACCTTGCATTCTTTGCCTTCAAGAAAGGGCATCATAGTATCAAACCGATCTTTTTCCAGTGAAATGGAATTAATCATCGGTGTTTTTTCCACCATCAAAAAAGCCATCTCCAGAATGGTCGGATCCGGACTGTCCAGAGTCAAGGGTACAGTGGCAATGGGCTGTATGGTGTCAAGGAGCCAGCACATATCTTCTTTTTCATGACCAATACGGGCTCCTGCGTTGACATCAATAAAGTTAGCCCCTGCATCCTGCTGTTTTTTTACATCATCAATAATATAGTCTGCATTCCGATCTGCAACGGCTGCCTGAACAAGTTTCCTTGAGGTATTAATCCTCTCCCCGATGACTTCGAACATTGTATTTCCTCCTGTTTATGCGGCCAGTTTTTTTGCTAGTTTTGAAGCCGACCCTGCATCAGCAGCAAATCCGTCAGCACCTATCTCATCTGCAAATTCTTGGGTCACAGGGGCGCCACCCACTAAAATTTTTACCTGATCCCGCAATCCTGCTTCAACAATCGCATCAACGGTGAGTTTCATCATGGGCATGGTGGTGGTCAACAAGGCTGACAAGCAGACAATTTGAGCATTCTTCTCCCTGATCTGGGAGACAAAATCCTCCGGGGCAATATCCACTCCCAGGTTGTAGACCTCCATACCGGCACTCTCCATCATCATGGACACAAGGTTTTTTCCAATATCATGAAGATCTCCTTTTACGGTACCAATGATCACATTTCCTTTAGTTGATGACCCTTCATCTCCCAAAAGAGGTTTAAGAATTTCAACACACTGGCTCATAGCCTGGGCAGCCATTAGTACTTCAGGAATGAACATATCCTCATTTTCCATTTTTTCTCCAACAATATCCATGCCCGCAATCAATCCATCATTGAGTATATCAACGGCTGAGGTGCCTTTTTTCAATGCCTCGTTCACCAATTCAATCAGATGTTGCACATCTAAGCTAACCAGAGTCTCTTTTATTTTATTAAAATCAGTCATGGCGATATTCCTTTTTTAAATTGTGATTAAACACTATAGTAATATATTGAATTTTTCTTTTATTTCTTTATTAATTTTTTCAGGGATACAACACGATTCAGGTGTTTCGAGTAATTTTCTTGCGATGCCGGCTGCCCTTTGGCGGGCATCAAGGCTACCTTCTTTAACCCATTTTCCACGGCTTCTTCTGTCGGTCACTCCATTACCGTTATAGTATTCTGTTCTCATGTGGGACATTGTATGCATCGCTGTCATGAAATTGCCACCGGGACCAATGGCATCAATAACCTCAAGAGCAAGGTGCTCTGCATCAACTTCAATTCCTTTAAGAACCTTGCAGCAGTTTCCAATAATTTCATCATCAATGACAAACTGTTCGTGGGCAATGGTGAGCATGGATTCAAGCATACCGGCACTGTGATGAATATAATTTGACCCGCCCATGGAAGCAAGTACAGCAGTTAAAGCTTTTTCATATCCTGCCTGGGCATCTGGGACCTTGGAATCGGTAAGTCCTGATGAATTGTAATTGGGCACATTTATATGATGTGCCATTTGGTGAATGGCAGCATTCATCATGCCACATTCCACAGCACCACCTGAATACCCCATTGTTTTGAGATTTGCCATGCCGGGAATACCGCCGTAAAGCAAAGGAGCACCGGGGTTGGTTAGCTGGCAGATGGTGATACCGGCAAGTTGTTCTGAATGAATCTGGGCCAGAGTACCTGCCATAGTCAATGGAGACGTCGATCCTGCCATGGGCGCGCATGAAAGGGCTACCGGGATTAGGTTTCTATTTGCTTCCTGCATAATCAACGTTGACTGGGTACACAGTTTTAAAGGACTGATGGCAAAGGAGGTAATAATGGAGATGAGGGGTCTTTCCTGAAGGCTTTTAAAATCGCCGGCAATCATGGATGCCATTTCAATGACATCATGAAGTCCTTGTTCATCATTGACACCGGACATGACATGTTTGGAAGAACCAGAAAGACAGGCATAAAACATATTGATATCATAATCTGCTTTTTCAATGTCTGTCGGGATGCAGGGTCTAACCAAAAAATGAATATTGTCCAATTGATCCACAAGCCGTGAAACGTTATAGAGATCCTTGAGGGTTGTAGATCTGACCTCGCCTGTTTCCGGATCAAGAATTTTGATGGCTGCCCCCCCGGTTCCAAGATGGACACGGTTTTCAGTTAAATGAAGATCATTTTTGGAATCCTGACCGCAAAGAACAACCTTTTCAGGTGCTTTAGCCACCTGTTCGGAAATCAAACTCTTTGGAAACCTGATATTTTTTTTATCTCTATCAATGGTCGCACCGTTGTCTTCAAGCATTTGAACGGTATCTTCCAATCCTGATTCATAGGTAATTCCTGTTTTTTCAAGCACCTGAAGGGATGCTTGATGAATAGTTTCGATTTGCTCCGGTGACAAGGGGCGATACTGACCACCCTGTAAGCCCATTAAATTCATAACAATCTCCTTGCTAAATTATTTCACATCATCCAAAATAATTTAAAGATGAACACAAAAAATCATCTAAATTTTATTTTGATTTAAAGTTTAAATGGCATAATCTTGAGTGTCTGTCAAGTAAAATGTAACAAAACTTATCAAAAATATGAATATTTATATGTGTTATTGAAACGTGTTGACTAATGTTTCTTGAAAAAATATAATCAAATAAAAAGATATTGAAATATTGATTATCAACCATTACAGGATTTTAGACATATAATTCATGGTCCTTTTTAATAATAAACAAAATAAAGATGTAACATCAAAATATAAGTCTGATATAGCATTTTCAAAAGCAATATCAAAAGCGTTTACCCAGGAACTCAAAGATCTTTTACTCAGAAGATCCAAACGCCTACTCCCTTTTGATGAAATCAAAGAAAAACTCGACCTGTGGTATGGAAAAGATATTGGGCTTAGATCAGTGTCTTTGGATTCAATCGTTGGCAGTCAGGGACGTTATAGAAATTTCACTCGGCATTTTCTCCCTTTGGACGAGAATTTAAGAAACCGCTGGAAACAGATTGATTCTGCTGTTGAATCCGGTAGGGATCTGCCACCTGTTGAACTTTACAAAGTGTGTAATGCGTATTTTGTTAAGGATGGCCACCACAGGGTATCGGTGGCAACGGCTAAAAAAAGGAGCTTTATTGAAGCAAAGGTATTTGAATATAATTGTGACTTTTCCCTTGACGACAAAACAGACATTGAACAAATTGCCATCCTTCAAACCTACCAGCTATTTTTAAAGGAAACAGGGCTTAAAAAGACAAGGAATCCTGACCTTCACCTGACTGTTTTGGGGGGATATCCTATTCTTATGGAACATATACAGCGGCACAGGTTTTATCTGATAAAAAAGGGGAAAAACCAAGTCAGCATTGAAGAAGCATCAATGTCTTGGTTTGACAATATTTATTCGCCCATGGTTACTTTGATCACCAAAAACAGTATTATGGGGAAGTTTCCCCACAGGACAAAAACAGATTTTTATATCTGGATCTCAAAATACAAAAACTGGTTGTTTCAGGATGTTTTTGTATCAGACGAGGTCCAAAGTGTTATTGACAGCTATTCAAAAAAATTTTCCAACCCCATCAGAAAGGCTTTGGGGAAATTGAAAAAATTCTTTGGGCTTGTAAAATATTGAATTTAAAAAGAAAATGTCCTAAATACCCGAAAAATGTTATCACCCGGGTATTTAAGACGACTGGGTTATTTACTTTTTTTAATGATCAGTCCAACACCTGTAAGCCAGCTTTTGGCAACGGCTTCTGGTTTTTCACCCTTTACGTTCACCCTGTAATTGAGTCGTGTCATGGTGGCCGTGTCAAGGGAGGCGCCAATTTCGCTTAGGATAAACTTGACTTCCGGATATTGTTTAAGAACTTGTGCCCTGATTACCGGTGCGGGATTGTAGATGGGAAAATAGTTTTTATCATCATCAAGAACAGTCAGCTTATAATCCTGGATTTCACCATCAGTGGCAAATGCCATTCCGCAATGCGCCTGACCATCCCTGACCGCTTTTTTAGCAAGGGCGTCTTCCATTTTTAAAACATTTGCATCCGGGATGTCCTTTCCGAATGTAAGGCCGTAATATCCCATCATACCCTTAAATCCGTCAGCCCTGGAATAGAACTCTGCCCCGGTGGAAACGCTCATTTTTCCGGGGTTCTTTTTTGTCCAGGCAGCCCATTCTGACAGGGAGCCTATCCCCAGCTCATCAGCAGTAGAGGCTTTCATGATAATGGCATAAGTGTTGTTGAATTTTGCTGGTGCAAGCCATACAAGACCATTTTTTGCATCCTCTGCTTTTACCTTGGCATAGAGCTCAACTGCATCACGGATGACTTCTGTTTTTTTGAACAATGAAAGCCATGCCGTTCCAGTATACTCCATATAAACATCAATCTGTCCCTGTTCTAAAGCTTCACGATTGACATTTGTTCCTCCAAGGCTTGTACGATCTTCGACAGGAATCCCCCTGTCTTTTAACAAGTTGACCATTATTTTACCCAGGATGACCTGCTCGGTAAAACCCTTGGATGCAACTTTTACGGGTGTTTTAGCCATAGCTGACATGGGAATAACAATAAATGTTATTGCGGTCAGTAAAAGAATCAGTTTTTTCATGTTAAATCCTCCAGAAAAATAAAAATTATCATTTATTGTTACGGGTAAAACACACGCAACACAACATGGCCAGATTCTAATTAATGCATGTCCGGCCTCAAAAACCGTTAAACTGTTTCGACTTCAATTGTTTGGACCCCTCTTGAAATAAAAAACTTTTCAGATCGAGCCAAACAAAAATCAAAGAGCATAGCAATAAGAGCTACGGGCACGGCACCTGCTATCATAATACCCGTATCGACCAGGTCGATACCGGTGAATATCCAAAAACCCAAGCCCCCGCCGCCGATCAGAAATGCCAGAGGAGCGGTTCCCACAATGATAGCAGTCGCAGTTCTGACCCCGCCTGCAATCACGGGCAAAGCATTGGGAAGCTCAATCTGAAACAGGATCTGTCTTTTGGTCATTCCCATTCCTGTGGCAGCTTCTATGACATCTTTACTCACCGCATCAATCCCGGAATAGGTATTCCTGACAATTGGAGCGACAGCGTGTAAAAACAGTGCAATCAGCGCCGGTGTCATGCCAATGCCGGAAAGACCGATGAGGGGCAGAAACCCATAAGCCAGGGCAAGCACAGCAAGGGATGGGATTGATTGCCATACATTTACCACGGTCATAATGGTCGAAGAGGCATTTTCCATGCTCTTCCTGGTCATCATGGTCCCAAGGGTTACCCCAACAAGAACGGCACAGACCATGGAGATAATAACCAGGGTAAAATGTTCAACAATCAACCTGAAAAACTCCGGGATATTTTTAATGGTGTAGTCCCATGCCCCGTAGTAGTTATAAAGCCATGAAATAAAAAGAATTGTTAGAAAAAGTGGTACTAACTTTTTAACCAGCTGAAACCAGATTCGTAAGGTCATAATTCTATCCTTTCAAGGTTTCTTTTATATCTTCTGTATGAAGCCAGCCAAGCACTTTTTTAGTGTCATCCACGACTACAAGGAATCCATAATCATGGGTGAAGATTTCAGAAAGACCGTCCTTTAGACTGGCATGAGCAATCAACCACGCCTCTGTTGGTGAAACAACATCTTTTACATGGGTTACCTTATCAGTGATGCCTTGCTTGTCAATTATGCCCGTAAGAACTCCCTCGCCATCAACGGCAATCAAGTATCGAGAGTTTATTTTTGCAAACATATTTTGTGCAGTTTCAATGGTTTCGTCCTGATGTATGGTGGGCGGGTTGTCTTTCATTGCACGTTTTATCGTAAACAGGTTGAGGCGTTTGAGTGTCCGATCCCCCCCAACAAAGTCAGCAACAAAATCGTTTTTGGGATGGGTCAGTATCTCTTCTGGAGAGGCAAACTGAACCAGGTGCCCGTCTTTTAACAGGCAGATTTTATTTCCCATTTTAATGGCTTCGTTAATATCGTGGGTGACAAATATAATGGTTTTTTTTACTTTTTCCTGCACTTTTAAAAATTCATTCTGCAAATGGTCCCTGTTAATGGGGTCAATGGCGCCAAATGGTTCATCCATTAGCATGATGGGAGGATCTCCGGCCATGGCTCTGGCAACACCGATACGCTGCTGTTGACCGCCGGAAAGTTCTTTTGGATACCTGTCCCGGAACTCATCCGGGTCAAGGTTGACAATCTCAAGCAAGCGCTGGACTTTTTCATCGATTTTTGCCTTATCCCATTTTAATAGCTTCGGAATAATGGCAATATTCTCGCCAATGGTCATATTGGGAAATAGCCCGATGTTTTGAATCACATACCCGATGCTTCTTCTAAGTTCTATGGTGTTGAGTCTGGAGATATCTTTACCGTCGATAATAATCTTTCCGCTGGTGATGGATATCAGGCGGTTGATCATTTTCATTGCAGTGGTTTTGCCACACCCTGAAGGTCCGACTACTGTACATATCTCTCCTTCTTCCAAATCAAAAGAGAGCTCATTGACAGCCTTTATATGCCCGGCTCCAGGATATATTTTCGTTACTTTCTGAAGGCTTAACATCGTTCCCATAATTTTCTCCTTTATTCTATTCTGTTGCCTGTTTGACTTTAAGGCCAGTCGGCGTAACCCATTCCTCTACTTTTGCCAAAAAGATATCCGCTACAATAGCTAGGCAACTCATAGCAATAGCACCTGCGATAACTGAATTATTGGTTGACATCGCAAGCCCTTGGCTTACAAAAAGCCCTAACCCGCCAGCACCGATGTATGCAGCAATGGCAGCAATGGCAATCCCCATAACCACAGCGGTTCTGACCCCTGCCATTATAATGGGTGCGGATAAGGGAATTTGCAATTGGATAAGCAACTGGAAATTTGTCAGCCCCATACCTTTACCGGCCTCAATGGTGGCCGGGTCCACATTTTTTAATGCAATATAGGTGTTCCTGATGATTGGAAGCAGGGAATACAGTGCCAGCGCAACGATTGCCGGAACAACCCCGATCCCGATCCCGCTGACCGCATCCCATGCATTGTCAAGGCTTGAAAGAATTGGCATCATAAATCCAAACATGGCAATACTGGGTATGGTAATGAGAATGCTTGATATATAAAGAACAATCCCTGCAGCGCCTGGATGACGTGTAATATAGACCCCCAAAGGAATACCTGTCACAATAGCAATGATCAGGGCAATCCCGACAATACGTATATGGGCAATCAAATGAATAAATGTTTCATTAAGGTTATCTGCAAAAAACTTTAGTGGGCCGGATACAAAAAAAGGTTGAACCATGGTTGAGTAGGCTATTAAAGAAAAACACAAGGCAAATAGGACAATCCAGAAATCCTCAACAGAGCGGATATTATATAGGATGGCAAATAGAACAAGCAATCCGGAAAGCGCCCATGTCATAAAGAATCCAAATGTTTCTGCCAGCAAAAGGGGATCAAGATTGGCATAAAAGCTTTTTGACAAATCAAAAAGATAAAGAAAAATGGAGATCAGCATAAAAATGGTTAATAGATAATAAGATATTCTGCCAAGCGTTCCTTTTTTATAGCAGTTCTGCAAATAGTATAAAAATCCTCCAAGAAAAATAGCGGCCGCTCCCCATTGGAAAAAACCTGACAGGGTTTGAAAAATGAAGATAAAAATGGACACAAGGATACAGACAATAAGAAATATGCCGGGAAATGGAGTAGTTTTAAGCTTGTCACCCAGATAAACCATTAAAAAAAGAACAAGAGAGAACAACGGCACAATTAATATCATTCTTAAAACATCATATGAGTCAAGAAATTCCACTTCCAGGTCCACCATATGCAGAAGCATACTAAGTGGGGACAAGGGATTTTCCTGGGAAAGAAATTTACCGGGAAACCATGGCATAAAAAATGAAACTAACATCAAAACTAAAAAGAGAAGAGAAATCCTTTCAATCCAACTCCAGCTAAAAACCGATCGAAATTTTATATCTGAAATTGATTTTGAGCAATGATGACAGTGGGTTGAATTTAATGACAATTCCTTTTTGCATTCTGGGCATATTGGAATTTTTATCATCATAATTTTACCTCCTGATTATTATAATATTAACAAAAAAACTGTCACAAATAACAATATCTGTCAAGTAAAAATAATTTGATGGCTTTTGTTACATATTTTTTTTGTAATTTTGATTAAAAAAGAACGATTTGCTTATATTTATAATATGTTATCATAATTTCTCCGGGTTTAGTTCCATGTTGGCAATCAAGTAAAAATATGAAATATTGGATAAATATAATTCAAATTAATAGATTTTGACAAGTATTGATATCATAATTGAGCAATAACTTGACAACATTGAATAAAAATGTAACAAATCTACAAATGTTAATCTTTTCACTTTTTGAGGTATGCATGGGAAAAAAGGGAACTTCTTTAAATAAAATTATTAACAAACACTATTCCGAGTTGACCTCCAAAGGAAAAATGCTGGCTGACTTTGTAATGTCCAACCCGGATAAAGCCGTTTTTATGACAACACGAAAACTTGCCACTGCTGTAGGGGTCAGTGAGGCCACAGTCGTCCGATTTGTCAGGCAATTGAAATATGAAAGCTATGCATTGTTTATACAGGCATTAAAAGAACTCATTGATACCGAACTTACCCTGATTGAAAGAAACAGACTTACTAATCCTGTTGTGCGCAGTGAAGATGCGGAGCTTGAAAGGATTACCAATCAGGATATTGAAAATATCAAAGCAATGACTAAAAATATCGATCTAACAGAAGTGAAAAAAATCAAGAGGATACTTAAAGAATCTGAGGCCGTTCATATTATAGGCTCAAGACTTTCTTATGCACCGGCCTTTTATATGGGCTGGACTCTTGCCAAAGTAAGAAAAAATGTGAGGGTTTTTAAAGGAAGTGATAGAACAACTATTGACCAGTTGGTATTTGCTTCTCAAAAAACAGCGGTTGTCGTTATTGCTACATCAAGATATCCTAATGAGATAATCAGAATGGGAAAACTTGCTAAGCGTCATAAATTGCAACTGATATTGATTACAGACAGTTCATCTTGCCCATTAATCCAATTCAGTGATCATGTTCTTATTGCACCTTTAAAAACAATCCCTTTCCTCGGGAACCCAGCCTCCATGATCAGCATGATTAATTATCTGGTCCATACCCTTGCGGCGGATATGGGAAAGGAGTTGAAAAATCATCAGGAAAAACTTGAACAGGCCTATCTTGAAAACGATATTTTATTTAGCTACTAGGTCTGCTACTTTTATTAAAGCATATGATTATAATTGATACACAACCCCAAGTGCTCTCCTCTATAAAAGTTGATGTGACTGTTCAGGATCTTGAACAAAAAATTAAAACCTTGGGTAATAGCCCAGAAATTTTGAAAATAGCTGAGAGAACACTTGGTATGGTCAAAGGTACCTGGAAGCCAAAAACTGTATACCAATGGTTTGAATTCCAAAATGCCGGTAGAAATAATATAGGAAATATCATTCAAAATCACAACTATTTGGCGAATTTTGATTTCGGATATTCCATCAAATTCTTAACCCCTGCCAGATATGCATTAATCTCAGTTTACACTGCAGGACAAGAGCTTGAACAAAAATCAAATATATCCTCATCAAAAGGAGATTTGCTGGAAGCATATCTTATTGACTACATTGGTTTGATAGTTCTTGACAAAGCAAGACTGGTAGTCAAGCAAATAGCCGAGGAACAGGCTGAAACTCTGAGATGGGGAGTTAGTCCGTTCCTGAGTCCCGGCTCAGTTCACGGCTGGAATCTGGAAGAGCAGATAAAGCTGTGCTCGCTTTTGCCCCTTGAAAAAATCAATGTAAAAATTCGAGATGATGCTGTCTTATCACCTTTTAAAACAGTTTCATGTCTTATTGGTGTGGGACCAGGTTATGATGCTGCCCAGGTTGGTACAACTTGCCAGGTCTGTTCTAAAAATAATGATTGCCAGATGAAAAAAGAAGAAGAACCCAAATGTTAAATAAAAAATTTCATATTTCTATTTTACCACATGGCAAACGTATAGAAACAAAACCCGGAAGAAACTTGATGGAAGTACTTATGCATGAGAGCATTTTTTTAAGATCTGATTGTGGCGGTAAAGGAATCTGTGGAAAATGTCGGGTCGAAATGATCTTAAATAATGAAGATCATGAACAAATAAACGCCTGCACATATAAGGTTTCAGAAGATATTAAGATTGAAATACCTGAATCTTCCATGCTGTCCTCCCATATTATCAGCAAAGCGCCTGTCTCTCTTCCTCAAAAATTCACGAGAAGGTTTGAAAATGTTAATGAAAAGGAATGCTACGGCATTGCCGTGGATCTCGGCACTACAACCATTGCGATTTACCTGTGTAACACTGCCAGGGGTAAGATTCTTTCTTCATTAGCAGTAAAAAACCCCCAGGTGTTGTATGGGGATGACGTCATGAGTCGTATTAGCGCTATCGGCAAAGAGAAGAAAAACCTTGGACGTTTGCAAAAACTAGTTGTCAGGGCAATAGAATGGGGGATTAAAGAACTCTTAATTTCACTTGATTTTGAAGAAAACATCGTTTCAAAAATGGTGGTAGTTGGTAATCCGACAATGATCCATATATTGGCGGGTGTTGATCCAAAATCGATTGGAGTTTCACCTTATCTACCTGCTTTTTATAAAGCAAAAAGTATCCAATCAAATAACCTGAGTTTTCAATTAGAAGATTTTCCAATTCAACTATTACCCCAGGTATCTGGTTTCATTGGAGGAGATATTCTTAGTGCAGCCATTGCGGTTGACCTGGACAATCAGCCAGAAGGGACTCTCCTTATTGATCTTGGTACTAATGGAGAATTGTTGCTTAAGGGTGAAGACAGGCTCTTTGCAACTTCATGCGCAACCGGACCTGCATTTGAAGGTGCATCTTTATCCTGCGGAATGCAGGCTATCCCCGGTGCCATCAATAAGGTTCAAATAAAAAACCAGAAAAGTTTACCAGAATATACATTTATCAATCCATTAAAATCTTCCAAACTAAGACCATCCTGGATCTGTGGAACAGGGGTTATCAGTGCCGTGGCACAATTGTGTGAAAATAATATTTTAGAGACTTCCGGAGCTTTTAAAAAAGAGATTAATCTTACAGCATTAAAGAAAGACACCTCAGGAAAAATGCAATACACTATAGTTCCTAAAAAATTCTCTCAGGATGGCTCTGACGTTTTCATTAGTCAAAAGGATATCCGATCTGTCCAACTTGGTAAGGCAGCATTGATTGCTGGGATTGAATTTCTACTTAAAAAAGCTGGACTATATATGCCTGAAAAAATTATCATTGCTGGTGCTTTTGGTGCTTTTGTTGACAAGGCTGATATGATGACGATTGGAATGATCCCGGTCATGGATTTGAGCCGAATCGAAGTTTCAGGGAACTCAGCTGGAGCCGGAGCTATTATGGTCTTGTGCGATCACACCTTTCTTGAGAAATCAATACAGATGGCAGAAATGATTACAGCAGTTGATCTTGCCTGCAACCAAAATTTTCAAGAAGCTTTCATTAAAAACTTGAGTTTTCCCATTTAGGAAAATTTAGGGCATTCAACCTGCCCCATGTGTTTCAGGGCAAGGTTGAAGATTTTTTAATATTTATCTCTTATAAAGCTTAGGGATTCATCAATAGCATTCAAAGTTTTTTCCAGATCTTCTTCAGTATGGCGATAGCAGATATATGCGTGGTGAAAGGGTGTTAAAAAGAATCCTTTTCTTATTAGCTGTGTATAAAAGTCCTTTCTTTTAGCTTTGTACGAGCCTGTTTCTTCCTTTTTAAAGGTGATATAAAACATGGGGGCTACACCTGTCAATTCCGCGCCCACGTCATGCTTGTCAATCAAGGTCTGGATTTTTCCCATGAACCGTTCGCCCATTTCCCATATCTTGGCAAGCACATTATCCCGTTCAAGGATTTCAATGGTTTTAAGCGCTGCAATAAAGGCTTCACTGTTGGGAAAAAAGGTGGAAGAAATAAACAACTTGCTTTCGGCTGCCATCATGACATCCTTTTTACCTGTCACAACCGAAATGGGATATCCGTTTGCCATGGCTTTTCCAAGAGCTGTTAAATCAGGAGTTACATTATAAAGTTCCTGGGCACCACCCATTCTAAGCCGAAAACATGTTCTGATTTCATCATAAATGAGAACTGCGCCATATTTGTCTGCAAGATCTCTTGCCCCTTCAAGGAATCCTGGCGCTGGTGTCTGCATTTCCTGATGGTTGGGGTGGCCAAAAGGAGTCATTATTATAGCAGCAGTATCACTCCCGTGAGTTTTCATAAGTTCTTCAAGCTGGTCAAGTCTATTGTATTGGAATTCAAAGACATCTTCAAAGAATTTTTTTGGGATTCCGCCTTTCATTTCAATGCACCAGTCATGCCAGCCATGGTAACCGCAGCGCATCACTTTAAGTTTATTCGTATGTGCCCTTGCAATACGGATACTGGCTGTGGTTGCATCAGAGCCAGTTTTTAAGAAAATACTCATTTCCGAGGAAGGTATTATCTGACTCAGTTTTTTTGCAAGCTTATTCTGATATTTCTGGGTCAGGGTGAAACAGAATCCTTTCTCCTTGATCTGTTTATAAACTGCTTCATCAACCTCTTCTTCACGGTAACCCAGGATGATGGGACCATAACCGCATAGGAAATCAATAAATTCATTGCCATCAACATCAATCAAATGTGCGCCTTTGCCTGATTCAAGAAATATGGGATATTCTCCGGCAATAAAATCACCCGGCTTCCTGGCACCCAGCACTCCTCCGGGAATAAGTGTGCTTGCTTCTTTAAAAAGTTCCAGACTTTTAGTAATATTTAATTTTGGTGTCTCTTTCATGGGAAATCGCCTGTGCTATATTAAATTTCAAACATGGATGAAATTGTTTGGGTCTGATGAATTCTTGCACCTCTTTTTAAAAATATTCCGATAAATTTTTCAGGATCAATACAGCCTTCCGGTGCTACTACACCTTTTACTATTACATCTCCTGCATCCATCATAAGCGATGCAATTGAGGCGGGCAAACCTGTTCCCGGTGCCATTCTACCAACCATGTCAGCTATGTAGGTAACTTTTTTACCATCTTTTTCCCCTTTAACAATAACTTTAAGACCGGAGGACTGGGGACCGTTATCCCTATCTTTTGGGATTGTTTCTTCCCAAAGTTTTAATGTAAGGTCATAGGGTGCTATTTTGGTTCCCTTGATATCAATGAGTTCTGTGCTTAAAAGTCCTGTATTTTTCTGTTCTTGTATCAATTCATCCACCCATAAAGGAATAAGAGCTCCTTTAATAATTACATTTTTAACACCCTTAATGTATTTTGGCAGTGTCAAGGGCTGGGGGTGACCAACATAGCGGACATGACAGGTGCCAAGCGGATCAAGAAATTTTTCTGCTGCTGGTTCAGTTCCGCCTTCTACATAGACAAGTTTTCCATCAATATATTGAGGAATTTTCCCAAGGGTCATGTGAAGACTGTGATCCCAGGCAGCTCCTGCAAGCTCGGCAATACTTACGACCCAATATAGATAAATCTCATCAACCTGGTCCAGACGGTCTGCATAATACTTAACCAGGATATTGTTGGTCCCGGGGTCCGATCCCATTCCTGTAAGAACTGTAATACCTGCTTCTTTTGCCATTTTATCAATATCAGAGTTAAAAAGAATCTCGGTTCCCTCATAATCATCACAGATATCAATATAGTTTATCTTGGCTTCTACAGCGGCTTTTGCTACAGGCACGGCAGTCTTGTAAAATGGCCCTGCACAATTGATAATAACATCGACTTCTTTGAAGCTATTTACCATGGTGTTATGATCATTTACATCCATTTTGATAAGAGTTGTTTTTTCACTATCACGTAATTTAGGCGATAGTCTTTCAGGATCAGGATATAAGTCAGCCAAAATAACCTTTGTAACCTGTTCCTGCTTTATCAGATCCCTTGCAACACCCTGGCCCATACCACCGACTCCACCTATTATCAATGCACGCATATTATTATCCCCTGTAAATTATCTAAAATTCATATATTTATTAAATTTATTTTCAATCACCTATTTTTAATACAATAGCCGCTCCGGTGTCTCCTGCTGCACAGCCGGTAAAGAGCATATATCCTCCGCCCAGATCAGCCAATTCCTCAATACCTTCAATAATTAGTCGTCCGGCTGTTGGAGCTTGGGGATGACCAAATATCAAAGAAGACCCAAAATTATTAAATCCATTCACATCAATGTTCATCTGATTTGCAAGATAGATATCGTTGGCAGCAAAGGGGTTGTGAGTTTTGATTACTTTAACACCTTTTATGGAGATGCCGGCCTTGTCTAAAGCCATTTGGGCAGCAGGTACAACTGCCATTGCCATGAATCCTTTTTTTGCTCGTGAGAATCCATAAGAGATAATCTGTGCATCCTTAGATTTATCCTGACTTATTTCTGATGCTTTTTCTTTTGTAGTAACAATCAGAGCACAATTTCCGTCAGCAGGATGGGTCTGGGAGCCAAAAGTGTGAGAGCCGTCTGGCAATATTGGTCTTAAGCTTTCAAGTCCTTCCTTTGTGGTAGGCATAATTCCTTCATCTGCTTCTATTTGAATAGCTTTCTTCTTAGATACTTTAATGGAAACTTGAAACATATATTTTTTCTGAAATTCACGATCATTGGTCAAAGCATCTGAATATTGTTCACTTCTCCGCAAAGCCACTTCATCACATTGCTCTCTTGTGACACCAGTTTCTTTTGCAACATTTTCAGCAGTTTGAATCATGGCATTCTTTGCCCAGGGATCATTATTGAACTGATCCATTACCCAGTTTTCTGAAATTACCTGCCCCCCAGGACCTTTGGGGTTTGGCCAGATAGTATGCGGTCCATTTGAACAACGGTCTGTCATCAACGTGAATACGTTTTGATAAAGACCTGTTTCAATACCAATAGCTGCCTGGAATATAACAGTGGTTGAAGTTGAACACGCCTGATTTATAAGAACACCTGAAATATTCTCCGCCCCAATCAAAGCAGCTGCCCAGGATCCTCCATAAAACATATGGGGTTGGCCCACTGTCGCGCCGAGGATTAAATAATCAAAGACATCCGGTCTGATCTCTTTTGTATCAAGCCAGTTTTTAGCAGTTTCAGATCCAAGAACAATGGAATGCTCATTAGCCATACTACCCTGCCATTTGGAAAATGGGCTTGAATAATAGCCTTTGTATGGAATAAACGCTTTTGTTAACATTATCAGATCCTTTCGAGAATGGTTGTCATCGATTATATTCCCTTAAAATGGCCTCAAGCACACTACCGCCAATTGCCCGTGCTTTTTCCGAAATAGTAGTGCAATATTCAATATTTCCTCTGGGATCAATATCCCCAATTTTAAGTTGCTTCTTAACCCTGGTATTATTTCGTATCTGCCCTCTAATCACACCGTCTATTTGAGTAATGACCGGCTTATCATCAACATAACCAATCACATCATTTTTCTTGACAAGAGTGCCGATAGCTAAAGAAGTCTTGAATATGCCTGAGCACGGAGCTCTGAGAACTCTTTCTTTTGTATACCCGCTGATATTGCCTGGGACACCGGTATTAGGTTCGGGGCATCCTTTTAGAATAACCCTTCCAAGATTATGACCCCGATTGGTTTCTATAACCATATGAACATCTTTACCTGCCTCAAACCCTGGTCCCAGTCCAATCACCAGAGAAGCTTCAGATAAATTTGTCCCCAGATTTTTCTTAGCAATAATAGCATCAATTACCACATGGGGTTTAATTAATTTAACAGACTTCCAATCCGGATCAACAATGACTGGAATTTGATCCATGCCCCAGGCAGTTTGAAAATCATTTGGTTGCAAGACTTTTTTTGCCTTAACACCTTCCACGACGACTGTCCTCTCTTGGATTACCTCACAGAAAGAAACCCGCCTTCTGACAGCCATAGGGTTTTCAATTTCCATCATAAAGATATATTTAAAATTTGATTGAAAAAGGCGACAGGCAATACCAGTAGCCATTTCCCCTGCCCCTTTTATAGCAATGGTTAATTCTGAGATATTAATTGTTTTCATTTTTATTTTAATGCCCGTATTCACAAAAAGTTGTAAGATTAAGAATTTTTGCAGGGGCTGAAATGGTTACTCCATAAAAAACAGCAGGTTTACCCACATCAATAAAGTTTGAAATACTGTTATTGACAATGGTCGAACCAGTTGCAAATATCATGTCGCACCACTTTATAGCTTCTTTTGTATTCTCTTCAGGTTCAATGGTGACAGAAAAAAATTCTTTTCCAACATTCTCCTTGTCAAGATCCACCGCACGGACACTGCAATGAGATGCAAGTTTTTCAAGAAACCGTGGCTGATGTCCAACCAACAAAACCTTTGAATCTTTCTGGATAATGTCAGGAAGTTTTTTTGCACAAAGAACCGGTTCCTTGTCCTTGCAGTGAATGGTCTTTTCAATAAGGTCAAGATACCGATAAACAGCATTCAACCCTGCAATAAAAGAAGCTCGTTCCCTGTTTGTAAAAAGATCCATTGATAAAAGGTCTTTAACACGATATGACCTGTTTTCGAACTCATCTGTAAAGCTCTGGCCTTTTGCATTGAGAAAATCTGCCTCAACCATGACCTCTTTGCCTTTGATAATGGGGTAATCATCATGATCAGGAGTTCCAATTGCCTGTCTTGCTGAAAGCGCCTTGCATGAGATGTCAATAGGTTGATCTGCAAGATCATAAAAGATTATTTTTTCTTCTAAAGCTTTTTTCAAAGTGTCATATATATTTTTCGACATTTATATTTCCTTATATAGGG
This sequence comes from Desulfobacterales bacterium, assembly GCA_023143455.1. Taxonomy (GTDB): domain Bacteria; phylum Desulfobacterota; class Desulfobacteria; order Desulfobacterales; family Desulfobacteraceae; genus JAIOSM01. The sequence goes on from JAGLHT010000027.1 coordinate 21,033, forward strand.
TTTTTCTTGTCTCTCTATTTATCTTTATTACCCGGAATATCGGTTGTAACAGATATGTAGAGGCAATCATAATCAGAATAATGCCAAATACTTGTTTAAGAAAAAAACCCGGCAATAGACCGGATATGGCAGAGCCAGTCACAGCACCTACAAGAGACAGGAGGAATAAAGCCTTAAATGATTTGAAATCTAAATTTGCAAGCTTGTGGTGCATGAGTGTGGCTGATGTTGTTAAAAAAAACATGGTAGTTAAAGAGAGGCAGATAGCTTCATGCACGTTAAAATCCATCACAATTACAAAAAATGGAATAATGAGCAGTCCGCAGCCAATACCCAGCCACGTTGCGATTATACCGGTGATGATTCCGAAAGCCATGATAAAAATGGCCTCATGAATCCAGGATATCTCACTCAGGCTTGAAAACATTAAAAAAGGAAAATCAACAAGTTTTAGGATTCGAAGGCTTGCAATGAGAAGAAAAATGGCAAAAATCCATTTGAGCCACTGGTTGTTCCCTTTATGAATAAATTTTGAACCTATTATTGTACCAATGATACATGAAGGAATAAAAACAAGAAAATATTTACCAGGGGGGGGATTGGAAAAAAAGAATAAATGAGACACCGCACCCACAAATGTGATGGAAATAATGGTTGCAAGGGAAATGCCTGCTGCACGTTTAAAATCAAATTTAAAAACAGATATGAAAGCAGAAACAAATATAGTGCCTCCACCTATACCGATACCTGCACTGAAAAGCGCAACAAAAAAACTCAGCAGGTTCAGCGCACGTTTATGAAAATTATTAGATATATTTATTGTTAACTTCAATAGCATTACTCTCCAAATTTACCTGCCAAAAGAACAAACAGGATAGTAACATATCTTACAGTTCATGCACAACCCGCCGTGACCCATGGCTGCAATATCATCTTCACTGATTATTTCTCCTGCCAAAACTCTTGGTAAAATCAGATCAAAAACAGTTTGTTTGTAATAAAAAACACAGGCTGGCAGACTGATAACAGGGATATGACCGAGCATGGAAACCATTAGCATAGCTCCGGGTAAAACAGGGCTTCCATAAAATGTGACATCGGCACCAGTCGCAATTACACCCTGGCGTGTAACATCATCCGGGTCTACGGAGAGCCCCCCTGTTGTTATGATCAGCTCACACCCAAGTTCTTTTAACTCCAGGATAGCATTGGAAATGTCTGTAATATCATCAGGCACAATAATTTTCTTAAGCAAAGTGCAATTGGCTTCAATAATCTTTTTGCCCACAGACGGACCAAAGTCATCTGTGATCAACCCTTTATAGACCTCTGATCCTGTTACCACTGCTCCTACTTTTAAAGATTTATATGGCTTCAGAGAAAGAATGCTTCCTGTCTCTCTTGTCAGCGTTTCAAGTGTTTCTATGTTTTTTGCAGGTATGGTCAATGGAATAATCCGTGTGCCTGCAATGATCTCTCCTTTTTTACAGGGAAAATTATTCTTTAATGTGGCTACAATAATACTATCCATCTTATTGACTAAAAGGAGTGCATCAACATTGATTTTTAAAAGCCCGGCACACTTAGTACTAATATTAATTTTACCTTCTCTTGGCTCGGAAAATTCAAAATCCTGATCTGAAATAGCTCTTGAAATCCTATATGCTGCATCATCTTCATGGAGTTGATCTTTCCCAAGATCAAGAACATAGAGATATTGTTTACCAATCTTTAAGAGCTCCTCGATATCCTCTTTTTTTACAATATGACCTTTTTTAAACCCGACTCCTTTGAATTTTCCCCGGATAATCCGCGTCATGTCGTGGGCAAGAATTGTACCGACTGCATCTTCAACTTTAATTTTCTTCATTTACATATCCCTAAGATTCTTTACTCTTAATTGCTGCAAGAATCTTATCCGGAGTTAAGGGAAAAGAATCCATATACACTCCAATGGCATTACTGACAGCAGCACTATAAGCTTGGGCTGCTGACATTGCAATAGACATTCCAGCTTCCTTGGCTCCGTATGGTCCTTTAGGATCAACTGATTCCACGATGATGTTATTAATCTTAGGTGGCATATCACAGGCCAGGGGCAATTTATAATCCAACATGGTTGGATTTATACATCTGCCGCCATTCCATTCATGGTATTCGGTGAGCATGCCGCCCTGCCCGCCCATGGCAATTGAACCTTCAAACTGCCCTTCAAGAACCAAAGGATTTAAAGCATAACCTACATCCTGAGCTGCAGTTGCTTCAAGTACCTCAACCTGACCTGTGTTGGGGTCAACTTTAACTTCAACAATGGTTGTGCCAAAGGAAAAGGCCTCACACATCTGACCATAAGGATTTTTGACCCATTCGCGTTTCATATCCACCTTGGGCCAGTAGCCACCTTCGGCATTAACAGAATTAAAGTTTAAAAGACTTATTCTCACTACCTTTTTAATAGGTATGGATTTTTCAGGGTCATCTCTAACAAAAATCAGACGGTTTTGAGCAACAAGTTTGTCAGGACTCACTTTTAATACTTTTGAAGCTACTTTAAAAAGCTTTGCACGGCAGTTTTGTGCCGCAATCTTTACAGCATGACCGCCCACAAAGGTTGAGACCTGGGAATATGATCCAGGATCAGAAGACGTGGTCTCTGTATCAGCTGAAACCAGATGTATATCTTCGGGCAAAAGCCCTAACTCCTCTGCTGCAATCTGAACCAACATATTGTCATTGCCCTGACCATTATCCACAACCCCTGACATAACAGTTGCTTCGCCGTCTTCATTGAACTTTATAAATGACTGAGAGCCACCACGGATTCCCATAGGAAATCCTGTCTGCACGGAATTGGTTCCAATACCAATGCCATGTAAAGGTGGTAGTTTTCCCCATTTTTCCTTAAACCTTGATTTTTCAACTGCCTTGTGAATGGTTTCATCCATGGCACAGGAATCAACATAGGATTTCGTACTTGTATATTCACCTGGCTGTCGGGAATTTCTTAACCTAATTTCCACAGGGTCAATACCAATGTGCTCTGCAATCATGTCCAGCTGGGTGTCAAGGCCTGCTGCGAATCCACGTCCGTGAGTCCTTATCATGCCTCGGATGGGTTTATTTGTATAAATCCTATACCCGTTGTACCTGACACTTCCCATTCTATAGGCCTGTTCCATGGAAAGAAATGGTACGCTTGTGGCAATGGGACCAGTACTGGAGTATGCTCCTCCATCCATGTAGCATGTGGTTTCTCTTGCCAGAACTCTCCCATCCTTATCCACTCCTGTTTTATGAGTAGTGATCATGGCATGTCCCTGACGGGTGGCAATTGTATTTTCTTCTCTGGTAAACTGAATTCTTACCGGTTTTTTGGTCTTTTTGGCTAAAAGTGCACAGATATAGTCTACCGGACAGATTTCAGAACGTCCACCAAATGCACCTCCAATGGCAATTTTCCTTACTTTTACCTTATGCAGAGGAATTTTGAATGCATTGGATAAAGGTTTAGATTTCATATGCGGACCACCATTGGGACACCAAATTTCAAGACAGTCTTCATGGTCAAACCTTGCAACGATTGCATAGGGTTCTGCCTGAAAATAGGATTCTTCCGGTGCTACAAATGTGTCTTCCCTGATATAATGAGCTTTTTTAAAGTTTTCATCAACGTTTCCAGTATCAATATTCACATGAACATTAATATTGTTTGGAAAATCCCCATGGATAAGTTCAGTCTCAGAAGCCATGGCTTCCATAGAATCAAATACTGCTGGCAGTTCCTCATAAGTTACTTCAATAAGATCAAGAGCTTTAAGGGCTGTCTCTTCGTCCACAGCAGCCACACCTGCAACTTCATCTCCTATGTATCTGACCTTTTGGGTTTGAATAAACTCCTGGTCTCTGGTATAAGCAAACACCCCCCACTTGACACCTTCAGTATCTTTTCCTGTGACAACCGATTTGACGCCGGGAAGTGCTTCTGCCTTTGATGTATCAATATTTAAAATGCGGGCATGGGCATAAGGACTGCGTTTGATTTTTCCCACCAGCATGCCGGGCAATTTCAGATCAGCTGTAAATTTTGCCTTTCCCATAACCTTGGCCCTGGAATCAACCCTGGGCATTCTTTTTCCGATAATGGCATAATCAGACATATTTTACTCCTTTGCTTTACTGAAAGTGATACAATCGGGACAATGATCCTGAGAATTCCCTGCATGGGCAACTGCTTTGACAATTTTTGTATACCCAGTACATCGACAAATATTTCCTGCAATTGCCTTGCGAACTGTTTTTTCATCGGGCTTGGAATTAATTTTTAACAGCGCATCAGCTGACATGAGCATACCTGGAGTGCAGAACCCACATTGAACAGCCCCGTGATCAACAAAGGATTGCTGAAGACTTGACAATTCATCCCCCTTGGCAAGCCCTTCCACTGTTTTGATCTTTGTTCCCGTGGCTTCCATGGCAAGGGTCAGGCAGGATCTAACAGGTTTATCATCCATATGAATAGTACATGATCCGCAAACGCCTTCACCACAGCTTTCCTTTGATCCGGTCAAGTCAAGTTCATCCCTCAGCACTTCTAAAAGGGTATCATTTGGATAGACCATAACCTCACAGGGTTTGTCATTTATATTTAAGGTGATGAGTATTTTTTCCATATTTAAAACTCCGTTATTTGTTTATTCCTGTGTAACGATTGCTGCCTCTTTTAGTGCCTGAAACACCATCTCAGATACCATGGCACAACGGTACTCAAGAGTTGAACCCACATTGTGTACTGCAAATGTTGAAGCATTATCCATTGAAATATCTGCCGCCTTTTTAAAAGCACTAATATCGTTAAATTTCTTCCCCTTTAAAAAGGATGAAGCCTTTGCAAGAAATATTGGAGCTCTGGCTATGGCGCCTACAACAATCCTGGCATCTTCTATCTCATTTTTTGAAGTGTCAGAGGACTTTAAAAAAACACCGGCAGAAACAATGGGATAGTCAATGGCAGACCTATAAGCAAGACGCTTATAGCTACTTTTACCACCTTGTATTGGAATGACAATTTCCTTGAGCAGTTCATTTGATTCCATGGCAAAGGGCATAATACCATCAGTGGTGTAAAAATTATCAAGATCTATTATTCTTTCTGTGCCCTTTCTAACCAGAGTTATGTTGGCACCTAATGCCATAAGGGCTGTGGCACCATCAGACTGGCAGGTGGAGTTGCATCGGTCTGATGCATCTCGGGCATAACAGATTTTGCCCCCATCCTTGTGACAGGGCTGACGCCCGGATCGATGGAAAGCAGACTGATTGTAGTGAATACAACGATTATCCTGGAGGATATTACCTCCGATAGTTCCTCTGTAATGCTGAATAGTAACGGCTCCGATTTTCTCACATGCCTCAAACAGTGCACAGGCTTCCTTTTTAATGAGATCAGAAGCTATGATATCTGCAATTGATGTTCTGGCACCAATCTTGATATATGAATCATCTTTTTTGATATATGATAATTCCTTCAGGGCTTTAAGGCTTATAATGATTTTTGGTTTTAACAGTCCCTTTTTCATCCTGACCAAAAGATCTGTTCCACCTGCAAGGACTTTTGCATTATCCTTGTGGATATAAAGCAAATCAAGAGCTCCTTCAAAATTGATTGGTTCTATATATTCAAACCTTGGTAACCGCACTGTTATCCTCCTTCATGGAATTAATCATTTTTCTTTTTTAAAGCTACTAATACTTTTTCCGGTGTAATGGGAAGATCTTTAATTCTAACACCAACAGCATCATAAATTGCATTTGCAATGGCAGGAGCTGTTGGAACGCACCCTGGCTCGCCAATTCCCTTGGCACCAAAGGGACCGTCCTTATCATCAGTTTCAATAATCGGGGCTTTAATTTTTACTGCATCTTTGGCAGTAAAAAGCTTGTAATCCCTAAAATTAGCATTCATGATTTCTCCGTCCTTGACTGTGACTTCTTCTGTCAGGGCATAGCCAAGCCCCATAACAACACCGCCATAGACCTGACCTTCAAGGAGCAAAGGATTGATAGCTCTTCCTACATCATGGGCAGCCACGTATTCAAGAACCTCTACTTTTCCGGTTTCTTCATCCACTTTAACTTTTGCTCCATGGGCACCAAAAGAGTATGTCATGGACATATTCCCCTTGAGCTCCTTACCCATGTTTTGATTATCAGGATCATAAAAATACTCAGCCATGAGCATTGTTCCGCCCGGAGAAAAGTGTGCTTTTCTTAAAAGTTTGCCTAGGGGCATGCTTTTTTCCTGATCCCCGGGAACAAATACAAGCTTATCCTTAAATTCAATTTTTTCAGCAGGTACATCAAATAATTTTGAAGCAAATTTCTGAATTTTTTGTTTAACTTTTTTAGCCGCACCAAGAGCTGCATTTCCTGCCACAAAGGTGCTTCGGCTGGCATGGGCACCTACATCCCAGGGACAGATATCAGTATCTGAATGCACCACATTGATATCTTCAGCTAAAAGCCCGAGTTCTTCTGCTACAATCTGGGCTATAATATTGTCAAGACCCTGACCCATGTCTGTACCACCAGTGAAGACATCTACTTTACCGTAGTCATCCATTTTTAAAATAGCGCCACATCCGTCAGAACCGTAAATTCTTGCTCCGCCACCTACATGAATTAAAGAAGCAATGCCTGTCCCAACACCTTTTTCATTTTTTCCGTCAAACTTAAGTTCTTTCTCCACTGCATCAATACATTCTTCAAGACCGCAGGTTGTTATTTTTAGGCCCTGGGGTGTTTCATCTCCAGATTGATTACGGTTGATTCTCCTGATTTCAATACGATCAATGCCTGCTTTTTCAGCCAGCATATCCATGCTGCTTTCAATGGCAAATGTTGCCTGGGGATTTCCATAACCTCTCATGGCCTGGGAATAGGTATTGTTAGTATAAACACATTTTGCAACGTATTTTACATTCTCAACTCTGTAAAGAGAACTTATAGGCATCAACATAACAGAAGGCGTTGTAGCTCCCCAGGAAGTGTGTGCACCGTTATCCAGTACCATTCTCATATCCCTGAATGTCAATTTTCCATTCTTATCACAACCCTGTTTGATATAAATTATAGTAGGCTGCCTTGTGGAAGTTGCCTTGAATTCTTCAACCCGGTCAAATGCAATTTTAACAGGTTTTCTGCACTTATGGGCAAGAAGAATGGCAATATGCTCATAAGCATAAGTATCAAGTTTGCTTCCAAAACCACCACCAATAATCGGTTTAATAACTCTGACACGCTTATTTTCAAGTCCCATGGCTTTTAAGGATTCAAGGAAATCTTTTTGCGCCAGGGAGGGAATCTGGGTATTGGTATGAATGGTCAAATTGTCATTGGCATCAAACAAAGCAATGGCACCGCTTGTACCAAGACAGCAATGGGTAACCCACTGGGTAGTAAATCTATCTTCAACCACAAAGGCAGATTCTTTTTCTGCTTTTTCAACATCTCCATAATGAATATCCCATGGCATTTTAAGTACATTTGATTTAAGGTGTCCATGAACAAGGGGAGAATCTTTTTCCATGGCCTTTTCAGGATCAAAAATACCGATCTGCTCTTCATACTCAATTTCAATAAGGTCAAGGGCTTTTTTTGCAATTTCCGGGCTTATGGCAGCGACAGCAGCCACTTCATCTCTAAAGGAACAGACCTTGCCTTTTTTTATGGGCGGATTGTCTTTGATAAATCCCATTTTCATTTTTTCAGGGACATCTTCTCCTGTTAGAACCGCATGTACTCCCGATAAAGCCACGGCTTTTGATGTGTCAATTTTAACAATATTTGCATGGGCATATTTGCTGTAAAGGATTCTTCCATATAACATACCTGGCAGCTTGATATCCTGAATATATTCTGCTCTTCCCATGGCTTTCTGGGCTGCATCCAATTTGGGAATCCGTTTCCCTACGACGCTAAAGTCGCTATTTGATTTACTCATTTTGCCCTCCCATGTTTTTAACAGCTTCAACTGATTCCAGAATCTGTACATATCCTGTACACCTGCAGATATTCCCTGCAAGGGCATGTTTTATCTCTTCATGATTTGCATCGGGATTTTTATCCAGTAATGCCTTTGAGGACATGATCATTCCAGGCGAGCAAAATCCGCACTGAATACCACCATTTTTCACAAAAGATTGCTGTATCGGATGTAATGCTCCGCTTGTTGAGGCGAGCCCTTCAATGGTCTCTACAATTTTCCCTTCGACTTCTATTGCAAGATAAAGGCAGGAATTTACAGCAAGCTTATCAACAATAACAGTGCAAGCCCCACATTCACCATTACCGCATCCTTCTTTCGTTCCAATAAGCCCCATCTCTTCCCTTAAAAGGTGTGAAAGGGTCCAATGGTCCTTGACCTCATAAGAGATCTCGTCGCCATTTAATATAAAAGATATGTTTGTTGCCATGAGTTATGTTTCTCCTAAGAGTTGTTTTTGATAATTTCTAAACATTTCAGTCCTATTCTTCTAACATGAACCCGGATCATTTCTTTCCTGTGCCAGGCTTTTCCACGAACACTGTCTCTGACCTTGGATTCATCTGCTGCAATTTTGCCTGCCTCAATAAGAATTTCTTCATTAATTTTCTTTCCAACAAGAAGCTTTTCAGCACCAAAGGCTCTCATAGGGACAGGTGCTGCAACCCCTAAACAGATTCTTGCCTTAATGCAAATTTCCTTTGTCTCATCCAAAGTCAGCAAAACTCCAATACCAATCAAAGGCAGTTCCATGGCAGCTCTGCGACCAAATTTAATATAGGCACTGCCGGTATTTGAAGCTTGAGGCGGAATCGCAATTTTTTTCAGGATCTCTCCAGGTTTTAAAATAGTTTTATAGGGCGCAACAAATATGTCTTTCACATCGCAAGATCGTTCACCATCAGGACCGTGAAGAAGAGCTACTCCATCCAGAGCAATTAAAGGGATGGCACCATCGGCAGAGGGTACTGCATTAATCAAATTACCACCAATGGTCCCCACATTTCTGACCTGCAAAGATCCTATATTGGAAACTGCATCATAAATAATGGGATAGTCATTTTGAATCATCAAAGATTTTTCTAAGGTGGCATGGGTAACCATGGCACCAATAGACAGCTCCTGAGTAGCTTCATTTTTATGCAACTCACTCATTTCTTCTATTTTTTTCAAGGAAATCAAAAAATCAGGTTCCATCCAGCCTTCCTTGAGTTTGACAATCACATCTGTTCCCCCACCAATAAATTTGGATGTCTCGCTGTGCTGACCATGGAAAGCAATAGCCTCTTCAACGGTTTTTGGGGATAAATACTTAAATGCTTTCATATACTATCCTCTCTTTAATTTCGATTATCAAAGATACGCTGGGCCTTACCTGCATATCGTGGTAATTGACCATAGACACAGATTTCCGCATCACAGTTTACCATGATCTTTGATTGCACTTTTTTCTTTATTTTATTTTTAATATCTTCCATATCTGCTGACTCAAGCCCCTGTTTTGCTTCGGCTTTGATAGTCATGTAATCCTTGCCGTCATCCATTCTTTCAAGATGAAGCTGATACTCACTTCCAACTTCAGGAATGGAAGATAATACCTCATCAATCTGTCCTGGGTAAATATTGACACCCTTGAGGATAATCATGTCATCGGAACGTCCCATAATTTTATCATGCACGAAAAGAATATTTCCACAGGAACAAGGTTTAGTGATTTTTCGTGTAAGATCTCTTGTACGGTAACGAACAAGCGGGGCTGCTTCTTTGCACAGAGTGGTGATAACCATTTCACCAACTTCCCCGTCTTCAACTGGCACCAGTGTGTCAGGGTTTAATATTTCAAGGATATATTTATCTGCCCAGTAGTGAATACCTTCATGTTTTGAGCAGTCAAGCCCGGCACCCGGTCCATAAAGCTCTGTCATACCCGTAATGTCAAACATGTCGTCAAGCCCCAGAAGATCTTTAATTTTTATCCGCATGGCTGAGCTGCAACGTTCTGATCCCAGAATAATTTTTTTCAGGTTAATCTTATCTTCTATGCCCCGCTTGTTAACTTCTTCAGCCATGAGAAGTGCCATGGATGCTGTGCAACAGAAAACTGTGGACTGCATGTCGACAAGGAACTGGCACTGCATGTCAGTATTGCCAGGACCAACTGGAATAGCCATTGCTCCAAATCGTTCACATCCTAACTGAAAACCCATGCCTGCAGTCCATACACCATAACCCACAGCTATCTGGACTCTGTCCGTTTGTGTAAGCCCTGCCATTTCATAACATCTTGCAAACATGTCAAACCATATGTCTAAATCATTCTGTGTATAGGCGAGAACTTTTCGTTTGCCAGTGGTTCCCGAGGAAGCATGAATACGGACTACATCTTTTTCAGGTACTGATAAAAGAGGAAAAGGATAACCTTCTTTCAAATCATTTCCCGTTGTAAAAGGAAATTGTTCCAGATCATCAAGGGATTTAATATCTTCCGGTGTAAGACCTATTGTATCAAATTGTTGCCTGTAAAATGGAGACCCCTTGTAAACATGGGAAAGTGTCCATTTTAGCCCTTCAAGCTGATGATCATAAAGTTGTTCTTTATCTTTGAACACAGGCATAAAACTTTTTTTCATTTCATCTCCTATATTATTTATTTTTACGGAGTTTCAGGGTTGCAGTAAGATCAAGTTTCAGAGAACCTGGTTCAATAATTACACCGTAGTCTTGTTTTGCTTTTTCAATACTTACGTAACCATATTTCACATCGCGTTTCACAGCTTCAGGGTCCCTCTCGAAGGGATCACCGTAGCCCCCGCCGCCTGCACTGACAAACGAGATTCTGTCCCCTGGTTCACAAAAGGTCAAACCACTGGGGTCAGCATTTTCACCATTTTTAAGAAATTGTGCCTTGGAGCCATTTTTCCCGCCAAATATGCCCTCGGGAGGGTAAATATAGCGTCCTGCCTGCACTGCAATGGAAGTTGTTCCGACAGGATTTTCACTGTCTTCTGGTGAACGTATGATCATTTGCCTACCAATACCACCTCGGTGTTTCCCAGGTCCTCCAGAATCTTCAATCAGGCTTCTTGATTCAATAATCATAGTTGTATCACTTTCAAGAATTTCAACAGGTGTGTTAGCACCATTAGCCGGAAAAATAGCACAGTGGTGGCCGTCAAATCTTGAGGAAGCTCCCATTCCGCCACCACGGATAATCATGGTGTGCCATGGCTTACCATTGGCAAAGGAGCCATGGAATATGTTGGTCTGGGCAGGAGTTCCACCGGAACCTGCAATAATATTATCAGGAGCAGCTTTTGCCAGAGCATTAAAAACCATTTCAGTCATAAAATGCCCAACTACCATTCTTGCTGCTACGGCTGCAGGGAATTTACAATTAACAATGGAACCTTCTGGAGCTGTCATTGTTATGGGACGGATAGCGCCCTCATTAATAGGTATTCCAGGATCAAAAGCTGATTTAATAGCCATGAAAACATATGCATAGGTAAAATTGTAAACTACATTCACACCCCAGTCCACCTGTTTGGATGTGCCGTCAAAATCAACATGGATATTGGAACCATCTACTTTAACTGTAAGTTTAATTGGAATATCTGTTTTGTTGCCTGCACCTTCGATAATGCCTTCATGGGCATAG
>JAGLHT010000028.1 GCA_023143455.1 Desulfobacterales bacterium
TGTGTCAACCATAATATCTATATTTACGAATATCGCCATCCACATGGGCAAAACATTTTTCACAGCTTAGACCGCATGGTGCTAATGCGGCATTAATTTGTTCAGTTGTCATATTTTTGTCTCCTTTTGGTAATAAAATATAATTGATTATAATAGTTGCATTTTAAAAAGAAAAGTGGCATAAACGACAATATAAGAGGTGATATCGGCAATATTGTTAAAAAAATGATCTATCCGGGTGGAATAATGAAAAAAGTAACTATTCTCGGACTCTATAATTCCATGGCAACCACTATTTTTGGACCCATGGATATCTTAAATCAGGCAGGGCGACTCTGGAACCGTGTTAGCAATGCTCCGCAAACCCCGTTTTTTGATGTCACTATTGCCTCACCAGATGGACAACCCATCAAATGCTCAAATAATGTTCTTATCCAGCCCCATTGCGGAATTGAGACCGTTGGTAAAACAGATTTAATTATCATTGCATCAGCCACCTATATTAAAAAAATCCTTCAAAAAAACCCAGAGTTGGTTCCCTGGATCCTAAAACAATACAACCAGGGGACCCAAGTAGCCAGCATCTGCACAGGAGTGTTTTTGCTTGCAGAAGCAGGTTTGCTGGATGGGAAATCAGCAACTCTTCACTGGAGGTTTACAGAGATGTTCCAAAAAAAATACCCTAAGATTAATTTAAAACAGGACAAAATGTTCATTGACCATGGTCGTCTCTATTGCTCGGCTGGAGTAAATGCCGGATTGGATTTAACCCTTTATCTGGTGGAAAAGTTCTGTGGCAGACAAGCAGCAGTAGAGTGTGCCAAGACAATGGTCTTAGACTTAGGGCGAGAATTGCAGACTCCCTATGATAGTTTCCTTTTTTCCAAGAACCATGATGACACTTTAGTCATTAAAGCCCAAAAATGGATAGAACAGCATCACACTCAATTAATTGATTACGACTTGTTAGCCGATAAATACCAGATAAGTCGCCGTTCACTGGAACGCCGGTTTAAACAAGTAACAGGTGTCACCCCTTTGGGTTATCTACAAAAAATACGAGTACAAACAGCAAAGGATCTTCTGGAAGAAGGCAGTAAAACCTTCAATGAAATCACTTATCAAGTTGGTTATGAAGATATTGCCTTTTTCAGAAAAATATTTGTCAGACTGACTGGCCTTAGGCCTAAAGAATACCAGCAACGGTTTACAGGGTACTCTGTAAAACCGGAAAGGATAACCTGATAGTGCTAAAAATTTCCCTTAACATTTTCATTCCTGATGATGAAATAGAATTATCGGCAATCCGTGCCCAGGGAGCCGGTGGTCAAAACGTTAATAAAGTATCTTCAGCAATTCATCTGCGCTTTGATATCAAAAAATCTTCTCTGCCAGATTTCTATAAACAACGCCTGTTAAATTTAAACGACCAGCGTATCACTAAAAATGGCGTGATCGTTATAAAGGCACAGCAATTCCGTACACAAGAAAAAAATCGAGAAGATGCTCTTAAACGATTGCGGGAATTGATTAAAAGTGTTGCTATTGTACAAAAAAAAAGAAAACCGACCAAGGCAAGCAAAGTATCCCAGAAAAAACGGATTGATAAAAAGGTTCTACGGGGTAAAACAAAAACATTGCGAGGCAAGGTTTCAGAGGAATAATTGAATACCATTATTGTTAGGAGGATATAAATGGCTGATTTATTACAACAATTTAACCCAGTTACCCAGGCCTTTATTGCAACTCTCTTTACCTGGGGCGTAACTGCTGCAGGAGCGGCACTTGTCTTTTTTTCAAAAACCGTCAACCCGAAGGTTATGGATTCAATGCTTGGTTTTGCTGCTGGTGTAATGATTGCTGCAAGCTTCTGGTCACTTCTTGCACCAGGCATAGAAATGGCGGACCAGCTGGGGCATATTCCATGGCTGACTGCAGCCATCGGATTTATGAGCGGAGGAATTTTTATGAGACTAATTGACGAATTTCTTCCACACCTTCATCCGGGTCTAAGTATTGATAAAAAAGAAGGGGTAAAAACTTCATGGCAACGCAGTACACTTTTAGTACTTGCCATAACTCTTCACAATATACCTGAGGGACTGGCTGTGGGCGTTGCTTTTGGAGCTGTAGCAGCCAATCTTCCTTCAGCGACGATTGGAGGGGCCATTGCTCTTGCCATCGGTATTGGAATCCAAAATTTCCCTGAAGGTGCAGCTGTATCAATGCCGTTGAGACGAGAAGGCATGTCTAAAGGGAAAAGCTTTTTAATGGGACAAGCTTCCGGTATAGTAGAACCAATTGCTGGTGTTATCGGAGCAATATTTGTCTTGAAAATGCAAAACATTTTACCCTACGCTCTATGTTTTGCTGCTGGAGCCATGATTTTTGTTGTGGTAGAGGAACTAATTCCGGAATCTCAAAAAAACTATGCCAACATAGATGTAGTAACAATGGCAACCATGATCGGCTTTTCTGTAATGATGATTCTTGATGTGGCTTTGGGATGAGAATAAACACAGCTTTCAAACTACCTTGCATAATCAGACTTCAATACTTATTCTGTAAAAAAGAGAATATAACAAAAAAAGGAGATTAAAATGTCAAAAATTACTGTAAATGGAAAACCTATAGAGACTATTGGAGAACTGCCTCAAATTGGAAGCGCTGCTCCTGACTTTTGTGTTGTAAAAGCAGATCTTTCTGAAGCAACACTTAAGGATTATGCAGGGAAGCGTCTAATTATTAATATCTTCCCAAGCATAGATACTCCTACTTGTGCAACCTCTGTAAGAAGATTTAATCAGTCTGCAAGTGATCTAAAAAATACAGCTGTTCTATGTGTTTCTGCTGACCTTCCCTTTGCTGGAGCGTGTTTTTGTGGAGCAGAAGGTATAGAAAATGTAGAAACAGGTTCTACTTTTCGTTCTCCTTCTTTTGGACAAGATTATGGTGTGACTATAACAACTGGCATCTTAAAAGGTTTGCTTTCAAGAGCAATTGTTGTACTTGATGAATCTGGAAAAGTTATTCATACTGAACAGGTTCCTGAAATAGGGAATGAACCAAATTATGATGCAGCAATAGCTGTTCTATAAAAGACAAATTATTATCTTAAACTAATTGGAGTATCATGTGTTTGATATCAAAAACTCATTATTTGGTGATAGTTCAACAACCAATGCTGTTATTTGTAATATTGACGGTGAGCCTGTTGGTTTTGCAGTTTATTTTTTTTATTTTTCAAACCTATAAACAGGGAAAATAAAATGAAAACCGATTCAAATCAAAGTTGCAATAAAGGATGTTGTGATGAGAGCAACGAGCAAATTAAAGGATTTAACAGCTCAAATATCTCCATCATGCCTTCCATGCGCCCTCCTTTGAACCCCATGGCAGAATATGAGAAATCTGGATATGAACTCTGTTCTTTTGTTGAGAATTTTGTGCAAACAGATGCAGATCCTGTTCCAAAAATCAAAACCCATCTTAGCAAAAAAGATATATTCTCCACCATTAAAGTGCGGTGTGGTATAAAAAGACATAAATATACAGTCACACCCGGTCTTTATTGTATTGGAAATCCAGACAAAAATTCTGAAGTCCTTGTCACTGCCAATTTCAAACTTACATTTGACCATGTAAGGTCACAACTTGAAGGCCTTGACGTATGGATTCTTGTGCTTGATACAAAAGGCGTAAATGTATGGTGTGCTGCAAGCAAAGGAACTTTTGCCACAGATGAATTGGTTAGACAAATAAAGCGTGCCTCTCTTGAAAAAATCGTGAGTCATCATAGAGTCATTGTTCCTCAGTTAGGAGCCACTGGTGTTTCTGCAAAAAAAGTCAAAAAGGACTCTGGCTTCAGAGTAGTGTACGGACCCATCAGAGCTTCAGACATTATGACTTTTCTCAAAAACGATAGAAAAGCAGATCAAAAAATGAGAATGGTGACCTTTACTTTTTCTGAAAGACTGATCTTAATCCCTGTGGAATTAAACATGGTCATGAAACCTGCTTTTATTGTATTAGCAATTATACTTTTATTGTCTGGTATTGGACCTGGAATTTTTTCTTTTTCCGTTGCATTATCAAGGGGTTCTATCGCAGCTGCTGCTCTTTTTATCGGTGTTTTTACCGGGGCTGTCATCACTCCGGCATTACTTCCCTATATACCTTTTAAAGCATTTGCCATAAAGGGTATTATCACAGGCGTGGTATTTGCCCTTGCAACAGGGTTTATGTTGACAACAACTCCATTTGTTTCATCAATGACTTCGTTAACAAGCCTTTTTTTATTAACTATTGCCATCAGCTCTTTTCTTGCCATGAATTTTACTGGGGCAACACCTCTTACATCCCCTTCCGGCGTAGAAAAAGAAATGAAAATGTTTATACCAGTACAACTTTTAAGCCTTGCCACTGCTGTAGGCTTCTGGATATATTCAGCTTTTTAAATCTTAAATAACAGGAGTATTCCATGTATGATCAAAGATATATAGATGACGTGTCAAGTCTGGTATTAAATCCTGAAGAATGTGTAGGCTGTGGGCTGTGCGTTGAGGTCTGCCCCCACCGTGTTTTTGAACTTTCAGATAAAAAAGCTAAGATAGTTGATTTTAACGCCTGTATTGAATGTGGTGCCTGTGTAAACAATTGTCCGACCCAGGCCATTGAAGTTACTCCCGGAGTTGGCTGAGCAGCCTATATTATCCAGGGCTGGATAAAAGGAAAAGAAAATGCCTCCTGTGGTGGTTCAGCGAACACTGGCTGTTGCTAAAGAGCAATATAACCATGCCAGAAAAAATCAATATTTTATTTTTATGTACTGGTAATTCATGCCGAAGCCAGATGGCTGAAGGCTTTGCCCGACATATAAAAACAGATCTTATAAATCCCTTTTCAGCGGGCGTTGAAACCCATGGATTAAACTCTAATGCTGTAAAGGTTATGGCTGAGGCAGGCGTGGATATCTCTCACCATAAATCAAAGAACATTGATGATTTTAAAAACATGAAATTTGACTATGTTATTACGGTTTGCTCCCATGCAAATGAAACCTGTCCCCTGTTTCCGAATGTTGGCAAAAAGGTTCATGTTAATTTTGATGATCCACCAGAAATGGCTAAAAATTTTAAAACAGACATAGAAAAACTTGACTGCTATAGAAAAGTCAGAGATCAAATAAAAGAATTTATATTGGAACTACCTGATAATTTACTATAAATTAAAAATTTTTATTCAATTTTTTTTCCGGCTGTCTTATCAATGGTTGATATAATCCAGTCACCAAGAGCTTTTTGATTAATAGATTTGATCTCTTTTTTGATCAAATTCAAATCAAGCTCAGCTCTTGCCATTGTTTTATGCCCTCCTGCTGATCCGTACTTTGTGAATGCTTCTTTTGCCGTGTTTCCAGCACCTTTGCGCAGTCCATCATTCCTGAACACTATTATAAGTGTTTTTTCAAAAATCCCCGAAATAACACTCCAGTTAACATGGGCAAGGGTGAGAAAAAAATCAGCCACAACAACAAGTTCATCTGGTTTTTTAATTTTTCCTGCGTGAAAAAAAACACGGTTATGAATAATTTTTTTATATTTTATGGCATACCCTAAAAAATCAAGATCTTCTTTGCTCAATAAGGCTCTTTCAACCTTTGTCACAATATTGTTATCTGCAAATTGATACAGGTATTGAAATGCTTTGATATCTTCCAAACTTGTTTGCCGTGTAAAATTAGATGTATCTGTCTTAATCCCTAACATTAATGCCGCAGCAAGCTTTGAAGACGGTTTTATCTTAGATGCCCTTAAGTATTCAGTAAAAATTGTTGAGCAGGCACCGTATTCAGATCGAATATCAACAAAAGACGCATTATCGTTGGTTAATGGATGGTGGTCAATTATGGCATCAAAGTCAAACCCAGAAAATATTTCATTATGATCAGGCTGAGAGTCCAATATTACAAATGCATTAAAATCTTCTTTTCTAATGTCATCCAATAAAACCATTTCTGAGTCTGTATATTCTATCATAGCAAGATTATCTGGACGACTGATCTTATTAAAATGGGCAATAACAACTTCATGTACCTTGCGCCATAACAGCCTTCTAAGCGCCATTGCACTTGCTATGGAATCAGGATCAGCATTAATCACCACAAGAATTTTTGAATTTTTATCAAAAAAGGTTAAGAGTTTTTTTAGTTTTCCCTGATTAGTCACCTTAAAACTTCCCTTTATTTCTGCTGAAAAACAATGTCAGTGTAATAAAAGAATAACCACTGACTGCTAATAATGCAAACCACCCGTAAAAAATCCCCAAAGGGGCAAGAACAATGGCTGTCAGCCAGTGAATAAAAATCACAGTTGGAGAATGCAATTTTATGGGAAAATCATCAAACCTGCAAATAACAGACAGACCACAAAGATTCCATCCATAAAGAGAAGCAAATACATGCATGTGTAACAACCATTTTATCTTTTGGGGATCATACCCTGGGGACATTTGAAAAAATATATATGCAATGCCGGTTACGGCTGTAACAATTAAAAATACAATGCCTGAGGTTAAGAATGATTTTTGTTGAATATTTTCAGCAAATTTTGAATAAAGAAAAAATACAGTAATAACTGCAAAGAAAAGTGCAAAGGTTACAAAGACCTGGGGGATAAACTTCTCAAACAGAATAAAGCCAAAGAAAATTATAACACCAAGGGTTATTGCCCAGAAACATATCTCCATAATCACTTTAATTGATGAACCCTCTATTTTTTTTAAGCTTGAAAAAACCAGAGAAAGAGTTATCAGGGATAATGGAAAAGAAAAACCTAGAAAAAAAGTGTTAAGAGTCAGCTTTTCCATGGTTACAAACTTGAAATATTCATTATTTAAAATCACCAGAGATGCCATGATAAGTCCTGTAGAAAGGCAAAGGAGTGAAGCTTGATGGAACTTCTCTGATACAGATTCCTTAGATTTAAAAAAATGTATGGGGAAAAAAGAGAATTTTTCAATTCGAATTTTCTCAACCAACACAAACAATAGAATAGAAACAAGGATGGTAACCGGATAAATCTTTAAAAAGGCTGAAAGAGCATAAATTAGGGAGCCTAGAAAAAACAACATGACAGTTTTGGAAACATTTACCCTGCCTTGTGTGTAGTATAATAAAATGGTTCCGCCAGTACAAAGATTAAAAAGGAAAATATGAAGTCTTTCAAAACTATAATTTTCTATAGGGAAGTAAATTTGAATGAACCCGAAAACAAGAGCTGTGATCATTAGAAAGGAAAAAAGAACTTTTAATTTTATACTCATGTTTTGT
Source organism: Desulfobacterales bacterium (assembly GCA_023143455.1). Classification (GTDB taxonomy): domain Bacteria; phylum Desulfobacterota; class Desulfobacteria; order Desulfobacterales; family Desulfobacteraceae; genus JAIOSM01. The sequence goes on from JAGLHT010000028.1 coordinate 7,331, forward strand.
TTACCTTCCAAGCACATCTTTGAGTGCAGTAAATAATTCTTTATGTTGAAACGAGAATCCATTGTCCAAAAGCTTTACTGGCATCACCCTTGCACTTGCCAAAAGAGTTTCTTGCCCCATTTGTCCCCATAAAGCTACGGCTAAAAATTTTGGAATAGTAAAATACACTTTTTTTCCAAACACCCTGGCAAGTGTTTGGGAAAATTCTTTATTGGTAGCAGGACTTGGCGCAGTAAGGTTAACAGATCCATTTATTTTATCATTATTCAATATATATAAGATGCCTGATAATGCATCATCCATACTGATCCAGCTCATGTATTGCCTGCCGTGGGACAAATTCACTCCACAACCTGCTTTAAAAGGAAGTTCCATCCTTGCAAGAGCACCGCCTGCAGGGGTAAGTACCACACCAATCCTGAGCTGAATGGTCCTTATCCCAGCTTTTTGGGCATCAGCAGATGCATCTTCCCATTTTTTACAAACTCTGGAAATGAAACTATCCCCCATTGTATCGCTTTCGGTTAGTATATTATCTTGTCTTTCACCATAAAAACCAATAGCAGAAGAAGAAATAAAGACCTCAGGTTTATGGTCAAGGTTTTTCATTCTCTGGACAAGCAGTCTGGTTGGGATTATTCTAGAGTCAATAATCAGTTTTTTTTGTTTGTCTGTCCACCTATTCCTTGAAATATCAGCTCCATTTAAATTGATGATTGCATCAATAGCACCTGCATTTTCAAGATCAAGTATGCCCTTGTACGGATCCCAGAAAATCTCATCATTTAAGAGCTCACCACTCTTTCGGACAAGTCGGATCACTTCATGGCCTGAGGTTCGTAAAAATGGAACCAATATACTCCCTATTGTTCCTGTGGCACCGGAAATAAGTATTCTTTTCTTTTTTGCCTTATCCACATGGTGTTCCAAATCATATTTAAGAACCCGATGTCTATAGCTAAACATTCTTTCAAATTCTTTTTTTGCAAACCCATAAAATGGTCGGCTTAAAAAGCCAAACGGTAATTTGAACTCTAGATCATCTTCCATAAATGAAGTGTTCTCATCCTCTGATTCAAATCGGTGAGTATGTTCCCATTTGGAAAATGGTCCTTTTGTCTGACAATCTTTAAAGAGTTTATTTTGCTGATATTCTATATGCTCAGCCTTCCAGATCATAGGGATCTTAAATATGCGAATTTTAAATGTTACCTTTACTCCTTTGTCAATCCCATTGCCTTTTCGGGCGATCATTTCTAATGGAGCCCAGGGTGGAGTGAGTCTTGATATTGCGCCATCTCTTGCATGCCATGCAAAAGTCATCTCAACAGGAGCACTAATTCTGGTTCTTTTTGTATAAGTATTAAACTTCATAATTTACCCAATAAAACAAATGAGTCATTGATTTTGCGCATTTTATATTATAACAATAATCATCAAGTTAAAACCAATTTTTAAGAAAAAAGGAGCAAAATAAATGTATAAACCTATTAAAATAGCTGATGGTATTTATTCAGTTGGATGTCGGGATTGGGATATCCGGGATTTTCATGGCTACTCAACTTACGAAGGTACCACTTATAATGCCTTTCTTGTCCTTGGTGAGAAAAATATTCTCATTGATACGGTAAAAGAAAAATTTGGAGATGAACTACTCTCAAATATCAGCAAAATAATTGATCCCAAAGAAATTGATATAGTGATCAGCAATCACACAGAGATGGATCATTCAGGAGCACTCCCCAAAGCAATGCATGTAATTGGAAAAGACAAACCTCTTTATTGCTCTAAGATGGGTGCAAAAAATCTTAAAAGCCATTTTAAAAATGACTTTAATTTTAAAGCTGTGGGTTCAGGTGATACACTTAAGGTTGGAAACAGAACCTTTTCCTTTCTTGAAACAAAAATGTTGCACTGGCCTGACAGTATGTTCACATATCTTGTTGAAGATGCCATATTGTTTTCCAGTGATGCCTTTGGACAACACTTTGCAGGCGACATGTTTTTTGATGATGAAATCGGAGATGAAATTATACCCCATGCAAGAAAGTACTATGCTAATATACTTCTTCACTTTTCAGGAAGGGTTCAGGATCTAATAAAGGATGTTACAAAAATGAACCTTAAAATTGATATGATATGCCCTGACCATGGTATTATCTGGCGGGATAACCCTTCCAAAATCATACAACTCTATGACAAATGGTCAAAGCAGGAACCCGCTAAAAAAGCAGTAGTTATATTTGATTCCATGTGGGAAAGCACAACTAAGATGGCCCGGGCAATTACAAGTGGTATTGAATCTGAAGACGTTAAAGTAAGGCTTATGAATACCAGGAAGTGGCACAGAAGTGATATTATGACAGAAATCCTTGATGCAGGTGCTATCGCTGTTGGATCTCCAACATTGAATAATGGTATTTTTCCGGTAATTGCAGATGTTATGACATATGTTAAAGGCCTTAAACCTCAAAATAAAATTGCTGCTGCGTTTGGATCTTATGGATGGAGTGGTGAGGCTGTAAAAATTCTGAATCAGGAATTTGCTGCAATGAAATTTGATATTATTGATGAAGGAGTTAAGGTTCAGTATGTTCCTGAAGAGGAAGACTTAAGTAAATGTTTTGATCTGGGTGTAAAATTGGCTAAAGCATTAAAAGAGAAACTATCTTAGGCTTTAACATAACTTTATAATAAAGAATTGACAATCAGGAGAAAACAATGCCCAACGAATTTAATGCAAACGATATTTTTGAGATAGCCATAAAAATCGAACAAAATGGCGCAATATTCTACAGGAATGCCGCAGAAAAAGTAGACAAAGAAGATAACAAAAAATTTCTACTTGAACTTGCTAAAATGGAAGATACCCACGAAGCAACCTTTGAAAGTATGCAAAAAGAATTAAAAGACACAGAAGTGTTTTCAACAGCCTTTGACCCTGAAGATGAAAACATACTTTATCTAAAAGCTCTTGCTGATGCGCGGGTTTTTGCTAAAAAGGAAGAGCCGGTAAGTGAGTTTAAAGAAATTATTCACTCTGCTATCCAGGCAGAAAAAGATTCTATTGTTTTTTATCTTGGGATCAAGCAATTAGTTCCTGAAAAACATGGGAAATCAAAAATTGATTATATCATCAAAGAAGAAATGAGCCACATAAAGCTTCTTGTCAGAAAACTATCCCAACAATAGCAATAGCTAATTAATACCCCCACTGGTTTCAAACTTTCTAGAATCAAGTGGGGGGCGCCTCCGACAGACTACCACCATGAGTGACGCAACAGCTTAAATGCTTTAAAAAGCATTTAAGAGAACTTTTGTGGATATGTCAGACAGAAGAGAGCTTGCTTAATTCAAAAGAATAGTTCTGATACACATATGTTTCAATGTTTATGGAGCATATGTGTATCAGATTCAAAATTACATTCTATTATTCAGGGCTTAAAGGGTTTAATGTTTGAGTTATTGTCTTCATTTTTTTTATCTGTCACCTGACAGGAATTTCTCATTCAGGTGGAGATACCCATTTTAGGCAAAATATATAATTGTAATAAAAAATAAACCCCGATGAATAATATAATAAAAACAGTTTCCTTCATGTTATCAATCCTCCATTCTTCATTTGTTACTATCTTAATTATTAACTATAGCAAATTATGTACCACCGTGCCCAGAAAAACAATTACTGAATAATCCAATTTTGTGTTACAAAACTAAAGTAATACAAATAACTGAGTTTTTAGGAGTAAGGATAGCATGGGCTATTGTATTAATCATCCGAAAAGAGAGACAAGCTACAAATGCATGAAACATGAGATATATCTCTGTGAAGAATGTCTTAAATGCCGCGATCCTGAACTTTACTGCAAATTCAGACCTTCCTGTGCCATACATTTTATAACAGAAAAGGGCTTTGATTCTGAAAACACCCCATAATTATAGCTTTCTATAAGGTTTTAATCATCTTGACCGATATGCTTCCTGTTTTACCTTAATCCACCATCAAAAAAATAAATAAATTAGGCTTAAAGATAATAAATAAAGAAAAATAGCAATGCTAATAAATATATAAAATCATTTATTATTTATTCTTGTAACTATGTGTTATTATATACAAAGCATATGAAAATCAAAAACAACATACTGCTTATCATTTTGGCATGGTTTTTATTGGCCATTATATCTTTTTTCTGGAACTATACAAATGGGAAAAAAGCACAGCATGAACTTGCTTTTCAAACAGCCAGAAACCTTTTTAAACATATAGAGACAACTCGTTTCTGGAACACTCTTCACGGTGGGGTCTACGTCCCGATTACAGCAGAAACACAACCAAACCCTTATCTAAAAACTGAAATGAAAAATATTAAAATCAATGATAAATTGATGCTGACAAAGGTGAATCCTGCCTTTATGACTAGACAGATTGCTGAAATTGCCATGAAACGGGATGGCATTAAATTTCATATTACGAGTCTCAAACCTATTCGTCCTTTAAATAAGCCAACTTTGAGAGAAGCAGCCTGCCTCAATGATTTTGAAAAAGGAATTGCTGAAGTTGGATACTTCATTAAAAATAATGCAATGCCATCTTTTTTTTATATGGCCCCTCTTAAAACTGAAGAAGAATGTTTACAATGCCATGCTGTACAGGGTTATAAGACAGGCGATATAAGAGGAGGTATAAGTATCTTTACCCCGTATGAGGTAAAAATATCAACGCTCCCCTTGATATTGGGACATGTCGGGATATGGTTTGTTGGCGTGGTTGGTATAATTTTTGCCGGAAACAAATTAAATAGAGCTTATGCAACAATAAGGAAACAAGCTTTGTTTGATTCTCTGACAGAAATCCCGAACCGCCGGAATTTTTCTGATAATATTGCTGTTGAATTCATGCGCAGCAAAAGAGATAAAAATCCAATATCATTGATAATGTGTGATATAGATAATTTTAAAGCATACAATGACACTTATGGTCACAGTAAAGGGGATGCCTGCCTTAAAAAGGTTGCCCAGGGCATAAAAAACTCACTTAAAAGACCTAGTGATTTTTGCGCACGATATGGTGGTGAAGAATTTATTGTGTTATTGCCTGACACGTCTTTAAATGGTGTGAAGCATGTTGCCGAAAAAATCAGATCAAATATAGAAAAAATGAAGATCCCGCATAAAAATTCGTTACCTGCAAAGATTGTAACCTTAAGCCTTGGCGTGACAACTTCAGACGGTGTCACCTTAGATTCAAATGCCTCCCATGAAAAATTAATCAGACATGCGGACATAGCTATGTATAAGGCAAAAGAAAAGGGTAAGAACCAGGTTGTATAAAAGTTTTATTTGATGTCAACAAACAGTCATTAATTCCAATGGTAGGATGGACAGCTCCGCAGTCCATCCTATCGGGCTTAGTATTCTATTAGTTCTAAAATTCTATCTTCTTTTGCCAATTGATTTATTTTAACCATTTCAAAACTTGAAACTTCAATAAAAATATTACCTTTTTTATCAACAAGCTTTAGGTTATAGGTGTTTGTTTCCTCTCCTGAATTGATCTTCTCGGTAATACAATAGTATTCTTCATTCTTTAAAACATCTTTGTAAAATTTTAAAGATTTAATTTTAAATGGGAGGACTGTCATATGTGTTGTAAAAAATTCCAAGAGACCACCGGTTTGAAACATTGCATCCACAAATACTGGAGCCGCAACAAAATTGGGACCTTTTGAACCTTTAAAGAAATCTTTTTCACTCGTATCTTTAATAGTTGTAATCAATTTTTTACCATCAAAAGAGTTAATCTCAGTAATAGTTTTAAAAAGACCAAACATAAATAACCGTTTAGGATTATAAACAAGTGTTTCAACATCACCATCATATTTTACAGAAGTGAATTCAGGAATTTTGATTTTCTTTGCTTGAAGCGGTTTATCAGCAAATCTATATTTCCCCTGATAATGAAGGATTGGGTCTCCCATTACCATCCCTTTAGGATTTTTAAACTGTGATGAAATATTGCAGGTATAAATATCATCTATGCCTTTGTTGCTTGTAATGAGAATCTCTTTTGACCTGCCCTTAAGGAGTTTTATACCATAAGGAATTGAAAAATCTGTTAGTTCTACAAAGTTCCCATCATTACCATGTATCGATTTTGCGACCTGAGCCATGGTTTCTATTCCTGTTGATCCTAGAAAAAGCGGTACATCATCCATAGTATGGTCATGAAGGAAAACATCCCTTTCAAGATCAAGAACTCTGGAATAAGTTATAGTTTTTTCAGTTTGCTCAACAATATCATCAAGGAATGGAAATTCAACATCTGACGGATTCCCAAGAAGACCGTCTTTGTCAAATGAATAATCAAGACCCGAAAAAACCATTTCTGTTTCAGTTTTATCAAGCAGATCCGCCATAAAGAATTTTACGCCCTGCTCCATGGGAAGAAACTGTATACCTCTTTCTTCGAGCACCTTTCTAACCGTTGGATTTGTTGCCATTCCAACACCACCCCAGGCAGTCCATGCATAAACCTTATAAGTTTTATCAGGATGAAGTTGTTTTTGTCGGAACAGAGTTTTACCAATCAAATCATTTGCACAAGTATAATCAACCTGCCCCTCATTTCCAAATCTTGCTGTAACAGATGAAAATGTAAAGAAATATTTATAATCTCTTTCCTCTGTCGCCCTTAGAAGGTTTCGCATTCCTTTCACCTTTACATCAACAACAAGTTCAAAAACCCATAACTCTTTTTTGGGTATAAACTGACTCATTTCCATGCCTGCTGCATGGAAAATTCCATCAATTTTCTCATACTTATCAACTGCTTTTTTTACAGCTTTATAATCAGTCACGTCTACACAATTATAATCAACAGAGACACCCATGGATTTTAAGTTTTCAATGTTTTCTACAGATTGCCGTACCCTTAGAAGTTGATCCAATGCTTTTTTAATTTCTAATGGTTTTGCCCCTTTCATATCAGTTTTGAGCATTTCCATAAGCTCTGGCTGGTCTGTATTCTTATCAAGATATTTTTTATCAGTACTGTAAATATCATTAATATCAAGAATGATCAGGTTTGTTTTATATTTTTCAACAACTTTTTTAATAATTTCATAGGTGATACCTCCTGCGCCGCCTGTTACAAGCATGGTATCATTATCTTTAATAATTTTTTCTGTTTTATCTGCTATGCTTGTTTTCATACTTAAACAATAACGTTTTTTATTTTTATACCCTATCTCGCACCTTGTATCATCAGAAAGAAGCTCATCAATAAAAACTTCAGCTATTTTATTTATACTCTTTTTTGGCTGCTTATAAGAAAAATCAACAACCTTTACCATTGTATCTGCCATTTCCTTATTCACAGTTTTCAAAAGACCTGCAAGTCCTCCAAATGCCGGATGGATATCACCACAATCTTTCAAATCCGACAAATATGGGAAAACAACAGAGTCAAATGCAATTGTTCCGATTATACTCTCTTTTTTATCAAGTTTTTCAAACAAGCTTTTAATCATTACAAAGAAGGATTTGATTGTTGCGTTGATTTCTTTATCTGAATCTTCTTTGGAAAAATAATAATCCAAAGGAGCAAGGTGAATAAAACCATCTATCTCAGGATGTTTTTCCTTGAACTCTTCAACTCTTTTTTCGCATGTTTTTACATCAGTAAGATCAAATTTAAAATCAGCTCCTTTTACCCCAACAGTTATTACTTTACCCTTTTTTTCTTTGATCTTTTCAATTACTTTTTCAGCAAAACCATGGCTATCAAGAGATACAATAATTATTTTATCTTTTAAATCTCTTTTAGAAAGTTTTAGATCATTTGTTTGCTCAGCTCTCACAATCAGCCTTTTTATGGGAGATGATGGATCAGGAAATTCATCGTCACCTTTCACATCCCCTTTTATTACTACCTTTTTTATTTCAGGTGTAACTAAATAGGTGTTCTCACTTTTTGTACCACTTGAGTTTGAGCTTATTGTTGCAATATATTCGCTAAGTCTTGCTATAGTATTCAAATCTCGCAATCTCAAATCGTCAGGTACGGAGAATTTAAACTTATTGGCAAGAGATCCAAATATCTCAACCTGCTTTACTGTGTCTATACCTAAATCTGCCTCAAGATCAAGATCATCTTCAAGCATATCTGTTGTATAGCCTGTCTGCTCACTAATTATTACTCGTACATTCTCAACTATGTCAGAAGCATCACCACCAAAGCCTTTTTGAACCTCTATATCGACACTTATATCAACATCAATATCTCCTTTAGTTTCTATACCACTATCTTTTGTTGCCGGCGCCGCCGTAACACCTGCTTTGGTACCTATATATTCAGCAAGTTTTGCTATTGTATTTAAATCTCTTAGCCTTAAATCATCAGGCACGGAAAATTGAAACTTTGTGGCAAGGCTACCAAATATCTCTACCTGTTTTACCGTGTCTATACCTAAATCTGCCTCAAGATCAAGATCATCCTCAAGCATATCTGTTGTATAGCCTGTCTGCTCACTAATTATTACTCGTACATTCTCAACTATGTCAGAAGCATCACCACCAAAGCTTTTACCAGCATCTGAATCGACACCAGCCTCTGGCTTTAAATCAGTTGATGAAATTTCCTTTACTACTTGAGAGGGACCGGCTTTAGTGCTTACATATTCACTAAGTTTTAATACTGTATTTAAATCTCTTAACCTTAAATCATCAGGCACAGTGAATCCAAACTGTGTTGCAAGGCTGCCAAAGATTTCTACCTGTTTTACTGTATCTATACCTAAATCTGCCTCAAGATCAAGATCATCCTCAAGCATGTCTGTTGTGTAACCTGTCTGGGTAGCTATTATTTCTTTTATCTTTTCTAAATGATCACCATAATTTGCTACAAAATCAGGCGCAGCAGGTGGTGCTTTAAATTCCTTTTGCTCAATTGCAGGTTTAGAAACAATTATCTTTTGAACTTGAGCTGCTACTTTTTCTTTTCTAATAGCAGGTTGTCCATCAGACACAACACAAAGAATATTATCAATAATCTTGAGTTCAGGATTTTCAGCTTTAGTAATTTTTTTAAGCCATGCACGATACCCAGGATTCTTCTCAAAAGAGTTCTCCTGAATTCTTTTAACAAAAAGAAATGCAAAATGTGACCCAAACCCTGCTGCAAGATGAAGTCCGTATTCAGAATCTATTTCCTTTTTAGTACTAAAATTGAGTTTACTAAAATGCTTTGGAATTTTCTGTAAGTTTGCAATGGGAGGAGCTTTTCTTTTCTGAAGTGCTTTTATAAGAACAACGTCCTCAATTGCAGCTCCAAGAGTATGACCTGTAAATCCTTTTGTGTTTGAAATACAGATATGATTTAGATATTCGCTAAAAGTTGACTCAAGTGCCTGTACCTCAGCATCAGCACTTCCACCCCTTGCAGGAGTATATGTTTCATGGGACATGAACAACAATTTCTTAGCATACTTATCTTTACTCAGACCATGCTGTTTTTCAATCTTGGTGATAAATTTGGTCATCTCAGCCGTCATATGAGGAACATCAATATTATAGGAATGATACCCGGAATTTGCTATATGGGTTCCAAGTATTTCTGCCTGACCTTTCATGCCTCTTTCAACTGCACTTGCTTTATTCTCAATAACCAGACCCACGGCACCGCTACCGACTATAGTGCCATTTCTGTCCTCATCAAATGGTTTTGCAGCTTCTGAAACTCTTTTCTTAATTGTGGCAGCACCAAGGGCTAAAAAACCTGAACCAATCCATTGATTCTGCCTTGCTGATGTGGCGTTTTCTCCACCAACAACAAGCACTCTTTTACACCTTCCAACTCTGATCCAGTCCTCGGCAATTCCAATTGCCAGGGTTGTTGAAGCGCATGCACTTGACACAAGAGTATTCGGACCTTTTGCCTTAAGTATCTTGGCAAGATGTGCAGAGCCAAGTGGGCAATTATTTGCAAGAAAATTTCTATCGAATTTATATCCACTAAAATCTTTCTTTTTTCTTGCTTTAGCCTTAAAAAACCATTCAGTCAGCTCTTCTTTAACTTTAACATCCTGTATTTGTTCCATTAAGAAATAATAGATATTTTCAAATTCTTCATAGGGTTTTAAAAAGAATTTTTCGTAATAATAATTTTCAAGCTCTCCAATCAAAGTCTCCCCATTGGGGAAAAGCGAAGTAAGAATAACACCGGTATTTTCCTGCATTTCTTCGGGCAATGCAAACCCATCAGGGATAATAGTCTTGCCATTTTTAGAAAGTTTATATTGCATAACAAGGGGGATCCCTGCATCTTTAAGAGCTTCAATACCTGCTGCAATTCCAAGACCCATGCTGATATCATACTGCTCTTTTATTCCATATTCATCTGTTAAATCAAAATAGCCAAGCTGACCTGCAAGATGAATAACATCTTCTGCTTTTGTTATTTTTACAAACTTCGCACTTCCGTCAGGCTGTTTATAAAGTTTTGTTATATTCTTATCTATAATTCTCTCCTGATCGTCAGGAGAAAGAGGTTCAATAAAGTTTTTGCCATCAAGTATTGCATCAAAATTATCGCTTGCAAAAACCTTCCTTGCTTTCCCTGGAAGTCCCAGAGAAACACCTGAAATCACAATTGATTCCGTGTTGAAATTAAATTTCTCAAAAGCATTAACAGCAGTTTCTTGTTGCTGGCGCTGGAACTCATTAAAAAGCAAATTATCAATATATTGCTTGTTCTTGTTTTTAAATGTATCAAAATCTTCATGTGATGAAACTGACAGACCTAAAGTAAATGTATCTGAAATAGTTTTTGTCTTATTCATAAATGTATCATCCTTTGATTCCTGTGCCTCCATTGCCTCAAGTGATCCTATTGATTCCGGCAAAGAAGCCGGCTTAACAAAAATAGAGTTATATGACCTTAAATATCCCATGCAATCATCAAAAGAAGTTTTCTCACCCTTTTTAATATCAACAGTAACTGCTGTATTGTAATCAGCGATGTTAATGTTTTTTAAAAGGTTAACAAGCAGCTTTGAAGGCCCTATTTCAATAAAATGCGTTCTCCCGCTTGCATAGACATATTCAATAGATTTGATAAATTCCACAGGTGATATAATCTGTTTTGCAAGAAGATCTTTTACCTCATGTCTCCTTTCAGAATATGGTTTACCAAGGGCATTTGATATTATTTTTCCATACCGTGTTTCTTTTAATCTTATAGTGTCAAGATAATCTCTCAATTTCACAGAAGCTTTATTAAGGAGCGGGGTATGAAACGCGCCGGAAAGATTCAGTTTTGTAAAAGAGACCTCTTTACTTTGTAGAAACTCACAGAATTTTGCAATTGAATCTTCAGTGCCTGACACAGCAGTCTGCTTTTCGCTGTTTTTATTTGTAACATAGATACTTGATACAAAAGATTCTCTGATTAATAATTCAACCTCTTTTTCATTTTTAAATACAACCATTATCTTACCTGGGATTTCATCACCTGCTTCTTTCATCAGATCTGCCCGTTTAATGATAAGTTTCATTGCATCATCAAAATCTATCATTCCATTACAATAAAGTGCTGTATATTCCCCAACACTATGACCTATAAAGTAATCAGGAGAAAAACCTTCACTGTGGAGTCTGTCAAAAATTGCAGCTGATGACAGGAAAATTGCAGGCTGGGTATTTTCAGTAAGATTCAAATCAGGGTTATCTTTAAACATCATTTCAAGAAGAGAATATCCTCTTTTGGCTTGAAATATTTTCTCGCCCTGGTCCATTGTGTTCTTAATTTGTACATCTTTTTCATACAATTCTTTCATCATGCCGCTTCGTTGGGCGCCCTGTCCGGAAAGAAGTGCCACCATCCTGAGTTTGCGACCTTTTTTATCTGATGAATATGAAAAATCTCTTAGCCTGACACTCTCAGCCTGTGTTGCTTCTATCTTTGTTTTGCCTGCAACAAGGCTTTTTGGCAATGCACTTGCAATAACATGCATATGATTACCACCAATTCCATTAACATTTGATGCAAACCTGACAGGTTTGTTTTTATCGAGAGTTATAATTTCTTTTGCTGTTCTTAAAGCCCTGCTATCATTTAATGTAGAATGTTCTTCTGAATAATTAAAATTAGGTGGTATTTTGTTATTTTTTATCATAAGCATAAGTTTCGCAAGAGCGACTGCAGGATTTGCAGCTCTAAAATATCCAAACTGAGGCTTTGAATTACCACAATAAACTTCATGATCAAAACATTCTTCTACAACCTGTTTTTCCACCATATCTCCAAATATATTGGAAAATGCAAACATATCTAAATGACTGATATCCTGTTTTCTAATACCGCTCTTTTTGTAACAATCATTTATTGTGGCTGCAAAAACAGGCCCGGAAGGTGAAAGAAGATGATCAGGAACACTTGATTTTATAGAAAATTGATTCAGCTCCCCAAGTATTTCCATGTCTGCTTCTTTTGCTTTTTTGAAAGTAGTAAGAACGTGCATGGCAGCACCTTCACCCATAATATATCCATCTGCTCTTGAATCGAAACAATTACAATCGCCTTCAGAAAGGAGTCCCATGCGTTTAAAAGCCATTAATGCAGCAGGATAAAGGTTTGTATCAACACCACCCGTAAGAACAAAATCAAGATCTTTAAATAAAAGCTCCCGGGCAGCAGATCGCATCGCAACAGTGGCTGACGCACATGAAGCATCAACAACATAGTTTGCTCCGTTAAACCCAAAATAATTAGCAATTCTGCCTGATATTATGTTTGAAAGTAATCCGGGAGTAGTATCTCCATTGTTTTCAGGGATTGTTTTTTCAATAATAGAAATAACATGATCTGCCATTGCTTTCCTAGCGTTTTTAGGAATTCCTGAATTATTATTCAACAATTGTGCAATAAATTGTTTTCTTACTCTTAAAATATTTTTGCATTGTCTTTCACCTGCAATTGTTCCCAAGATAACGCCTGCTTTATTTCCCTTTTCAAGGCATTTAGCAAGCCCTGACGTATTAACTGCTTCGTCAGCTACCATCAGTCCGAAAAGTTGTCCACGTTCAACAGATTTGACCACAGTTGGAGGCATTTTATATTTTAGATTATTAAATTTAAAATCTCTTGCAATTCCTGCTTTTACTTTTGGAAGCCAGTAAAAGGATCCTTTTTCTTCTTCAGAATACGCTTTATTATTAAAAATTCTATCAGGGATTGGACTTAAAACAGTGCTTCCTGATTGGAGCTGTTTCCAGAACTCTTCTTTATTATTTGCCTCGCCAAGAAGAATGCCCAGACCTGCAACAACAATTCTGTCATCATTAAAATCATATTCTGTATTGGAAAAAATATCTCTTTTTAATAGTTGATAATCATCTCTATATTCCTGGAGAAGTGCATGATAGTTAATCCCACCAAAGCCATATGCACTTACACCTGCTCTTTTTAATTTCCCATTGCTTTCCCATTTTTGCTGATCTTTAACTATAAATAATGATGAGTCACTCAAATTACAATTTTTCGACAAGTTCTCAAACTGACAATTAGGTGGAAGAATCCCATGATTAATAGCAAGCAAAGCTTTAATAAAACCTGCTGCACCAGAGCCTCCTAAAAGGTGACCAATCTGTGATTTAATAGAGCTTATTCCAGCATTGGCACCTTTATATTTATCTTTTAAGGTGGCAATCTCAACTTCATCACCAACTATTGTTGAAGTTCCATGGGCTTCAATGAAACCAATATCCTGTGGTTTAATATCCTGAAGTGCTTTTTCGTAACATCTTTCTATGCAAAGCTTCTGCCCTAGAGGATTTGGTGCTGCAATTGCTTTGCCTTTTCCATCAGAACTTGACCCAATGGAATTTATTACTCCAAGGATATTATCCTTATCCCTCACTGCATCCTTCATTCTTTTTAACATGAACACAACAGAACCTTCCCCAAGGATAAATCCATCAGCTTTTTCATCAAAAGGGAATGAACCTTTTGCAGATAAAGTCCCCATTTTTGAAAATCCGATAAAAGTTTCCGGAGAAAGATGAGTATTTACTCCACCGACAATAACCTGGTCATGCTCTCCTGAAAGGAGCTCTCCTGCTGCTGCATCAATTGCAGCAAATGATGAAGCGCATGCTGCATCAATCACATAGTTGATGCCCCGAATTCCAAGATGACTTGCGATTCTTGAGGCTTCAATATTTAAAATCACTCCATGGACAGGGTCATAACCGGGGTTATCTCCTTCAAACCCTTGTTTTAACAATTCTCTTAATTCATCTTTTTGTTTTTTAGTTAAATTCTGGTATTCATCTGTTTCCTTAACCCAGGATAAAACTTCAGGAAAATAATATTTGAACAAAAGATCATTTCCCAGCTCATTTCCAAGGCATGTTGCAATAATTACAGCTGTCCTTGATGGATCATCACATATAATCTGATCATTCTCGCCAAGATACCCGGCATTTTCAACCGCTTTATATGCAGTATCAAGTATAATTTGCTGGCTTTTTGAAAGCCTTGATGCTTTATCTCCTTCATACCCGAATCTATTACCATCAAATTTATAATCATTAATGCAGCCTGCAAGAAGAGTATATGATTTGTCTACAGCACTTTTATCAGCATCATAATAGAGCTTTCGATCAACTCTTGATTCAGGAATCTTTGATATGGAATATTTTTTTGCAAGGATATTCTCCCATAGTTGTTCTGGAGAATCAGCATCAGGAAGGGTACATGCCATACCAACCACCGCTATCTCATCATTAATTTTATTTTTTTCAGAAGTAATAATTTCAAGATTGTTCATATTTTGAAAAAGAAGAGATTTGTTTTCCATATATCTTGAATGAATATCGGAAATGGTAAGTTGCTCGTTAAAAAATGCAAGGCTGTCTCCCACGAGGAAATTCCCTTTTTCTTTATGTTCTTCTCCTTCAAAATATGTATAATTTTCTTTGCCGGGGTTCTTGAAATCAGGGAGAAATCCCTTTGCTCCAATTAACAGAGATCCGATATTCTTTTGTTCAAAAGTATGTTTTCTGTTCTCCAGGCTATCTTTACCTTTTATCATATCTTGTTCTATCTTAAGCATCATTTTTGCAAATTGAGTTGGTGCTGTTCTTGATAAAAGACCTACTGACTCACCTACTACAACAGTTTCGTCCAGCTGGGATATGATCTGTTGATATTGGCTTTTAAGACTCTTTGTTTTAATAATTTCTTGGGTAAAAAGATATGCTGTCCCTACCTGAACACCTACTTTTGCACCTCTTGCTACAAGCAGTGAAGACAACCCTGAAATAAAAAAACCTGCGTAACATGTTGAAATGCCACCGGCAAAGATCAAAGAAAAAGTAGAAAGATCATACTCTTTTTCTTCATTAACATGGGCAATTGCAACTTCCCATAGTACAAGACTTGAAAGAGCACCTACATGCCCGCCTGCTTCTCCCCCTTCAAATATAAACCTTTTGCACCCGCTTTTTATTCCATTTTTCAGCATAGAAACAGATGGAGCATGGAGATAAGTTTTTGTACCGGCCTTTTCAAGATCAATAATCTGAGATGGAATTCCTCCGGCAAAAAGAGCAAAGGGGACTTTATAATCTTTAACCATTTGCAGATGGCTGTCCACCGCAGGGTTAAATGCTTCAATCCCTACTAATCCTGCACCAAATCTATCCAGATTTTTTGCGCCATCTTTAAGCATATTATCTGCAAGATCATAGGGAAGACTTCCCACCGCAAGGAATGGTAATGCACCAGCTTCAAAAACCTTTTTAGCAAATCTTGAATTATCGCTTATATTTGCCATGGGACCCTGAATAATTGGATATTTGGTTCCATGCATTTTTGCAAGATCTGAATCTGCCTTTAAAGGGTCATGTTGATCAACATAACTAAGGTTTGTGCCAATACCTTTAAAAAAAGTTGCGATCATCTCTTTTAAAGACCTTGTGTTTTTTGCAAAATATTTTGCAAAAACACCATCCTGGCCAAGATAAAATAAAGATTGAATAAATTGAGCTTCATTATCATCAAGAGAAACAATCTCAGCTTTAATCATTTCAAAAAGCTTTTCTCCGTGACCTGGTTTATCACCAAGCTCCACAGCTTCCTGCTTCAAATCTTTTACAACTTTAGTTCCTATTTTAGCAAAAACCCTATATATATTGTTACTATCTGTTTTAATTTGAGTAGAATCATTTTCATCCAGAGACAAAACAAGTTTTTTTAAATTTTCAGAAATTGGAGCCTCTTCTGAAAGCCATACCTGGCTGTCAAAAACAACCCCACAGACTCCTGCTGCAAACATTCCTGCTGCTGTATACATCCCAACACCACCCTGAACAAAGATCGGGAAATCAGAATTTTTAAGATACCATTGCATAAGGATAAATGAAGAATATTTTGAAACCCTGCCGGAAGCTTCATTACCCTTTAAAATCAGGGTATGGGGCATTATTGTTTTTATCTTTTCATCAATATCAATATCTCTTATCTCAAGGGCAATTTTTGTATCTGAAAATTTGGAAAAATCAGCAGGTATATCACCTTTTCCTAAAGGAGCAATAATAAGGTCAAGATTGTCAGATTCCAGTTTTTTGATCTCATCTATTAGATTCTGATCCTGACCGGAAAGTCTTACACCAAAAAGCAAATTTTCCCTTGAAAGTTTTTCAACTCTTTCAAGTATTAAATCCTTGTCTAAAAATTGAGTATCAAAAATACCAAGTGCACCGGAATCATTTATTGCTTTGAAATAGTTCAAGTCAAACACTTTTACAGGATTTAAGACCATTAAAGGCAATCTTGAATTAATTATTCTTGTTAACATTTATCATCTCCATATATTTTTTTCATTTGTCATTGTTTAACCTTAAACATCTTACTCCTTATCAATAAGCATGCCAAAATTAACAAAGAGTGTAAGCTACTTAATTTACAATATTTTTTTAATTTGTATTATCATGCCACCTGTGTTATTACAAAAATAGCATGCATATTATGATCATGAATATACAAAGAATGAACATCAAAACCAAAAAGAAACATAAGGAAAAAAATATTGAGCAAAAAGAAACTCAACCCGGAAGAAAGAAGGTTTTTTAAAACTGTCTACCATGCAGCATTTGCAAATCCATTCAGTATATTGAGGCAAAAACTTGACTTAAAGATTGCAGGCCTTTTCCCTTCAGCTTCACGCAGAGAAAGCACTGACAAATGTATACAAGAAATAGATTCAAGGATACAACGACTTGAAAGAGAAGGGGCAGCACATATTAGTTCTTTTTCAGGAAAAGATCAGACAATCATGAAGATTGTATTCCTTTTTGATATTTTCCATAAATTCAGAGATGATTTTGACCAGCTGATTCTCGATCAAATTAAAGCAGAAGATACTCCTGTCAAAGCTTTGTTTGCCAATGAAACTATTTCCTTACTTTTAAAAAGAGGTTTTTCAGAAAAACGTGCAATTCATTATGTTGGCTTGTCATACCAGGTAAGACGAGCTTTCCATTTTATTTCACACTCCCTTATTGGAACAACCACTTGTATGATTAAGTTCAAAAACCACCTCTGGAACAATATTTTCACTGATGACATAAATCTCTATGACAATTTTATGTGGAACAAGATGGAAGATTTCTCAACCCTGCTTCTTGGCGAAACCGGCACTGGTAAGGGCACTGCTGCAATGGCAATAGGAAAAAGTGGATTTATTCCTTACAATCCCCAAAAACAATGTTTTGAAGAAAGCTTTATGCACGCCTTTAACTCTCTCAACCTTTCACAATTTCCAGAAAGCTTACTGGAGTCAGAACTTTTTGGACATACAAAAGGAGCCTTTACCGGAGCTGTGGATAATCACCAAGGCGTTTTTGACAGATGCAGCCCCCATGGCTCAATATTTTTAGATGAAATTGGCGAGATTCCAAATCATGTACAAATAAAACTCTTACAAGTATTACAAGAAAGGATCTTCACACCGGTTGGAAGCCATGAAAAATGCCGATTCCAGGGAAGAGTTATTGCTGCAACCAACAAATCAGTAAAAGGTATACTTGGCGGTAAAGTATTCAGAGATGACTTCTACTATCGATTATGCTCAGACATTATTGAAGCCCCACCTTTAAGGGAAAGAGTAAAGGAAGATTCTTCAGAGCTTGACACGCTACTTGAATTCACTGTGAAACGTATGACAGGCTATAAATCTCAGCACCTTATCGATAGAGTTAAAAGAGTTATCAATAAACATCTAGGGAAAGATTATAAGTGGCCTGGCAATGTAAGGGAACTTGAACAATGTGTGAGAAGTGTGGTTTTAAGGCGCAGCTATAAAGGCGAAGCATTGAATTGGAATCCACCTGCTAATATTACAGAGCAACTTGTAGCAGGCATACAAA
This sequence comes from Desulfobacterales bacterium, assembly GCA_023143455.1. Classification (GTDB taxonomy): domain Bacteria; phylum Desulfobacterota; class Desulfobacteria; order Desulfobacterales; family Desulfobacteraceae; genus JAIOSM01. Next base: position 25,760 of record JAGLHT010000028.1, read on the forward strand.
ATAAAAACATTGATATTCCTTCACTAATTTCAGGTTATTGCACCATGCTTTATGAACATTTAGGGACATATGAGAAAGTTGCAAAGGAAACTGGCTTAGACAGAAGAACAATTAAAAAGCATATAGACAATCAATTTCATACAAAAATAAATTAAGTCACATAATCAGAGGATTTAATAATGAACAAAACATCCAACCAATTGCCCAAAAAATCATTGGGGTTTTTCCCAACTCCTTTAACAGAGCTAAAGCGATTTTCTGACCATCTTAAGGGACCGCGAATTTTTATAAAAAGAGACGACCTTACAGGTCTTGCTTTTGGTGGTAATAAAACCCGAAAGTTAGAATTTTTAATTGCAGACGCGCTAAGCCTTGAGTGTGATACATTAATCACTGCCGGAGCAGCACAATCAAACCATTGCCGGCAAACTGCGGCAGCAGGATTTATAGAAGCAATAAAAGAGCTTCAAATACAAGTTGACGATTTGGATACTAAAATTTCGCATATTGTTTTTCCTACAAGTTCAGGCGGCACTCATTCTGGCATGATGATTGGAAATTCTATCTTTGCTCAAAATAAATTTAAGCTTATAGGAATTGGAATTGACAAAGGAGAAGCAGGCGACCTACCCCTTGATGAACATGTCCTCAACCTTGCAAATTCAACTTGCGAAAAACTTAATTTAGATGTGAAATATACATTAAAAGATGTTATGATAAGAAATGAGTATTTAGGTGATGGTTATGGCATTGTAGGTGATTTAGAACGCAGGGCAATAAGACTCCTGGCTGAAACAGAAGGGATTCTTGTTGATCCTGTTTACACAGGTCGTGCGCTTGGAGGAATGATCAATATGATTGAAAAGAAAGAACTTTCTTTGGATGATATCGTTCTTTTCTGGCACACTGGTGGCAGCCCTGCATTGTTTCTATATTCAGAGGAAATCACACAAAAGTGCACAGGAGAAAGCTTGTGACAAAACCAAATATAAGGAAAATATACTGGTCATTACTTGGCATCATGTTAGCGACAACCTTATTTTTTTCTGCCGAGTTTGAAATCCCTGTGCTTGATAAAAAAGCTAATACTTATTTTACAGAATCAATAAGTAAAGCAGGTCTTGCATATGCAACATGCCGAATCATCAATGCCTCAATTTCTATAATACAAAATTCAGAAATTGATCTAACACCTGCTGGTATTGGAGTGTCCTTAGCTATAGGGCAAGTCCTTGATCCGATTGATGATATGACAGAACGGTTGTCAGATGTTCTTGTAACTGCAATTGTTTCCCTTGGGATTCAAAAACTTGCCTATGAAATAAGTATCAAAGTTGCACCGCCGGTACTTTCAATACTTCTATTTATTCTATCCTTATTAATATGGTTCAAAAATAAAAAAATAGAATCCTTTCAAAAAACTATTATTAAAATCATTTTCATTGTAATGATTGCACGGCTTTGTCTACCGATTTCTTCTGTTGCAAATGATTTTCTTTATAAGCATTTTTTTGAAATTCAAATATCAGAGGCAAAAGAAAAGCTTTCTCTATCTACTTATGAACTTGATGAACTTAAAACATTTTCTTTGCCTGAAATTGATGGTGTTTTAGGAACAATCAAAAACAGCTCTTCATTACTTATAGAAAAAGCGAGCGCTTTCAAAAATGCTCTCATGAGTGTCATCAGCAATGCAGGAAAAATAATTAGTAGCCTTGTAGAACTCACAACACTTTATGTTGGAATTTTTTTCATTCAGGTACTATTTTTGCCTTTAATAATATTCTTCCTGTTAATAAAAATAACAAACTCTCTTTTTAATGCAGAGATCCCTATGATATTACGGCACACTCACACCAAAAAACAAAAAAAAACCATTTCAATTGACTCAAAAGGATTGACAAATGACCATAAGACTTCCTGAAAAGACAATCCTTGATAGAATCTTAAAATTCTTTAATAAAGAAAGAAATATTGAAATTTGATTAAGAAATCGGCATAATAAAATATCATCATGGCACTCTGAAAAAAGAAATGTATATGAAGATTTAAAAAAACCTTTTGGTAATGACTTACATTTCATTGATGCTATAGCAATAATGACAGATACAGATAATAGTCGCGGGAAGATAAAATCATACTATGGCAATATATTTTTCTCATAAGAGTAAATTGGTTCTTTAATAGTAATCCCAAAAAATAAAAAGGCTATCCAAACAAACATAGATGATGTATAAAATTAAGTTTTTGAACAATATGAATTAGAAGGAGTATGTCTTGTTAGGTACTTTTGTAAATATTGCAGCTATTATTGCCGGAAGCCTTGTTGGGCTTGTTTTTAAAGGCCGCATATCTGATAAATACAACAAAACAATTATGCAGGCTCTAAGCCTTGGAGTTATCCTCATTGGCCTTAAAAGTGCTTTTAAATGTAATGACTTTATTCTTATAATCATCTCCCTTGCCCTTGGCAGCCTTATTGGCGAACTCTGTAAAATTGAATGCAGATTAGAGAATACAGGTAACTGGCTTGAAAAAAAAATCTCAAAAAAAAGCGGTAGCTTTGCAGTTGGATTTGTAACAGCATCTTTACTATTTTGTGTTGGAGCGATGGCAATTGTTGGCTCCTTAGAAAGCGGACTTACAGGCAATCATGACACACTTTTTGCAAAGTCAACCCTTGATGGCATTGCAGCTATAATTTTTTCGTCCACCATGGGAGTAGGAGTTTTATTTTCTTCAATTTCAGTGCTTTTATACCAGGGGACAATCACGCTTACCGCTGTGTATATAAAGCCTTTTCTGGTTCCCGAGGTCATAGTACAGATGTCATCTGTTGGCGGACTTTTGATTGTTGGTATCGGCATAAACATGCTCGGAGAAAATAAAATAAAAGTCGGCAATATGCTACCTGCTGTTTTTATCCCCCTGTTTTATTATATTGGTATGCAGATTATTCTTTAAAAAAACATATCAAACATTAACAAACCATTTCACAGGGCGCCGCAAGGATACCGGATTTGGATATTTATCAACATAACCCACCCGTAGCATAAACTGTGGAATTGTTTCTGGTCTGTGGTTTGACTTGATATTAGCCTGGCCTTGTTTTTCTTCAAGGGTTTGGGTCATGGGATGAATGGCAATATTTCTTTCTCTTGCAATAAGTGCCATCCGCTGAAATCGCCGACCAGTATCAATCAAATCTAAAGCTTTATTACCAGGGCTTGTAATCACAAGCCAGCCTGCACCCTGTCCTGCCTGTTCGATAGTCTTTTCAATCCCTTTTTGTCTGAAGCCATCGCTAATAACATCTTTTTTATTCATGAAATTACTTACATACCAGCCAGCAATCCCACTAATCTCCATACTCTGGGCAGTAATGCCATCCCGATATTTTTCAATGTCAGCACTTTTAAACCTAATCCATTGTGATAATTCTTCCTGGGCTTTATCATTTTCTGCCTGGATTTTAAAATTATCAATTGCTTCCTTTTCCATAAAAATAGCATGCTTACCACCTTTTGGAAAATAATGAAGCCTTGAACCCACCTCGTCCTCAAACGCCTTTATATCTGTTTTGTTAAGTTCTTTTGACAACATATTGCTTCTCAAAGTACGGCGCAGGGCAATCCTTTGCAAAGGATATTTTTGCGGTGTAGCTTTTTCAAGAGTAACTTTTGCAACTTGTTTGTCAAAAGAACTTTTTGCAAGAATAGTGATATGGGCATTAAAACCAAATACTTTTGCCGCGATCACAAGATTCTCAATAAACGCCCCAATAGAAAGCATTACTTCACGGTTGCTGGAATCAACAATAAAAAGTCTTCGTTCTATATCAGACTCAATAATCCATTCAGTCTCATTCAAAATTCTTACTGACCACGGCTGGCTATTATGACCGCTTGGGGCAAGAGATGCATAATATAAAATATTATATGTTTCCTGATTCAAATGCCCAATACGATCTGATTGATCAGATTGATAGATTGGAAGATGCATAAGCTTTTCCCGTAAATTATTTTTGCATGAATATAAAAATGAGCCGGTGCCCAAGACCAAAGTTCCTGCTGCCACTCCTTTTGTAATAAACTCTCTTCTGTCCATAATTTATCTCCCTTTCCTCTTATTGTTACTCTTGTCACCAAATGGTGACCATTTTAAACAAAAAAAATCCTTCTATTTTTTATTCATTTTCCCCTACCACCCCATGGATGATTACCTTTATGGCATTTTCTAAGCGTTGCCATCCATGATCGGATGATAAATCAAGCCCACCATACAAATCAATATTTCTTGATCTTAAAACCAGGTAACTAATGGCAGCGCCGATTAATGACACCACTGCCTGCAGATCCTGTTCATTATTTTTGGTTAATAAAAACATCTGGAAAAATTCCATCATGCTGTCTTCTCTTATGGCTTCCAGCTCTGCAGTAAGCTCGTTTCTCTCGCTCATTTCCCAGATCATTATTTCACATGTAACAGGTCTTTTTTTTAATGCCTTGATAAAGTTGTGACCCAGCGCAGAAAGTTTTTCTGACAATGAACATTCTACAAATTGATGCAAATCTCCTCCGGCAAGCTCCAGGGCGGATGGCCAAAAGTTTCCTTCTTTTCCATATGCAGAAATCAATCCGGGAAGCCCATCAAAATACCTATAGATCAATACCTTATCCACACCTGCTTCTCTAGCAATTGCATTAACACCCAGACCTTTGAATCCCTTTTTAGCTAAAAGGCTGCCTACAGCACTGATCAAGCGTTTGTGTGTAATATGTTTATTCCTGATTTTTATAGTTTTATTCTCCACAATAATCATTTTGGCAACTCATAAAACCCCTTATATCACCGAGCGGTGACAAAATCAAGTATTAATTACCATTTTTCAGTTATCAAAAAAGTATACAAAAATCTACATTAATGGTAGTGTAGTAAAATACAAAAAATAATTTTTTATCCCGCAAAAAAATAATTCTGAAGTTGTTAACATACTAAAGCTAAGGAATGGATGAAAAGATGAAATTCGCTGGAAAAAAATCGCAAGACTTAAAGTCTCTGCAACAAAAAATTAGAGAGATGAATAACCTTGTCCAAATCAGGGGAAAACAAATTCGCATTCTTGGAAAAGACAGCCAGACGTTATCAGCAATTTTTAACCACACTGAAGTTGGTTTTTTAATCATAGGGCATGAATTAAAAATAAAATGGAATAACAACATAGTAAAAATATGGGTGGAAAAAGAGGGGATAGATGATATTACTAATATCGGATACAAAGAACTGCTTAACAGCTTTGGTCAAATACTTCCTGATCCTGGTCCTGTAGAACAGGTTTTTGAGACGTGTGGCGTAGTAAATTATAACTTTCGTATGGGCTCAGGTATTAATAAAACTAATATTTATATGACTGCTATGCCAATACAGTCACCAGACGGTAAAGTGATAGAAGTATTGGTCATGCTGCGAGATTTGACTGATTTTGAAACACTGCATAACTCCCAACAAGAACTTGAACAAAGCGAAAAACTTACAAAAACCCTTTTTAGAATTTCCAATGCTGTAAATACCACAGACAATCTGGATGACCTTTTCGAATCAATCCACGAAGTTTTAGCAAATATCATTGATGTAACAAATTTTGCAATAGGTATTTATGATAGCAATAAAGACATTATATCTTACCCTTATTATGTTGACGAAACCAATGATGTGTATCATGCAATAAAGGATGTAAGCACCTCAGGTATTTTGGCAGCTGAAGTTATCAATCTGAAAAAACCGCTTTTTCTCTCTAAATCCGATATTATTAAAAGAAAAAAGAAAGCAGGACGAAAATCAATTGAATCAAACCCAGCACAATGGTTGGGTGTGCCTCTTATAATTAAAAAAAAAGCTGTTGGTGTTATTGTTGTTCAAAGCTACTCTAACCCTGAGCTCTATAGCCAGAAAGATGCCGAAATACTTCTGGCTGTTTCGGATCAAATTGCTTTTGCTGTTGACAGAAAACGCTCTGAAGAAGCTCTTGCAAAAAGCAGAGAACAAATAAAAAACATATCAAATCAGACAGACCAATTCAGTTTAACTGCAGCATCAATGATTTCTGCAAATAACCCAAAGGATATTTTTAATAAAATAAGTCGGGCAATTGTTAAATTCTCAAATTATAAAAGGGTAGTTATAACCTATTTGACAGATGAATCGCCATACCATGAAATCCTTGCCTATGACGGCCTTAAGGAAGAAAATATTGAAAAATATAGGCAGGTTATTATACGACCCGGATTTTTCGATAATTTCTTTAAAAATGGAACTGGCATTGGGCAATTTTCTGTTTTTATTCAATCCTTTGAACTAAAAAAAGTTTATAATGACAAGTTAGTAATAAAAAGCAATAAAAAGATACCAGATTTACCTTCAGATTCATGGCGCCTGGATGATATGCTTTTTGTTAGAATGCAGGATGTCTCTGGTAATCTTATTGGATTTATATCTGTTGATGATCCTAAATCCATGAGAAGACCTACAGATGAAACAGTACGACCCCTTGAAATATTTTCAAGCCTAGTTTCACAAATCATTATCAACACCAAATCCCAGGAAGAATTGAAAATTGCAAAAGATGCTGCGGAAGCAAGCGCTAAATCGAAAAGTAAATTTCTGGCAAATATGAGCCACGAAAT
>JAGLHT010000029.1 GCA_023143455.1 Desulfobacterales bacterium
TGAATATAAATGTGGGATAAAAATTTCCGACAGTGAATTTAAAAAGATAAACATCGTAAGGCATGAATTTCACGGTGACAACTGGAACTATACTATTATGCCACGAATGGCTTAGTTATTTATTTACAGTTCCTAAGTCCACTAATTTTCCAATTTAAGGATTAATGCAAATGAAATATCCATATATTACATATAGTGATAACATCAACATAAAACCTATATTTGAGAATTTATCAGGCGACCCTCTAATTGTTGATATGTCAATTAAAAGTAAGATTTTTGACAGCATTGATGTACGAGACCAAAAAGGTTTTCAAGAATATTTAGATAATCAAATGAAAGGTAAATTTATTTGGGGAGTATCATCTTATCTTGAAAATCGCGAGATTGTATTGTCTGAATGCCCTCAAATGGTCGAAGAAAAACGTTTTTTCCATCTTGGGCTTGATATTATTGTGCCCCTTGGAACTCCCTTATTTGCACCTTTAGATTCAAAAGTAAAAGAAGCAGGATATGAGCAGGGGGAAGGAAATTATGGGTCTTATGTCCTGCTCATGCATGAAAGTGAGTATTTTGACATTTTTTACAGTTTTTATGGACATTTATCCAAAAGCAATTTGCCTTCTTTAGGACAAAATTTTAAACCAGGCGAACAATTTGCATCAATTGGAGATTTCCATGAAAATGGTAATTGGTTTTACCATACACATCTTCAGATAATTACCCAAAAAGGATTGGAAAATGGGTATATTTCAAAGGGGTATTGCTCAGATAAGGATCTTTCAGTTATAGACGAGTTATGTCCTTCTCCCCTGTCTTTATTTAGGAGATAGGTTTTAATTTACAGTGCTCAACAGCGCTTTGGTCAAGCATTTTACCTAATTCACCTTCCGTTTCAGGAAAAAAACCAAAGCTTTCTTCCCATGCTTTCCTGTCTTCCATACAAAAGTATGTAGTAACTTCTGGAGCATACTTTTTTATTTGAGCAACTATATTCTTATAAACTTTAATTCTAAGTGGCTTAAAATACCGCATTTTATTATCAAGCCCCAGAATAAATTCTCCATAACAAATTTTTGAATCAGGGAATCTTTTTTCAATTAAAGGTTTTAAATGTGGCATAAACCTGAAGCTTCCAATACTTATCCAGAGTATGTTTTTTGGTGAGACATAATCAAAAATTGTTTTAATTACTTTTTTATATTCCTCAATGCATCCATCATAAATAACAACTGGGTCAAAATGAAAAGCTAATTTATATCCCCATGATTCACATTTTTTTGCAGCCTTAAACCGTGCAGTTAAACTTGAAGTACCTCTTTCTTCAGACTCAATTACTGCCTCAGTATTCAAAGACCATGCAATAACAGTTTTTTCATTGTGATCAATAGACTTCAAGGAATCAATATTTACCGTTTTTGTCTTTAATTCCAAAATCGAATTGTTCTGGTTAGCAAATTGCTTAACAAGGAATGATGGTTGATCACTTATTTCTTCCCATATTAAACTGTCTGTATATTCACCGGTTCCAATTCTAAAAATTTTATTTTGTTTAAAGATAGAATCAAGGCTTTCAGAAATTTTTTCTTTTCCTACAAAATACCTTAATAAAGGTGGGTGAAAATATGCCTGTAAAATACAATAAGAGCAGTCCATGGTGCAAAATGTGCCAGTATGAAGAATAGTGTAGTCACAACATGTGTAATGGATAGTACCGGGACAGTCTTTTATCACAGCACCACGGTTTTGAGTAAGATACAGACAAGTTTTCCCTTTAAGTACCGGATCTTTTGCTGAATTTATCCAATCAAAAATTTGATTTTCATTTTCAACTATTTCTAATTCAAGGCCTGTTTTTTCTTGAATTAGTTTGGTTTCTTCAGATGATTGAATTTCTTTATCTGCAAATAGTTTTTTTAATTTCATTTAAAAAGGTTCTTAAATGTGTTGTTTTTTTGGATAAATATGAGTTTCTCAACATGTTTTTCAAATTCTTTTATATTTTTGAACTCAAATGAGAGTGAGTATTTCTCCCCTTCAAAATTAATTGGCGGGTCAAGTTTAATTTCTGGTTCAAGCTTAAATTCCTTAATGCATTTTTTATGTTCTTCATAAGCTTTTGTAAGTTCAGGATACCTTTTTTTTGAAAGATACAATCTTAAAAGATTTGCCTTATAATTTTCATCAGGATTTTCATGATCAATTATTTCAGAAACGTTACTTGAATTAATAAGTTCAAGTAACGGAATATCGTCCCTTAATGCAATCTCATGAAAATTAACAATTATTTCTGATTGTTTGTTTTGTCCCATTCTGAGTTTTTGGAAAATATTAATAAAAGCATTAAGTATTTGAGGTTCATAGTCTTTTATTAATATAGCATTATTCATTGAAAGCTTTTTTGATAGAATCAATTTATGTATTGAATTCCCCATAGATTTAATTTTCAATAATTTACCTAGGAATTTTGTATTAAGATTCGTATTAAAAAAGAATAGAGAATTTAATGAAATTTCTTCGATACTTAATGATTTTTTTAAAAGAGACACACCTTTTGCCTGTTCAATAAGATTAAGCTCTCGATAAAATGCATTTTCTATAATAGATAATTTGGCACAAAAAAAATCAGTTTCTTCTCTGGTTTCTTTTTCCTTAACAATTTTTACAAGGGTTTTGTTACTGCCGATTTCATTAATTGCCAGTATCCTTTTATACCCTGAGATGATAATGAATCTATCATACTCTTTTTTAACAATGGCTGGGCTAATTAGCCCATTTGTTTGTATGGATTCTAAAAGATTGCTGATATTGTTGTCAGTAGAAATTCTATAAGTTTTATCCATTAGATCAATTTTTTCTATACTGATAAATTGTTCTTTTTCAAACATTACTTTAATGCATTTCCTGTAAGAAGTTTAAAGATTTTTTTGTAAGTTTCTGAAGTATTTTTAATAATTTCATCTGGAAGTTTTGGACCAGGCGCTTTTTTATCCCACCCAGAGTTTGTTAGCCAGTCTCGGACATCTTGCTTATCATAACTTTTTTGAGATTTTCCTGGAGAAAATGTTGCCTTTTCCCAGAATCTTGATGAATCAGGTGTTAAAACTTCATCAATAAGAATAATTTCATTATTTAAAATACCAAATTCAAATTTGGTATCAGCTATAATAATACCTTTTTCATTAGCGATTTCAGCCCCTTTATTATAAATAGTAAGACTTAAATCTCTTAGTTTTTCAGCTTTTTCTTTGCCAATAAGATTTATAGTATCAGAAAAGCTTATATTTATATCATGATCTCCAACTTCAGCTTTGGAAGATGGAGTAAATAAAGGTTCAGGCAGTTTCTCAGATTCCTTTAAGCCTGGAGGTAGCTTAATACCGCATACATGACCCTCTTTTTTATAAGATTCCCAACCAGAACCAGAAATATAACCCCTGACAATACATTCAACAGGAAGAGGTTTTGCCTTTTTAACAAGCATGCTTCTGTTTCTGAGAATATCTGAATATTTTTTCAATTGATCTGGATATTGATCAACATCAGCGCTAATCAGATGATTTTTTACAATATCCTTAAATTTATTAAACCAGAATACTGAAATTTGAGTTAAAACACTTCCTTTTTCTGGTATTGGATTAGGCAAAACCACATCAAAGGCAGATAATCTATCAGAAGTTATCATTAATAATGTATCATCAATTTCATATATGTCTCTTACTTTTCCTTTTGCAGCAAGCTTAAGGTCATCAAATTGAGTTTGAGTTATAATATTAGCCATTTTAATTTATTCCTTTTTTTGTTCAAAGTTATTCAAATAATAAGGTTAAAATAAATTTTATAAGACAAGTTCAGGCAAGTAATACGGAAGATACTATTCTATTTATGTCATCCTAAATAAATTTTTATATAATCATAATTAAGGAGTTTTGTCAATTTAGCGCATTTTCTTGAGGTAATATACTATGCAAGACGCACAAAATTGCATTTTTAAATTCATTGAAATGTTTTATAGTAGATAAATTCTGAATCGTGATTAATTTAAAAAAAGATGAGAAAACTTGCAAAACTTGTAAAAGAGCTTGAACAAGATCTTTTAATATGCGTCAGGTGCGGAACTTGCCATGCTGTATGTCCTTTATATAATATAACAAAAGACGAAGGTGATGTTGCAAGAGGCAAGCTTTCATTATTGGATGGATTGATAAAAAATCTATTTTCTAAGCCTGATCAAGTTAATAAAATAATAAACAAATGTCTTTTGTGTGGATCGTGTGCTGCAAGTTGCCCAAGTAATGTAAATGTGATTCAGATTTTTATTAAAGCAAGGATAATACTTACTCAGTTTTCTAAGCTACCTTTATTTAAAAAAATTATTTTCCGCTTTTTTATTTCAAATCCTAAAAGGTTTGATCTCGGAATGATAATTTTAGAAAAATTTCAATTTTTAATTTTTGCAAACAATGCAAATAAACAACAGACATCATCTTATAGAATATTTTCACCAACAATTGAATCTCGCAGAATTAAAGTAATTGCAAAAATACCCTTTCATAAAACCGAGTATTCCCAAAATTATAATTTGAATAAAAGCAAATTCAAAGTTGCCTTTTTCCCTGGATGTGCATTTGATAAAATTTATCCAAAGATCGCAATTGATACTATTCAAATATTAAAACATTATGGTATTGAAATATATATACCTAAAAATCAAGGATGTTGTGGTATTCCAGCGCTTGCTTCAGGTGATAAAGAAAGTTTTACTAAGCTTGTAAGTCATAATATTGATTTGTTTTCTATAAATGGTTTTGATTATCTTGTTACACCTTGTGCAACATGTTTAACAACAATCAAAGATTTATGGCCCAGTATTTATAAACCTGAGGGAAGGAAAGAAGAAGAATTCTTAAACAATTTATCATCTAAATCTCTTGATATCAGTCAATTTTTAATTAATATTCTCAAGGTTTCCGATATTGGTATAAATAATGACTTAGCATCAGTTACTTATCACGATCCATGTCATCATAAGAAAATTTTAAATATTGAAACAGAGCCCAGAAAACTAATAAAAGCGTCCGGAAATAAACTAGTTGAAATGGAAAAAGCAGATTCATGTTGTGGCATGGGCGGAACTTTTAATTTTTTCCATTATGATGAATCAATTAAGATAGGAAAATTAAAAGTAGAAAATATAAAAAAAACAAATTGTTCAATTGTCGCGACTTCTTGCCCAGCATGCATGATCCAACTATCTGATATCCTTGCCAAACAACATTCAGGTGTTGATGTCAAGCACCCGATTGAAATATTTAACCAGGCTTTATTTAATAGTAAGAAATAATTTTACTTGTAAAATGTTTTGAGATAATTATATTGATTAAAACAAATTAATAAAAAGTAATATATAAAGGCTTTATTATGAATAAGAAACTATTTTTGATTATTGCAGTTGCTGTGTTTAGTTTACTTAGTTCAAATTTATATGCAGAGACAGTTTATTCTTTATATGATCTTTGTAAAATTGCAGATAACAATGCTCGGAAAATTAAAATTGCAGAAGATGATCTTTATATTAGCAAGCAAGATAAAAAACGTGCATTAGCAGTACTTATGCCAAAATTATCAGCATTTGGTAGTAAAAATAGAAGTTCTAAAGAATATGATGACCCTTTAATACTAACAAAAATGGATGGAACTGCTGATACTGAAGTTCTTGGTCTTATGCTTGATCAGTCTTTTACGTTAAATGGCAAAGAGCTAATCGCACTTGATGTTACTAAAGATGAAATTGAGAAAAGTGCTTTCGACCTTGAAAGTACTAAATCCAATTATATGTTTGAAATAGCTACAGTTTATTATCAGATTTTAAGCGCTAAAAAAAACCTTGATATAAGTAACGCTAATGTAAAGCGCCTTGCAAAACATAGAAATTCAGTAAATGAAAAATTGCAAGTTGGGACTGTTACCAAAACAGCTCTTTTCAGAGCTGAAGCTGAGCTTTCAAGATCCAAAACAGATCTTCTTAAAGCCGAAAATGCTTTTAAACTTGCTAAGGCATCCTTAAAAAATTTAGTTGACATTGATGAAGAATTTTCCTTAATAGAAAATCAACTTTTTTATTTAAAAAGTTCTGATTTCTCATATGAAAATCTAATTAAAGAGGCTATTGAAAATCGATCTGAAATAAAAAGTGTTGCAAAAACTCAAGAAGTTGCCAATAAAACCATAAAGTATGAACGCGGTTCTTATTGGCCTAAAATTTCATTTATAGGGATGTACACTGATAGTGAAGTTGATTATGATTATGATACTCAATTCAGGTTATATAATAACGAAACTAATGTTAAAGAAAAATCGATTGAGGCAAAACTTTCATTTACAATTTTTGATGGCGGGCTTAGAAAAGCCGAGATCAATCAAGCTATTGCAAAAAAACGACAGGCTGATGCAGCTCTTATTGATACAAAAAACAAAGTAATTTTGGAATCAAAGAAAGCTTGGTATGATTTTCAAACAGCAAAAAGTACTATAAAAACATTAACGGATGAATTGAAATCCGCAAATGAAAACTTTAATGCTGTTACAATGCAGTTTGAATATGGACTCGCAGACAGTGTTGATATGATGGACGCTTTTACTTTGCTTGTAACTGCTCAAAGGAAACTTGTAGAAGCTGAATTTTCCTATGAACTTTCTGTGCTTGATATAATCAGAATTAAAGGTAGACTTTTAGAACTTCTTCTCTGATTTTAATGGAATTTATCAAATTTTTTTTTAAGTATTTTGTTTGACTTGCATGCCTTATTTATCTACTATTAGTTCTTAATGGCTAAAAACTATTTAGGAGACATACTATGTACGAAATCATAGCTAGCCCAGAAGATTATCAGATTGATCATCTTGTCAATGGAACTGGAACTGGAAATATTGAAATCCCTGCTAAAGATAGAGAAGATTGGGCTAAGGAAATAAAAGCGTTTAGCGAAAAAATTAATAGCCTTGCTGATAGATCAATAAAACTTGCAGAGATTTTTTCAAGTGATCAGGAAATATCTTCTACACCCGCATCTTTAAAAACATTAAAAATCCAGTTGTTTACAATAAATGATAGGCTCAAAAATGCTATTGAAATAGCTGACAAACTTGAATCGGATATTATTCAAAAATAACATTTAAAAATTTGTTACTTCTGTCCATGGCTTCTTCTTTATATGACCCAAGGAAATCACCGATTTCTGTAATGTAGTTTGTTGCATTCTCATGTGATTCTAAAACAAGTTTTTGTTCAGTCTCTTTAAAAGATTCTGAAAAAAGTTTAAGACATTGGTTTGTATATTTGTTTGAGCCAATCAATGTTGCATAAAGTGCTGGATCCTGGGCAAATAATCTACCTATTATATCTGAATTGATTTTAAAAACAGGAGTAGATATATTAAAGATATCCTTTGGATGAAGCTCCATTTTTTGAAGAGTTTTTGCAAAACATATTGATAAAAAATGTGTGAGACCTTGAACTATTGCCATATGCTTATCATGTTCAGCACCATTTAAAACAGTAATGTTTGCCCCAGCTTTTAAAAAAAGATCTTTTATCCATAAAAATCCAGTATCCCCCCTGCCCTTGCAAAGAACAATATTTTGATTTTCCATTGAAATAACAGATGGCCCAAACATAGGATGAGTTCCTACAACTTCTGAATCAGTATATTTAAGCATGGAATCAAGGATTTCTTCTTTTTGAGAACATATATCCATTAAAATTTGATCAGGTCTAAGTTTTTTTCCAATCTGCTCTGAAATCTTTATGGCTTCATTAATAGGAGTACTTAGAATAATTATTCTACATTTTTTTGCTATTTCACTATTTGAAAATTTTGTATTAATATCAGAAATTTCTACGACAAATCCAGAAGTCTTAAAAAAATTGCAAAACCATTTCCCCATTACCCCATTTCCACCTATTATACCGATTTTATCTTTTTTATTTACTGGCTTAATTTTCATTGGTTTAGTTTTTGCCTTAATAAATGATCTGTAATTGTTATTGCCATCATTGCCTTGCAAACAGGGTTAATCCTTGGAATTGCAGAAATGTCGTGTCTGCCTTTAGTTGAAATTTCAACTTCTTTGCCTTGTTCATCAATTGTTTGTAAAGGTTTTTTAATAGAGGGTATTGGTTTTATTGACACTCTTGCAATAATATCATCTCCATTTGAAATGCCTGCAAGTATTCCTCCTGCATTATTGGTAACAAATCCTTTATTCGTGATTTGATCATTATTTTTTGAACCTTTAAGCTGTGCAGCTTCACAGCCCGCGCCAATTTCAACTGCTTTAACAGCACCAATACTCATTAGAGCTTTTGCAATATCCGCATCAAGTTTATCAAATACAGGTTCTCCAAGACCAGCAGGAGCATTTAATACATGAATTTCAACTACACCTCCCAATGAATCACCTTCTTGTTTTACCTGTTCAATTCTTTTTTCCATCAGTTTTAATGCATGTAAATCAGGGCATTGTAAATAATTTGTTTTTTTTGAATTTAAACTGATATCTTTTACCTTAATACCACCAAGTTCAATTGTATAAGTTTCAATCTTTATGTTATATTTTTTTAAGATGCATAGCGCAACAGCACCTGCTGCAACTCTTGCTGCTGTTTCTCTTGCTGATGCCCTGCCCCCGCCTCTAAAATCTCTTAATCCATACTTTGCAAAATATGTAATATCTCCATGACCAGGTCGGAAAAGAGTACTATTTTTCATATAATCATTTGAATCAGCATCTTTATTTTCTATCATTATCATTATTGGAGTACCAGTGGTTTGATTTTCAAATATTCCTGATAGTATAATTGCTTTGTCAGGTTCTTTTCGTTTTGTACTTAAAATACCTTGTCCTGGTTTTCTTTTATCAAGCTCTTTTTGTATTATCTCTTCTGTTAAAGTTAACCCAGGAGGACATCCTTGAATTGTAACTCCTATTGCTTTGCCATGTGATTCTCCAAAAGTTGTGATATTAAAGGCTTTACCAAAACTACTACCTGTCATTTAGAATCCTCCTTTTAATCATTTGAGCTATTTCCTCAGGGGTTTTAGTAGATGTATCAAATTTTGTTTGTGTGATCTCAGAATAGATGGGTTCTCTTTGTGAAATGAGCGTAGAAGTTTCATTCTCTAATGTTTCACTTTCTAAATTTCCATCAACAGATTTCTTGTTTAATAAAGATGGTCTTGATAAAAGTGTGTTTTTATCTTTTTTTAATCTGTCTAAAATCACATCTTTGTTAGCAAAAAGCCATATTGACAAGCCATTATTTTTTAAGAAAGTTCGATTTTCAATATCTAGCACAATGCCGCCTCCGGTAGAAACTATTATTTTATTTTTGTCATATGTTTTAATAAGAGCTTGTTTTTCAAGATTTCTAAATTCGGGCCAGCCCGAAGTTTTAACAATTGAAGCAATAGAAGAACCTGTTTCTGATTCAATTTGTTTATCAATATCTAAAAAAGAAAAATTAAGGATATTGGCAAGTATTTGTCCTATTGTGGTTTTACCAGTACATCTATATCCTATAAGAAATATTTTCATAGTTTTTATAAACTTTCAAACACATCCCAGAATGATGGGAAGGATTTTGCAACACAGTTTTCATCTTCAATAACAATATCCTCAGTTATTAATCCAGCAATGGAAAATGCCATGGCAATTCTATGATCATTGTAGGTTTCGATATTGGCACCAACCGGTTTTCCCCCATGAATTTTTATCCAGTCATTGCCTGTATCAACTTTAATTTTCATTTTTCTAAGTTCGTTAGCAACAGCATCAATTCTATCGCATTCTTTTTCTCGAAGATGACCGATATTTTTTATTAAGGTAATCCCTTTAGCATAAGCTGCTGTAACAGCAAGGGCAGGAACTGCGTCAGGCGTGTCTGACATATCAACTTCAATTCCTTTAAGATTATTTCCACATATACTGATGCCATCATTTTCCATCAATAGGCTGCAACCCATTTTTTCTAAAATATAGGCAAGCTCTAAATCTCCTTGTAAAGAGTTTTTAGAAACATTTAGAACCTTTACTTTTTGTTTAGAAATTGCTCCTGCTGACCAGAAATAGCCAGCATTGGAAAGATCGGGTTCAATGGTAAAATCTCCGGCTATATATTTTTGATTGGGCAAAACTATATATTCTCCACTCTCATTTTTATTAGCTTTTACATTAAACATCTCCATTATAGAAATTGTAAGGTCAATGTATGGAGTAGAAACAGGAGTTCCTTTTAATTGGATCTCAAGCCCCTGTTTAAGATAGCATCCTATCATGAGAAGGCTTGAGAGATATTGACTGCTTAATGAACAATCAATTTCAACCCTACCCCCTATTTTATTTTGTCCATTTATTTTCACAGGTGGTGTCCCTGCACTGGTAGCTGATTGGGCACTAACCTTTGCCATTTTAAGTGCATCAAGAAGTGGAGTCATAGGACGTTCACACATTCTTTTGTCACCTGTCAAAATAAATTCAGAATTTCCAAGGGCAGCTATGCCTGCTAAAAGTCTCATGGAAGTACCGGAGTTCCCAAGATATATTTCTTTGTTAAACTGATGAGGCTGACCATTAAATCCTTCAATCTGATAGATTATTTTATTATTATCTTGCTTTATTTCTTCAATTTTTGCACCCATATTTTTCAAGCATGAAATAGTTAGAAGAATATCCTCACTTTCTAGAACATTAGTTAATGTTGACTTACCAGAAGATAGAGATGCCAGAATAATCATTCTGTGAGATATGCTTTTAGACCCAGGGATATTGACGTTTTTGTTTTTTATAGTTTTGGTTTTTATTTTTTTCATTTAATTCAATTCGTTTATTAAGGTTTTTTTCAAAGATTCACTCATGAATTTTTTGGTTGATTTAATTCCTGTCCAAAGTTCAAATTGTTTGACTCCCTGATTTATAAACATTGACAGTCCATCAATTGTTTTGCAGCCTGCATTTTTTGCATCTTTGATCAATTGAGTTTCAAGAGGATTGTAAACTATATCCATAACAATCATATTTTTCTTTAAATATTCTTTTTTAAAAGGTGTATTTTTTATATCCGGAGTCATACCTAATGGGGTTGTATTAATAATTATATCAAAACTATTTGTTTCTATTTTATTAAAATTAATAAAATTACAATTAAATAAAGAGCTTAAGTGTTCTCCATTTTTTTGACTTCTATTTATAATGGTAAGCTTGCCCCCATTTTTTTTTATTCCATATGCGAGAGCCCGTGCTGCTCCACCTGCCCCAATAATGCCTACTGTTTTACCGATAATACCTAATTCTTTCACTGGTTTAACACCGCCAGACCAATCTGTATTAAAGCCTGTAAGTTTTCCATTTCTATTTACAATTGTATTTACTGCTCCGATTTCTTTTGCCTCAGGATCAATATCGTCAAGAAATTCAATCACTTTTTCTTTAAAAGGAATGGTGATAGAAACGCCCTTAATATCAAGTTCTCTTATTGCATTAATTCCTGTCTTGATATCATTTATATTAAAGGCAAGATAAACCGCATTGATTTTGTTGTCATTGAAAAGAGCATTATGCATAATTGGGCTTTTAGAATGTGTAACAGGATTCCCAAATATACAATAAAGATCAGTTTTTGAATCATACTTAAAATCAATAGGCATTTTTTTAATTATTCTCCTTTGTAAAAACAGGATATGACCCAAGAATTTTTAATGAAAGAGTTGTTTTACGCATATTCTCAATTGTTTGATCAATTATTTTATCCTTAATGTGTCCTTTGATATCCATGAAGAAATAATAACTCCAGTTTTCATGTTTAGTCGGTCTTGATTCAAGTTTTAACATATTTAGTCCTGATTTATTGATAGGCTCCAATGCTTTAAATAAAGCTCCAGGCAAATGTGATGTTGAAAATATAATAGATGTTTTATCATTATTGGTTTTTAAGGGAGCATCTTTGCCAATAATCAAAAACCTATCGATATTACCGGGATAATCTTCAATAGCTTTCTCTACAAGCTGAAGGCTATAAATATGAGCAGCTTGACTATTTGCAATCATGGCAGAGTTTTTTGTTTTCAATACAATCTCTGCAGCTTTTGAAGTATTGTTAATTTCAACCAAATCAACATCAGGAAAATTGTTATTTTTCCATGTTTTACATTGAGAAGTTGCAAGAGGGTTTGAATAGATTGTTTTAATGTCTTCTTTTTCACCTGTAAGTGAAACAAGATCAAAGGAAACAGGTTCATAATGTTCACCACAAATAATTAAATCAAATTCTGTAAGAAGATCAAGAGTATGGTTAACAGAGCCTTGTATTGAGTTCTCAATAGGCACTACACCAAAACGGCTTTCATTTCTATTGGTGCTTCTAAAAACTTCATAGATATTTGATTGCTCTACAAATCTACCTGAATGTTTAAAGAAATTTAAAGATGCAATATGAGGGCAACCAGCTTCAGGACCAAGAAACGATACAATTTGTTTTTTTTGGATATCCTTTGTAGCAGTCATAATTACATTGAAAATGTATTTAAGAAGCTGTTCTTCTGCAGGCCCTTTATTGTTTTTAAGTATCTTTTCAATAACTTGTTTCTCTCGTGATGAGTCCAATACATCAGCTTTATTCTTTTTTTTGATTTGTCCAATTTCTTTGCCTAAATCAAGTCGGTGATTAATAAGATCTAAAATTTTAGAATCGATTTTATCAATATTAGACCTTAACTCGTTTAAACGTTGGTCAAGGTTTTTACTATCCTTATCCATAATCATCTCTCCATTGAAAATAAAAAAGGCTGCAAGTTATTAATCTTTGCAGCCTTAAAAATATTTAAAGCCACAAAGTCTCATGATCTGCTGTGGCTTTTTTTATAATTTTGTTAAAATATTATCATCGAGCCACAAACAGATCCGTATTACAAAAATAATACATAAAAAAATATAATCTGTCTGTAAATACGCTCATCATTTAATACCTTAAATTAATTTGTTTGTAAAAAGTAATCTTTATAAGTTATTTTTCTAATTGTCAATAAATTTAAATTCAAAATTGACTTTATCACAACTTAAATATATGATTTGCCGCATGGAAAAACATAAAAAAAAATATTTAAAAGACTATAGAGAGCCTGCTTTTACTATTGACAAGATAGACCTAAAATTCGATATATTTGATGACTTTACAAGGGTGACTTCAAATCTAAAAGTATTAAAAAACAGCAATGTGGCAGATATAGAGACTTCTTTGATATTTCATGCAAAAGACCTTAATATTGAATCTGTAATTGCGGATGATATGGTATTAATGCCGGTTGAATACAAAGTTGAAAATGACTGTTTCAAGCTTGCAAGAACCCCATCAAAATTTAACCTTGAAATTGTTACCATTTTAGACCCTATTAAAAATACATCATTAGAAGGGCTATACAAATCAGGACCTGTATTATGCACTCAATGTGAAGCTGAAGGTTTCAGAAAAATAACACCATTTCCTGATCGACCAGATGTTATGGCCAAATATTCTTGCATTATTATAGCTGATAAAAATAAATATCCGGTCTTGCTATCAAATGGGAATAGAATTGATGCAGGAGATCTTGAAGAAGGAAGGCATTATGTAAAGTGGGAAGATCCTTTTAGAAAACCCAGCTATCTTTTTGCTCTTGTTGCAGGAGACTTGGTTTTGATCAAAGATAAGTTCAAAACCCGCTCTAAAAGAACTATTGATCTTAATCTATATGTTGAAAAAGAGAATAAAGACAAGTGTGGTCATGCAATGAATTCACTCAAACAATCAATGAAGTGGGATGAAGAAAGATTTGACAGAGAATATGACCTTGATCTTTATCAAATTGTTGCAGTCAACGATTTTAACGCCGGAGCAATGGAAAATAAAGGTCTTAATATATTTAATTCAAAATATGTACTCGCAGATTCTAAAACCGCAACTGATACAGATTTTTTTAATATTCAAAGAGTAATTGCCCATGAATATTTTCATAATTGGACAGGAAACAGAGTTACTCTTAAAAATTGGTTTCAACTTGCTTTAAAAGAAGGATTAACAGTATTTCGAGATCAGGAGTTTTCATCAGATTTACATTCAAGAGGTGTTAATCGAATAAATAATGTTAAAGCATTAAGAACTCTACAATTTCCAGAAGATTCAGGTCCTATGACTCATCCTGTAAGACCATCATCATATATGGAAATGAACAATTTCTATACAATGACAGTCTATGAAAAAGGTGCAGAGCTTATAAGAATGATTCTCACAATTCTTGGTCAAGATTTATTTAAAAAAGGGATGAATCTTTATTTTGACAAATATGATGGCATGGCTGTTACTATTGAAGATTTTATAGATTGTATGGAACAAATTTCAAATGAAGATTTTTCACAATTTATGTTATGGTATACCCAGTCTGGAACACCATTGGTGAAAATAAAGCGATCCTATGATAAAAAATTAAAAACCTTAACTTTGAATTTTACACAAACTTGTTTACCAGATAAAAATCAAAAAAATAAAAAACCTTTCCATATACCAATTAAAATAGGCTTATTAGATGGGAAAGGAGAAGATATAACTCAGGAGGGGAAATCATTTTACAATTTCAAAACGCAAAATGATTCTTTTGTTTTTGAAAATATACCAGAAAATACTATCCCATCTTTTTTTAGAGAGTTTTCAGCACCAGTTAAAATAAAAACAGATTATTCCGAAGATGAGCTTGCATTTATCATGGCTAATGACTCTGACGAATTTAATAAATGGGATGCCTCCCAGGAAATATATTTTAAGGAAATAATTAAACTTACAAATAATTATGATGATATTGATCAATACAAAATTTCATCTCATCTTTTATATGCATTTAAATCACTTTTAGAAAATTCTGATTCAAATAAAGCATTTATTGCAAAAGCATTATCTCTTCCAAGTGAGAATGAAATTGCAGAAAAATTTGATATCGTAGATGTTGATGCAATACATACAGCAAGAAATTATTTAAAACAAAATCTTGCCATCGAGTTTAAAGATTTATTAGAAACTCAAATTAATAATTGTTTTGATACAGACCCTTCTGACATTTCTTTTTTGGCAATGGCAAAACGGGATCTTAGGAATGTTGCTTTTTCATACATTGGTGCTCTTGAACAAGAGGGTATTCTTTTAATGCTTTTTAATAAATATAAGAATGCTTCTAACATGACCGACGAGATAGCGCTATTTTCAATCCTTACAGACAAAGAATCTCATTTTAACGAAAAAGCTGTAGATATTTTTTATTCAAAATGGAAAAATAATTCTCTGGTATTAGATAAATGGTTTGCAATTCAAGCTGTTTCATCCCGTTCGGATTCATTAGCTAATATGAATAAGCTTGTTGCCCATCCTGATTTTTCAATTAAAAATCCTAATAAAGTAAGATCGCTTATTGGTAGTTTTGCAATGTTTAATCCTGTTAAATTTCATCAACAAGATGGTAAGGGGTATGAGTTTGTCGGTAATCAAGTAAAAATTCTTGATAAAATCAATCCCCAGATTGCCTCTATGATTGCAGCGGCTTTTAATAATAGAAAAAAGTATAATGATAATCGAAATAACCTTATGAAAAAGGTACTTGAAAATATAATTTCACAACCCGATCTATCAAAAAATGTTTACGAGATAGTGTCAAACGCACTTAAATAAAATGTAGATAATTAAAGAGAGCCTGAAAATTATTTAGACTCTCTTTATTGAAAAATATTTGTTAATTTAGTTAATCTTCAAATTTAAAAGATAATCTAATATTTGTACGATACTGTAATGGTTGACCATCCTGAATTTTGATATCAAACTTTAGGACTTCAGCAATTCTAATATCTCTTATGGATTTACCTGCTTTTTCAACGGCGTTTTTTGCCGCTTCTTCCCAAGAATTTGAACTGGAACCTACTAAATCAATTAGCTTGTAAACACTTTCTCCCATAACACCCTCCTCTAATTAAGTTTTAATTAAAAAATCGGTATTTCATTAGAATTAAAAACAATTAAAATTATCAATTAAATACCGATAGTTAACATGAGTGAGTTTAACAACAATTTAAATTAAAATAAAAAATTTAAAGTCAGAATTTTTAGAATTTATTGTCCCTTGATCGTTTTCATTATAACCCAATAGTTTTATAAGTCTACTTATAATATATTTTTTCTATAATAAGCCCAAAAAAGGAGTTTGAATTTGAGGTAAAAAGCCATCCCAGGTGATTTAAACAACTGCTACAAACAGCGATCCTCCAATTATATCCAGAAAACCATGAAAATTCATAGGAAGATTCTTTAAGGGCTGAACATCCAACTGTTTCTTTAAAGCAGGCAATTTCAAAAACTATTCCATGGGGATTGGGAAATGTATGCTTATGAGAATTATTCATTGTTATTTGAAAATTCTGATTAGTGATAAGATTATTACAATAAATACAAAATAAATTTCTTTCATCATAAATAACATCTACAGTTTTAATTTTTTCTTTGACAATATTTTTTGATGATTCTTTACACGATACTTTCATTTATTTTTTTTTAAGTCTATGTTTTCAATATAATAGAGTGTGGCTCCGACAGGTGCAAAAGATAAGAAAAGAATATTAAAAAAGGGTATTAAAAATAAAAGTCCAAATCCAATATGAAACATTTTATTGTTTTTAAGATAATTAAATCTCTTTTTAAAAGAATACATTCTTCTGGCCGGAACAAGGTCAGTATTGTCCCAGGCAAGAAAAGTGGTTGCAGCAATTGAAGAAAGAACCGCAATAACAGAACCAAATGGAGTAAGAAATCCAAGGAACATGATAATAAAGGTTAAAATCATTGGTATTAAGGCCCGGGGGATCTCCTGTTTTATCAGGTAAAAGAAAAGTGTAGCCCAGGATGTGTTGTCAGGATATATTTCTTTTCCTGTTATTATGTTTTCAACTTTTCTGGACATATAATCCATAATAAAAACACAAAATAAAAATTGTGCGATAAAATATGCTATGATCGTTGATAACGATGCAAGCAGGATAGTTAATATCCAGGATACAATTTTCCATAAATACATAAGGAAGCCTGCTTCAGGCATTTTCCAGATAAAATTCAATAATTGACTATGAAAATAAAAAATCGCACCTGATAAAATAATTGCTAAAAATATAACAACAACAAAACGTAAAATTCCTAAAAATAAAAGCTGTGGGTTTTTGATTCCCATTAAAAACCCTTTAAAATTATATTGTATCCCTTTTAGTAAATTCATTTAATGATCTTTATAAATATTATAGTTAGGAAAAGTAAGGTGTTGAAAAATAGTCAATCTTATTATTGTTTTCTCTTTTTTTATAATAAAGGTTTTGGAAAAGAGAGATCTCTTGATTCTTAAAAGATACAAGTGATCCAATAAAGAAGATATAATAAATACGATAAACAAACTCAGATACAGTTTCTAAAATCTCGTCTTTTTTCAACTCCATATTATCAATCCAGTCTTTCAGGGTTTTCACGTAATGAACCCTGAAATTTTCAGATGACATAAGCTCAAAGCCTGTATCAAATGCATGGTCAATCAGATGATGATTAAGTAATAGTTCTCCTCCAGGAAACATATATTTGTCAAGAAAAGAGTTTTCATACCCTTTTTTACGTTTTTCATTGGTTGTAATTGTATGTTGCAGAAAAAGTCCATCAGGAACAAGTGAGCGGTAGGCTGCTTTAAAAAAGTTCAACATATTTTTTTTTCCAACGTGTTCTGACATGCCAATACAGGAGATTTTATCATATTGCTGATCTCCAAGATCTCTATAATTGAAAATTTTCACCTTACATTTGTTTTCAAGTCCCTGGCTTTTTATCCATTTTTCAGCATAGTTTTTTTGTTCTTGACTTAAGGTAATTCCAGTCGATTTAACCCCATAATTTTTAGCAGCATATATTAAAAAGTTGCCCCAGCCACATCCTATATCTAAAAGGCTTTCATTCTTTTTAAGCCTTAATTTTTTACAGATAATATCCATTTTATTATACTGAGCTTCATCCATAGAAGTCTCATCATTATTATAATATCCGCATGTATATCCTAAAGTTTCTCCTAAAAATAATTCGTAAAAATTACTTGGAACATCATAGTGATATTCAATATTTTCTTTTTCTTTATTTTGGTCAGAGCTAAGCATATCTTTAAAAAATTTTAAAAAAGGAATTCTTCTGTCAGTAGTTAAAAGCTTACTGCAGGCTACATCATATAACTCAATTAAATTTCCATATATATCAAAATAACCTTTAATAAATGCTTCACCCAGAGAAAAAGCATCAGGCGAAATCAAGCTTTTAAAAAACCGGTTGTCTTTTATTTGTAGCTTAAATTTAATTTTTTCATGCCCAGTCCCGTACTTTTTACCCATCGTGTCTATAACTTCAATAGGTATTTCTTCTTTTTTAAAGACTTGAATGAATTGGTTTAGAATAAATCTATCTTTGCCTGATAAGATTGAAGACATTTTCTATTCCCCGCATTTAATGTTATAATAATTCTCGATTTTAACAAACTATCGCAGTCCATATAACTTATAACTCTTAAATAAAAGAAAATTATGATAAACACAATGATTAAAAAAAAAATATCCGGTTCAATAATTTTAAAGACAATTATATATACTAATGTATTTTTCTTTGTAATTAGCATGATAGTAAGTGGTAGAAACACTATTTTTACTTTAAACCCATTTACTGCCTTAACTCCATCTATCAAAAGCCTTATATTTTTGGGAGCATCAGGCACAGTTCCAATAAATAATTACCATGGATGGTGGTCTTTAATTACTGCTAATTTTTTGCATGGCAGCCTGCTTCATATTTTATTTAATATGATTGCATTACATCAGATCGGGTCTATAGTTTCATCAGTATATGGCAAATATAGAATGTATGCGATTTTCATTGTTACAGGCATTGCAGGATTTTATCTTTCTTATCTTGCTGGTATTGAAGTTACAATAGGAGCCTCTGCATCAGTTTGCGGACTTATTGGGGCAACACTTTATTATGGTAAATCACGAGGTGGGATTTTAGGGGAATCAATTTATAAGCAAACTATAACTTGGATTATAATGATTGGAGTATTTGGTATTCTTATTCCTAACGTTAATAATTGGGGGCATGGTGGAGGGCTTATTTCTGGAATTTTATTGGGTTGGATGTTTGGTTATAATGAAAAATCTAATGAAAGTAAATTTCATAAAATTTTTTCTTTATTTTTAATGGGAGTTACTTTATGTACACTCATCTGGTCGCTTTATTATTGTTTTATTTTGTTATTCTGAATATATAAAATCAAGATATCATTGTCGCAAGAATTTTTTTTAAACATTTTGCAGCTACCATGTTTGCATTATTACATTCAATATCACCCAAATCATACCAGTTCTTATTTTTTTTTAGGTCAATTCCATTTTCAGCACATAGATGACTTGTCTTTGAATAAAGACGTTCACGAATATAAGAAGGTGCTAAGGCACATCCTCTTTGGTACGACGGATTGTGATCAAAGGGAAATCCAAGAAGAACGACATCGTTTTTTTTAGGGTTTTAGGAATCAATTAATTTTAGCAGCCAAAAATCATTATATAAATGTTTGATTACTTTTATTGCACTTTCAATATTTATATCAAGCTCACGATTTTGAATATCTGTAATAATTTTATAAATCACTTCAAATCTAATTCTATCTTCTTTGTGTAATGTTCTTAAGTTACCATTATCTGATGAGTTGAGCCACTTAATTTCGTTAAGGGATTTTTTTGAGTGGATTTTAGGAGCTCTTTTGTCCCGGAAGATATAAAACATGGTATTAGGATTTTCCCAAACAACGCTGTTAAAATTTTTAATTCTAGAGGAAAAGGACTTACCATCAATATGCAAAAAACCAATAACAATGTTTTTGTTATTAATATCTTTAAGCATAACATGCTCAGGAAGTTTTTTTCTTCCCATCCTGGTTTTTGAAGTATCAATTAAATTGTCATCCATTAAAGTTTTAACAATTATATTCACTTTACCAGTGTCATCAGAATCGCTAACAATTAAATATTTTTCATAATCATTTGTAGCATTTTCTTCATAGGCTTTAAGGATTACATTAATTTCGGTCATTTCTTTTTGTTCACTATCAGATAATGCTTCAATATTTAAATATTGTCTGATCCAGGAGATTTGTTGTTTAAGGTTATCTATTTCTTCTATTAGTTTATTATCGAATCCAGCGGGATTTTTGATTTTTTGAGGTAGAGGTATCCCCTCTTTCCTAAATTTATAATAATCAGAAGCATTGTTCAGAACATTTCTTATACTGATGCCTTGTAAAATAATTATAAAGTCTTCTCTTGATATAATTTTACTTATATCAATGTTGTAAGTTTTTGCTCTGAAATTTAAAAGATCCATCATTTCCTTTTTAGAAGGAGTGTTAAGAGCGATTATATCTTTTGACATTCGTTGAACAATAGACTCATCAAAAATATTTGAATATTCTTCCCATCTATCAGGGAAAAAGTTAAAAATAATAACGCAATTTGGAATATGAGTGAAAAGCTCTTTGATATTCTCTCCAAATTTCATTAAAAGCTCTTCATTATATTTTAAACCTTCAAGCTGATCAAAAACTAATATCAATGGCTCGTCTTGAATTGAAAGCCTACCAAGCACAGCAATTGCTTCTAATGCAAATTCTTCTGTGCTGATTTTTTCATCTCTATTTTCAAGATCTGTTTTTCTGATTTCATATTTTGATAATTCTAAGCCAATTAACCATTTGCGGACAATTTCTCTTCGTGAAAAATCAGGGTATGAGCAGTATTTAACTAAAGCTCTTACTACTGTAGCACCAAAGCCCCATCCATGGGTTGAACCCCACCATTCAAGAGTTCTTTTTTCAATAGCACGCCAGTTCTTTAATCTTTTTTCATCATTATCAGCATTGCCAAGCCTTCTTAATAAATTAAGATGATCTTTTTCAAGCATTTGTTTCATCGCGAGCATTTTTGGTAGTGGTTTTTTTTGTTTTAAAACATCATCTATGAATATTTTTGAAAAGCTTTTTGCTAAAAGATATTCGATTTGTGTATATGGAGTATTTGGAACTTTTTGAATTAGAGATTCAACAACTCTGGCATAAATATGGTAAAAGATAGCCTCAGGATTGTTTGGTTGTCTTATAAAAAGAATTCTATTGCTGTTAATAAGATCTTTTGCAAGACGCATGATAAGATGTGTTTTCCCAGCGCCAGGTTCTCCAGCTATAATTACTCCTTTTGATTGATGATTTTTGTCATCACTTATTTCATCAATAATAGATTTAAGTCTTGTAAACTGATTACTAAAAAGTGTTTTTAAGTCAACATGATCCTGGAAAGGATTGTCAACTCTGCTTACGCCGAATGGGTTAACATTTTTTTTTCTTATAATATTTTTCATAGACTTTTCATCTTAAATAATTATTATTAGTTTATTTTTGATAACGCAGGAAGCAAGTTAAGTCAATAGCAAACTAATTTTACACAAATTTTACAAATTTGTGTTGTAAGAAATTCTTTATAAAACTATATAGATGTTAATGGAAAAAAAACTTGATAAAATCGCGATAGTGAGTATCTCTGGCGTTTTTCCGGGCGCTGAAAACCTGGACATATTTTTAAAAAACATACAAAACAAAACAAATGCAATAATTGAAGTCCTCCAGGACAGATGGATTCTTCCCAAAAATCTTGCAGTTTCAGAAAGGCCTTTACCTGACACTGCACTTTGTAGCAAAGCCGGATTGATATCTGATTTTAAATTTGATCCCCATGGATTTTTAATTGATCAAGATTTTTTAATTAATCTTGATCAAGCGCATAAATTAGCACTACATACAGGAAGAGAAGCATTACAAAATTGCTATACTAATGCTGAAATACTTAAGAGATGTGGTGTTATACTTGCTGCCATCAGTCTTCCCACTGAAAAAGCATCTCAACTTTCATTTGATATCCTACATGATAAAAAACAGCGGGAAATCAATTATGTTCAAGGTCTTTCTTCGCAAGTTTTATCATTTCCTGCTGCTATTCTCGCTCGAGGTCTTGGACTATACGGAGGTAGTTATACTCTTGATGCAGCTTGTGCATCGTCACTTTATTCAATCAAACTTGCATGTGTTGAGCTCTGGCAAAATAATGTTGATATGATGTTAGCAGGCGGAGTTTCACGACCTGATTCACTTTATACGCAAATTGGTTTTTCTCAACTTCAGGCATTATCACCATCTGGCAGATGCTCTCCCTTTGATTCAAAAGCAAATGGACTTGTTGTTGGAGAGGGAGCAGGAGTAATTGTATTAAAAAGGCTTAAAGATGCTGTTGATTGTAAAGATAAAATACATGGGATTATTACCGGGTTCGGTCTTTCAAATGATATTGAGGGGAATCTCGTTGCACCGGCTTCTGAAGGGCAAATAAGAGCTTTAAATCAGGCATATTTGTCAGCTAAATGGTCTCTTAATCAAGTACAATATATTGAATGTCATGGATCTGCTACTCCTGTAGGAGATAATGTTGAATTAAATTCAATGATAAGCTTACAAAATAATTTTAAGTTATTTGGCAGAAGTTCTGAAATAAAAAAAGATTATACCTGCGCAATAGGGTCTGTAAAGTCTATGACCGGACATCTTCTTACAGCAGCTGGTACCGTTGGAATGATTAAAACTTTATTAGCCATGGAAAATAAATTTTTACCCCCATCCCTCAATTTTTTAACTCCCCCTGAAAATAGTCCTCTAAATGATTCCTGCTTTAAGGTGCAAACTGAAGTTCAAGAATGGAAAACAAAAAATTCTGATACCACAAGGAAATTCGGAATAAGTGGATTTGGATTTGGCGGTATTAATGCACATCTTCTTGTAGAAGAATATATTAATAATAAGAAAAAAGATTTTTTTGTGTCCTCAAAAAAATCTTTTAATCATATTCCCATTGCTATTGTTGGGATGGATGCAATTACAGGCTGTAGTAGTAACCTATATCAATTGGAAAACATATTCAATTTAGATGAATGTCCTGCCCCAAAATGGTGTGAGTCAATTGAAGAAAATAGTTTTTTTATTGAAAAATTGCCAATTTCAGACCATGAATTTCACATTCCACCAAACCAGATTAATGATATATTACCAAATCAATTAGTCATGCTTAAAACCGCAAAAATGGCTTTTATTGATGCAGGTATTAATGACCGTCCTACAGAAAAAGAAAAACCCCGAAAAAATTTTGGTGCTGCAATAGGTATAGAATTTGACTATAAAGCAACAAACTTTTATTTAAGATGGAAATCTAAATCTAACAAAATGGTTAATTTTGATTCTATTTCTCCTCCTTTAACTGCCACACGAACATTAGGTGCTTTGGGCGGAATTGTAGCAAGCAGAATTGCAAGAGAATTCAAACTTGGAGGTCCATGCTTTACTGTTTCAGCCGGAAAAAGTTCAGGTCTTAAAGCAATTGATATTG
This sequence comes from Desulfobacterales bacterium, assembly GCA_023143455.1. Taxonomy (GTDB): domain Bacteria; phylum Desulfobacterota; class Desulfobacteria; order Desulfobacterales; family Desulfobacteraceae; genus JAIOSM01. Next base: position 23,611 of record JAGLHT010000029.1, read on the forward strand.
GAATAAAATCACTCATATCCGGCGAAACAAATGTCTTTTTATGCGGCTGTGTTGATATGGCATCAGATATCAGGCAATTTTTGATCAATAAAAGCTTAACACCCTTTAAAAAAAACAATTCTGATAATATTCCTTCGGAAGGTGCTGGCGCTGTGGTTTTGAAAACTCTTGCCCAAGCTAAAAAAGATAATGACAAAGTTTATGCAATTATTAAAGGAACCGGAACTGCATCGGCAGGAGAATTAAGATGTGAAAGAGATTTGAATTCAAACAAAATTAAAACAGCTTATCAATTATCTTTAAAAAGATGTCTAAGAAATGCTTGTACAAGTTTTGAAAACATCAATCATTATGAGTTAAATTCAAAAATAAATAGTATAGAAGACAAAATAGAAACAGATGCTTTGAAAAACTATTTTGAAAAGCATTCTATCTCAAGCCTTTCAACTAAATATGAATCTGCAAATTCAATTATTGGAGATACCAATAGTTTATCAGGTTTTATCGCAGTTATTAAATCCGCACTTTTACTAAACAATAAAATTGCCTCAGCAAATGCAACTCAGCAAAAAAAAAGGCAGACCTGTATAGCTTCTATTACTGATGATGGCGCATGTTCACATATTATAATTGAAGAATATTCAGAAGGTTGGAGACAGGACCCAGACCTCAATAAAAATAGGGCTAATTTACGATTAAACCCAGATTTGATTGTGAAAAGTGCTAATGATACTGCAAAAGCGCACACCAAATTTCTTGATTTAACAAAACAAAATATGCTTGCCTTGGAAAAACAGTTTAAAGCCTTAACTCAAATTGCACCTTTAACGTCTGGGGAAAATAATGCCCCCAAACCGGTTTTTAATAGAGAGCAATGTATTGAATTTGCAATTGGTAAAGCTTCGAATGTATTAGGTGAAAAATTTAATATTGTTGATACTTATCCTGTAAGAATCAGGTTACCTGCAGAACCATTAATGCTTGTTGACAGGATAATGAAAATTGAAGGTGAAATGCTTTCTTTAGAACCAGGCAAAATAATCACCCAGCATGATGTAAAAGAAAATGCATGGTATCTTGATGGTGGTAAAACACCTGTTTCCATCTCAATTGAAGCAGGCCAAGCTGATCTTTTTCTTTCTTCTTACCTTGGTATTGATCATAAAATAAAAGGCATTAGAAGCTATAGACTGCTTGATGCAAAAGTAACTTTCCATAGAACTTTACCAGAACCTTTAGAAACAATTGAATATCATATTGAGATTGATCGCTTTTTAAATCAGGGAGGTGTATATCTCTTCTTTTTTCATTATAAGGGATATATTAACAATCAACTATTGATTTCCATGCGTGACGGGTGTGCCGGGTTTTTTACTTCAGAAGAAGTTAAAAATTCAGGCGGAATAAAATTTAAAAAAGAAGAAATTGAAAAACAACATATGCAAAAAAAGTTTAAATTCCCGCTCCGTTTTTTTAAAGAATCTTATAACGATAATAAGATCGAAGCATTAAGAAATTCAGACCTTGAAAGTGCTTTCGGTGAAGAATTTAAGCACCTATATCTTGGAAAATCAATGAGGTTGCCAGGCAAACGAATGCACTTAATTGATCGTGTAACCGAAATTGACCCTACCGGTGGCAGGTTTGGCCTTGGTTCCATAACTGCCCAGGCTGATATAAAAAAAGATCACTGGTTTTTAACTTGCCATTTTATCGACGACATGGTAATGCCTGGAACCCTTATGTATGAGTGTTGTTCACATGCCTTGAGAATATTCACATTAAGGATGGGGTGGGTATCTGAAAGAGATGATGTTTTTTATGATATAATTGAAGGCGTTGAGAGCGATCTCAAATGCAGAGGTCCTGTTACTGTTGATACTAAAAAAGCAGGTTATTTTATTGAAATTAAAGATATTGGTTATAACCCTGAACCCTACATAATTGCAGATGCTCACATGTATTCTGATGATCTACAAATTGTATTTTACAAAAATATGGGAATAAAAATAAAAGGCCTTAATCAAAAAGAGATAGAAGAATTGTGGGACAAAAGATAAATAGGAATATTTAATGAAGTATTCAAAAGTATATATAGAAGCATTTGGTTATGAATTAGCACCTAATGTTGTAACTACTGATGATATAGAAAAAAGGTTAAAACCCTTTTATGATGCAACAAATATTAATTCTGGCCAACTCTATGCCCTTACTGGAATAAAAGAAAGAAGATTTTGGGATATTGACCATTCTATTTCTGATGAAGCAATTAAAGCTTCTAAAAAAGCCATTGACGAATCAGGAATCTCACCAGATCAAATTGATTCTTTAGTTTTTTGCGGTGTTTGCAGAAAAGGATTTGAACCTGCCACTTCATGTTCCATTGCAGATGGCCTAAATATCAGTAGAAATGCACATGTTTATGATGTTTCAAACGCCTGCCTTGGTGTAATAACTGGAATGATTCAGGTTGCAAATGAGATTGAACTCGGTAATATAAAGGCAGGGATAGTCGTTTCTTGTGAAACTTCAAGGCAAATAGTTGATTCGACAATTGATGAAATAAATGAACATAAAACCCTGGAGTTTTTCAAAAAAGCTGTTGCAACAATGACTGGCGGATCAGGAGCTGTTGCAGTACTTTTAACAGATGGTTCTTTTTCTAAAAATAATGCATTACACAAAATAACAGGAACAACAATTAAAAATTCTATTCAGCATCATAACTTGTGCAGTTGGGGATTCTTAGAAAAAGGAATGCCTGTTAATTCGAAAATTGTTATGAGAACAAAAGCTGAAGAAGTCCTTGAACATGGAATTAAACTTGTAGTAGAAACTTATAGGAAATTTTTACATGAATTTCATTTGTCATCTGATAATATAGATAAATTCATTGGTCATCAAGTTGGTGCAATACATCATCAGTCATTTTATAAAGCTTTAGGCATTGACATGAAAAAAGATTTTCGAACCTACCCGTTTTTAGGCAACATCGGAACAGTCTCGTTGCCTATAACCGCTGCAATTGCAAATGATAGAGACTTTTTAAATTCTGGTGATTTTGTGTGTTTTATTGGAGTCGGAAGTGGATTAAATTGTTTGGTAATGGGTATAGAATGGTAGAAAAAATAATTAATAATAAAATTCTTTCAACAAATGGCTTTGAAGACATTTACCCCTATAAACCAAATTATTTTAAATGTAATGGTTTTGACATGCACTATATTGATAAAGGTAAAGGCAAACCTGTTGTAATGATACATGGGAACCCCACGTGGTCATTCTATTTCAGAAATGCAGTTGACAAATTATCACCCAACTATCGAACAATTGTACCTGACCACATCGGTTGTGGTTTTTCAGATAAACCAAATGCTAAAGATTATAATTATACCCTTAGTAATAGAGTTTCAGATCTTAGTAAATTCATGGATCATCTGAATCTTAAAGAAAAAATCATTCTTATTGTCCATGATTGGGGTGGCATGATCGGTTTGGCCTGGGCACTGAACAACCTTTCAAAAATTGAAAAAATTGTTATTACAAATACTTCTGGATTTTTTCTTCCGAAAAATAAAAAGTTCCCTTTAAGATTAGCATTAATTAAATATTTTACATCCTTTGCAATACCAGCTGTTTTAGGATTTAATTTATTCTCTTTTGCAGCTCTTTATATTGCAGCAAAGACTTCTCTTTCAAAAGAAGTTAAAAAGGGTTTAACCGCACCCTACAATTCTTGGAAAAACAGAATTGCAACATTAAAATTTGTACAGGATATTCCTCTAACCGATGCAGACAAATCTTATTACATTGTTAAAAATGTTGACGACAATTTACATAAAATTAAAAATTTCCCAATTTTATTTTTATGGGGATTAAAAGATTTTGTTTTTGATAAAAATTTTTTAAATGAGTGGAAAAAAAGAATCCCTGAAGCCGAATATCATATTTTTAAAAATTCCGGACATTATATTTTTGAAGATAAACCAGTTGAAACAATGTTATTAATTGAAAAATTTTTAAATAATTAATATCATTTTTTGACATTTTTTTAATGCTAAGGTAATAATTAAGTATGGCTGAGAAAACAAAAATGAGCAAGGAAGAGAAAAAACAAGAAAAAGATGAAAAAAAGGCATTAAAGAAAAAAGCTAAGATAGCAGCTAAGATAGAAAAAAAGAATAAAAAAGAGCCCAAAAATAAATCGAATGATAAACCTGAGGATAAATCAGATTTACCAAAAAAAAAGAGTTTTTTTTCAATAAAAAAACTTATAATTTTCTCTGTTATTTTTATTTTAATAATGGGTTCAGGATTTGTTGTTTATAAAATATATTTTTCTTCTTCCAATGATCCTATTGTCTATAAGTCAATAACGCTTAAAAGTGTTGATTTGCCAGATGAGATGCTTAAATTTTCTTTTGATCATGTTAATGATTTGTATTTTTCATTTATAACCTATGATTTGCGTATTCATTTACTAAATATAGAAATTGATCGAATTAATAAAATTGGCGAAAATTATCCTGATCAAAACAAAATTGCAGAAAAAGAAAGAAATGACTGGGTTAAAGCTAAAGAAAAAGTTGAAAAGAAATTTATTAAAATCGAAAAAGAAATTAGAGAGCTTTATGTATTATATAATGTTAATAAAGAAGAAGGTATAAAAAAAGTTGAAGAAAAAGATAAAGAACTTTTATTGCAGGCAAATGAAGCTCTTGAGACTTTAGATCCATATATAAAAATAATTGAAACGACTAAAGAAAAAGAACCTCAAGGATTAATTAATAATATACTTCATAAGATAAAAAAAATAATATTATGAGCAATTTTGTAAATATCTCCCAAGGTCTTAAAGAGTCATCAGAAAAATTCCCTCACAAAAGAGCTGTAGTTTATCCAGCAGGTAGAGACAAAAATGGTAGAGTTACTTATAGTCAAATAACATTTAAACAGCTTGAAAAAGGTTCTGACGAAATTGCATTTGGACTTGAAAATGCAGGGATTATGAGAGGAACAAGAACTATTTTAATGGTAACTCCATCTATAGAGTTCTTTTATATTATTTTTGCTATGGTCAAAATAGGAGCAGTCCCTGTGGTTGTTGATCCTGGTATGGGTATTAAAAGAATGCTTTCATGTTTAGAGCAAAGTAAACCCGAAGCCTTTATTGGGATTGAAAAAGCTCATGTATTGAGAAAGCTAAGCCCCAGATATTTTAAATCTATTAAAACGTGGGTTACTATTGGAAAAAGATGGTTCTGGGGTGGACACACCCTTAAAAGTATCTGGAAAAAAAGAGATGAAAAATATCGAGTAGCTAAAACAACAAAAAACGAAACCGCTGCTATTGTTTTCACAACAGGAAGTACTGGTCCTGCAAAGGGCGTTATTTATACCCATGGTAATTTTAATGCTTTGATAAAACAGTTAAAAGATCATTTTAAAGTAGAAGGTGATGAAATTGATCTTCCAACCTTCCCTCTTTTTGCACTTTATGACCCAGCACTTTCAATGACTGCTGTTATCCCGGATATGGATCCTACAAAACCTGCTGAAGCAAACCCTGAAAAATTAATAGAAGCAATAGAAAATCACGGTGTTACAAATATGTTTGCATCCCCTGCTTTGTTACATAGATTAGGAAAGTATGGAAAAGAAAACAATATCAAACTCCCAACCTTAAGAAGAGTTATTTCTGCAGGTGCTCCGGTATCTCCTGAGAATATCAAACAATTTTCTACCATGCTTAATGACAATGCACATATTCATACTCCCTATGGAGCAACAGAGGCTGTGTCAATCATTTCCATAGAAAGTGATGAGATACTAACTGTAACAAAAGAATTAAGTGAAAAAGGATATGGATTATGTGTAGGACGACCTATCCTTGACACTATTGTTCAAATAATTAAGATTACAGATGACCCAATTTCACAGCTTAGAGATATACATATACTAAAAGAACAAGAAGTCGGAGAAATTATTGTAAAAGGACCTCTTGTTACAGAACATTATTTTGAAAATCGTAAGGCTGATCTTTTCGCAAAAATTCCTGATTCTTCAGGAGAAATTTGGCACAGAATGGGTGATGTAGCCTGGAAAGATAAAGATGGGAGAATATGGTTTTGCGGAAGGAAAAATCACAGAGTTGAAGCTAACGGCGAAACCATGTTTACTATTCCCTGCGAAGCTATCTTTAATAACCATGAAAAGGTTTATAGAAGCGCGCTTGTCGGTGTTGGGGAAAAAGGGAATCAAATTCCTGTAATATTTGTTGAACCTTTTTCAGACATTGCTGTTAAGGATGAGTTTTTTAATGATCTAACTCGGCTTGCAGAATCATTTTCGCATACAAAAAAAATAAAGCATTTCTTTATTGAAAAAGCATTCCCTGTTGATATCAGACATAATTCAAAAATATTTAGGGAAAAGCTTGCAGTAAAAGCAAAAAAACTCATCAAATATTAATCAGGTAAAAGATCATAAAAATAAAGCATTGTATCTGATCTTGTTATTATTCCAATAACTTTATTTTTTTTCATTATTGGGATTCTACCGATATCGTGCTTGATCATTAATTTTGCAGCTTCCATTGCACTTTTATCGTAGGAGATGCTAACAGGGTTTCGAGTCATAAAAGCTTTAACTGGTGATTGCATTTGGGATTCTTTTCTGATTTTTTTAAAATCTCGCCTTGATATAATTCCGACAAGCTTTTCATTATTGTCAGTAATGGGGAAACCAGTACATCCAACTTCGCGCAAAAGCATTGCAACTTCTTTTGTTGGTGTATTCTCATTAACACTAATAACCGGATAAGACATGATATCTGAAAGACTAACTGAAGAATGTTGATTCCCTTTTATTAATTCTAAAATCATTGTTTCAATGGTATGAGGGTTAACTTTTTTAAGCTGAGCAGATCCAGCGCCAGAATGACCTCCTCCTCCAAGACTTCTCATAATAAGTCCCATATTGATTTCATCTGATACATTTCTGCCAATAATCATACATTTATCTGTTTCAGTGTCATGAAAAATTCCAAAAGCAGCATCGACGTTAACAATCTCTCTGTACATTTGAACAACAACTGCCAAGTTTTGTATACGACCTTTAATTTCAACAACAGAAATACTTATAGTATGATTACCAAAACTTAATCGGGAAGTTTTATTAAGCATTTTTGATAGAATATCTTTCTGTTTTTTACCATAAGCATATTGTAAAAATGTATTTAAAATGGAAAGGTCCGCTTTTCTATCAAGAAGATATGCTGCCATATGGGCATCATCAGCGGTTGTTGAAGTAAAAGTTAAATTTCCCGTGTCTTCATAAATTCCCATTAAAAAAAGAGTTGCCTGAATTGGAGTAATAATTTTTTTTTGTTTCTGGATCTCTTGAACCAATAAAGTAACAGCAGCACCTGTTTCTTTTCGAACTACATGGTCAGCTTCAATATCATCTTTGACATGGTGATCAAAAAGAATAATTTCAAGATCTTTTTTCTGCCTTAATGATTGTAGTCCATCAAGGCGTTTCCAAGAACTTGTATCCACAACAATTAGAGATTTTACTTTATTTATATCAATATCCCTTGAAGAGTAGAAATTAAAAAGGTCCTTATGTATTGAAAGAAAAGTTTTTAAATTAGGATTGATGGAATTTGGTAAAATAAGCTTAGCTTCAGGGTAAAGCACCGAAGCTGCTACTAGGGAAGCTAATGCATCAAAATCAGACCCAGTATGTGTTGCAGCGATTTGCATAGCTTTAATATATATCAGATATTTTCTTGAAAACCAATTGTTTTATTTTTCATTAAAGTCTTGGACTTGATAGGTCATGATTTCAAGATTTCCATTTTTCCATTCATTTGAAACTAATCCGGCTTTTTGACAAAGATGAGAAAGAAATTCTTTTGCATCTGATAGCTGGCTCCACACTTGTGGTAAAAATGTTGCTTTATGATTATTTTTTTTTATGATTATACCATGTATATAGGGTTTAAGTTTTGATAATAGGTCATTATGGTCAGTATATTCAAGTTTTTCTGGTTTGGTAAGGATGCTAATCTCAATATCTATCTGACTTAATTCGTCCTTTTTAACTGGAGAAAACCTTGTATCTTTGAAAGCTGCATTAATAGCGTTATTTTTTACTCCTTCAATAATTGTTTCAACAGGCTCTAAGGTACCAATGCACCCTCTAAGACTACCATTTTTGTGAAGCGTAACAAAGATACCTCTTTTTTCGTAAAAAATTGTATTTTTTGATTTCTCATAAGCTTTTTTATTTTTCTCATCTTTGACTACAGTGTTAAGTTTACGGGAAATACTTGTTCTTGCTATATCCAATAAAGTTTTACCTTCCTGTTCTGTGAGTTTAATTACCATTCGCTTTAATTCTCCATTTTCATAATTATCTAAATTAATTTATAAC
>JAGLHT010000003.1 GCA_023143455.1 Desulfobacterales bacterium
AAGCCGAGGTTTAGTATTCCGAAGGCTTCTGGAGCAAGCTGTGATAACAAAGCCCGTCACAGAGACTGATGTCACACATGGGTATGACTGGAATATAAGCATAAAATAGGCGAGGTGGAGCTAACCGACCACCCCCCTTTAAACAATTTATACCATTAATTTATCTGGTTCAAACCCAAGCGTTGCAAAATAATCATCAATTGACTCTTCTCTTCTTATCAGTTCAATGCTGTTATCTTCTCTTAACAGAAGTTCTTTGGGTCTCAGGCTGCCATTATAATTAAATCCCATGGCATGTCCGTGAGCTCCTGTGTCATGGATAATCAACAAATCATTGACCTTTGTTTCTGGCAAGTCTCTTTGTATGGCAAATTTGTCAATGTTTTCACATAACGAACCTGTAACATCAACTTTTTCTCTTGGAAGAGATTTGTCTTTTCCGTGTATATGAATATGGTGATATGTTTCATACATGCCCGGTCGCATGAGTGCAGACATTGAAGCATCAACCCCTACATATTTCCTGTAGATATTTTTATGATTAATAACGCTTGTTACAAGGGCTCCATGAGGACCTGTCATGTATCTTCCACTTTCCATGAAAAGTTTTGGCACAAAGCCTTTGGAAGTTTTAAAGTTATTTAAAAGTTCTTCAATTCCCTTTGCCATGAGATCTATGTTCAGGCTTGGTTGTTCAGGTTGGTAGGGTATACCAAGCCCACCGCCAATATTGATAAATTCAAATTTGATATTAAGTTCAGTTGAAACCAGATCAACCATATCGAGAATCATTTTAGTTGTTTCAATCATATATTCATGGTTAAGTTCGTTGGAAGCAAGCATTGTATGCATGCCAAACCGTTTTGCCCCCTTTTCCAAAGCTTCTTTATAGGCAGGCAATACCTGTTCGTGACTAATGCCATACTTTGACTCAACAGGGTTGCCGATTATTTTATTTCCTTTTCGCCTTGGTCCGGGATTATACCTGAAACAAATAAGCTCCGGCATTTTAGGTATTTTTGATATAAGAGAAATGTCATCAAGATTAAGAATACAGCCATTATCATCCAAGGCAGTTGAAAATTCATTAATACTTGTATTGTTTGATGTAAACATTATATTTTCACCAAAACTTTTAATACTTCGGGAAAGAAGCACTTCAGGTGATGAACTACAGTCAAATCCAAATCCCATTTCCTTCATGATTGACATTATTCTCGGGTTGGGAAGAGCTTTAACTGCAAAAAATTCTTTAAAGCCGTCAATTTTTGAAAAGGCATGTTTTAAAGCTTTGCCTGTTTTTCTGATTCCTTTTTCATCATATATATGAAAAGGTGTTCCAAAATGCTCAACTGCTTTGCTTACAACGTGTGATAGCCTTTTCCTGAAATCTTTTGACATGGGCATGGTTAGTTTTCTCCTGTTTGTTCTGGTATTACAATCTGTGCGCTCTCTTTGTATGTTGAAAGGGCAATAAATGTTTTTGTGCTTAAAATATTTTCTATAATGTTTATTTTTTGCCTTAATAGTTTTTCAAGTTCTTTTGGCTCAGAAGTTCTCAATTTTATCATAATACAGTCTTCACCGGCAAGGTGATGTACTTCCTGCACCTGTTTAATGTCTGTAAGGGCTTTGCAGGTATTTTGAATAATGGTTGCATTTTTAAGCTTGATTTGAATAAAAGCAACCATTGACTGATTAAAATGATCTGGGTTGAGGCGGACTTCATAGCCGTCAATAATCCCACGGTCTTCAAGTTTTTTAATTCGCCCCAGAACGGCAGATGGTGCCATTTTAATCTTTCTTGCCACATCAACATTGGGGATGCGAGCTTTTTTCTGCAAGATTTGAAGAATTGTGCGGTCTGTGCCATCCATTTTTTCTATATTCCCTAATAAGTAATCATTAATGAACTATATTCTTGTTTATTGCTATTGTCAAGAATAATATATTAAAATATTAAGACTTTTAAGAAATATCTTCTATAAGGCTCTTGGGGGACTATTTGATATACTGAAAAAATAAAAGAGATTTTTATTGAAATAGTGACATTATTAATATATTATCTTATTAGATTCAGCGAAAAATTTAATTACCTTATATAATAATGTGTATATGAATATTATTCAGGAAAAATACAAAGTCCTTGTAGTCGATGACGAAGAAAGCATTCTTGATGTTACAGAAGGATTTTTTCAGCGTAAAGGGCATGAAGTTTTTACGGCAGCAAATGGGAAAGAGGCACTTGATATTATTAACAGAGAAAGAATAGATTGTTGTTTTACTGATATTAACATGCCTGAGATGGATGGGTTAGAGCTAGCACAAGAATTACAAAAAAGAGATTACAGTTTTCCTGTAGTTATAATGACAGGCTATCCTTCAATTGAAAATACAATTGACACATTAAAAAACGGTGTTGTAGATTTTCTAATTAAGCCTATCAATTTGGAACAGATGGAGCTTACATTAAGAAGAGTTGTAAAACAGAGGAGTCTTTTTGTAGAAAATCTAATTTTAAAAGAAGAAGTAGCAAGACAGGAAAAATTAAAAAAGCTTAATGCTGAGTTGGTTACGAGAATTGATGATGTTAACATTCTTAACAGAATAATGGAGGATTTTTCCAGCACAGATTCAAGTGACGATATATTCAGCAAGGTAGTTGAGCTTGGGGTGGAAATACTAAAAGCTGATAATGTGATCTTTCATATATGGGCTGAACAGGATGCTTCTCTTGTTTCTGTAGCTTCATCTGATAATATCGACGACAATAGAATTTTTGAGGATATAAAACCTTTTATTAAGGGTGTTATCCAAACAGATGCAGAGCCTTGCCTTGTTTCCCAGGGAAGAGCAAGAAAAGATCTTCCTGAAGGAGTGCTTTCATTGATGGTTGTGCCATTAAAAATTCGAGGAAAAGTGTTTGGATCTGCAAGTGCGGTGATTAGAAACGGGAAGAAAAGTTTTGATGAAAAAGATATATATTACATGACTTTTATTACACGAAAAGCTGCTTCCGCAATTGAAAATATCGCACTTTATGAAAATATTTATGACAATCTTTTTTCAACGCTTTATGCATTTGTTGCTGCTGTTGAGGCTCGTGACCGCTACACAAGAGAGCATTCAACAAGAGTTGCCAAGCTTTCATGTAAAATTGGGGAACAAATGGGATGCTCTGATGAAGAATTAAATATTCTTAATTTTGCAGGATATCTTCATGATGTTGGCAAAATTGGAATCAGGGATGCTATCCTTTTAAAACCCGGAAAATTAAATGAGCAAGAGTACGAGAAGATTAAAGAACACCCTGTGATTGGAGCTGATATTGTGGGGAAGCTTGGATTGTGGGATAAAGAACAAATAATTATTAGGCACCACCATGAACGTTTTGATGGGGACGGATATCCTGATGGTTTAAAGAATAATGAAATTCCAAAACTTGCAAGGATACTTGCTGTTGCGGATGTTGCTGATGCCATGAGCTCAGATCGTGCATACAGAAACCGAATGGAATATGATAAGATGATAACAATCATTACAAAAAATGCCGGCACGCAGTTTGATCCTGAAGTTGTGGAGAATTTTTTAAAAATCGTAGACAAAAAGATGTTAAATGATTTATAATTTCTTGAGACAAACAATAAAATGTGATAATCTATCATTTACAGTCATTATGCTGTTTTGATCGAACATGTGGAGAACTTTATAATGGTTAAACAAGATGGCACTAAAAGTGATATTGAAAGACGGGAATATGAAAGAATTGAATTTTTCACTTCTGTCAGTGTAATAATAGACGTGGGAGATAAAAAAATTGATATTAAAGGTGGCGTAAAAGATCTTAGCCTCAAGGGAGTATTTATTATTACAGAGAAGAAAGCCCCGGTAGGTAGCCCATGCTCAGTTAAAATTTTTCTTTCAGGAGCAACGGATGGTGTGGAATTACGTATAAAGGGTGTTGTCGCAAGAACTGAGAGTGATGGGGTAGGAATCATTTTTGATTCAATAGATATTGATTCTTTTACACATCTTAAGAATATTATGAAATATAATAGTGACAATAATTAATCTAATATATTAAAAGGATGTTAACATGGACGTAACTTTAGTTAATCCATTTATTAATGCAACAATTAATGTTCTTGAAACAATGGCGTTTATTGAAGTTACTGCTGGTAAGCCGTATTTAAAAACCGATTTGGTAGCCATTGGTGATATTACCGGGCTTATGGGGCTTACAGGAGTCGCAAACGGTACTGTTGCTGTAACATTCCAATCGGAATGTATTTTAGCTGTTGTTTCAAACATGTTTGGTGAAAAGATGGATGAAATAAATAGCGAAATTATTGATGCTGTTGGAGAGTTGACAAATATGATATCAGGGCAGGCAAGAAGAGAATTGGAAGAGATCGGACGATCTTTTAAGGCTGCAATTCCATCTGTTGTTTCTGGTCCTAAACATAGCATTACTCATTACACTGATGGTCCTAGGATTGCGATTCCATTTTATACAAGTAGTGGTGATTTCACTATTGAAGTTTGTTTTGAAAAATGAGACTTGTAATGATTTTTATAAGCGAGGGAGGGATTTACTAATGGATACATCCATCAAGGTACTGGTTGTTGACGATTTCGCAACTATGCGCCGGATTCTTAAAAATATTTTAAAACAGCTTGGATTTAAGAATCTTGTGGAAGCTGATGATGGTACAACTGCTTGGGATATTCTTGAAGATCAGGATATTGATCTGGTTTTGGCAGATTGGAATATGCCTAAAATGACTGGTTTAGAACTTTTAAAAAAAGTCAGGGCAAGTGAGAAATATGCAAAAGTTCCTTTCTTAATGGTTACTGCTGAAGCTCAGAAACAAAATGTCATTGAAGCTGTACAGGCTGGTGTATCAAACTATGTTGTGAAACCATTTACTGCAGAAGCAATTTCGGAAAAATTAGAGAAAATACTAAAATGAGCACAACTCAAGTATTTGTAAGGGAAAGAGTATTTAAAGAGGAGAGTTTAATGGAAGGTATCGGAGAGGGCGAATTGTTTCATGATATTGCAGGATCAAGCCCCTCAATACTCTCTGTCCTTGAAAAAATAAAAAAGGTATCCCTTTCAGATGCTTCTGTATTAATCACTGGAGAAAGTGGTACAGGAAAAGAACTTGTTGCAAGGGCAATACATGACAACAGTGATAGAAAAGATGGGCCAATGGTTGTTATTAATTGTGGTGCAATACCGGGTGAATTGCTTGAAAGTGAGCTTTTCGGTCATGAGAAAGGCGCTTTTACGGGCGCACATCGTTCAAGAAGGGGCAAATTTGAAATTGCAGATAAAGGGACAATGTTTTTAGATGAAATCGGTGATATGAGCCCTAAACTACAGGTGAAACTCCTTAGAGCTATTCAAGAGCGTAAGGTTGAGCGAGTGGGTGGAGAAAGTCCTATTGATGTGGATATCAGAATTATTTCTGCAACAAATATAGATCTTGCTCTTGCTATTGATAAAAAAAGGTTCAGGCAGGATTTATTTTACAGATTAAATGTGATTCCTTTTGAAATTCCGTCCTTGCGTGAGAGAGCAATAGATATTCCAGACCTGGCAGAGCATTTTCAGAAAAAATTTATTAAAAGGAACAATCATTATAAAGTCAAAACTATTTCTGATAAAGCAATGAAAATCATGAAGGAATATAGTTGGCCTGGTAATATCAGAGAACTTGAGAACTTAATGGAGCGAATTGCAGTCCTTGTTGATGAGGATGTTATTGAACCCGTGTCTTTACCTGATTATTTCAAAACGTCTTCTGATTATGTGGCAGCACCAACTGTTTCATCTATTTTTGAAAACAACATTGGTTTTAATAAAGCAGTAGATCAGTTTCAAAAAAGTTTGATATGCCATGCTCTTGATCAGACAAACTGGGTTAAAGCGAAAGCAGCAAAGCTTTTGCAAATGAACAGAACAACTTTAGTTGAAAAAATTAAAAAAATGCATATTGAACAGGGCGAATCTACACCATTCTTTTAAATCTTTGCAGTCAATTTTTTGACAAATTTCTTGACGCTGACATGATAACTAACATAAAATTGAGTCATATTTTTTTTGTGAATTATTCGTAAAAAACCTTGTACTCTTTATTATGGATAATATTTAAACTTTATTCTATCTTTATTCTATTTGTTATGGCATATTAATTGCTATGGTAGTAATTACAAAATATCATACAAATTACATAAACTATTTAAAAAGTTGCGGACAATATGGGCGAATTAAATTGCAAGCTTAAAAATTTTTTGGTGCAGTTGTTACTTTTAATGGTTTTTATTGTTTCTTTTACAAGTTTTGTGTCAGGAGAAGAAACAGTCTTTCTGAATAAAGTTACAATAGAGCAGGCACCTTGCCTGGTAAAGCTTTATGTTACAAAAAAGGTCCCGTCAAAATTTATAAAAGTTGATAAAAACGAAGTTTTGCTGGCATTAAAAGATGTTAAGTATAAGGGAGAATTAAAAATAATTGGTAGCAAAGGGGCTCTGATAAAGAGTATTACACTTCAAAGGCTTCAAGGAAATGTAGTCGCTGTTTTGGTCACTGGTAATCGTAATTTTGATATTGCCAAGGCAGAATATAACGAAACCGAATTATGTTTTGTTATTAATCTGGAAAAGGCAACTCAAAAACCAGACAATAAAGTGGTTGTAAAGAAAAGCGTAAAGGACATTTCCAAACAAAAACAATATAAAGTTATTGAGCCGAAGGTTACGAAAACAAAAAGTGCCATTGTAGAAAAAGAGACAAAAGAGGTAAAAGAGAAGGAACAAGCAAAAAAGCCTGAAAAAACTATTGTAAAGAGTGATACAAAGGATAAAGGTTATACTCCGCTTAAAAAAGAAAAAAGTATTTATGCCGGCGATATTTCAGACTTATTATTAAAAGTTGATATTACAGGTTGTAACCCAGACAATAATTCAGGTGAATTGGAAAAAGCTTTTTTATTGTTAAAACAGACAAAGTATAAAGCCGCCTTGGACATACTTGAACAATATCTTACTAAAGAAAATCAAACATGTCTGGAAGCAGCATCATATTTAAGAGCATATGCTTATTTTAAGTATGGAGAAATAAAAGAACCGTTAAAACTGGTTCAAGCTGAACATTATTTTCATACTGCCCTTGTTACTTATCCTGACTCAAAATTGATACCGTTCGGGTTTGCCACCATAGGACTAATTCATCTTAAAATAAATAACTCTGCTGTGGCAGAAGGATATTTAACAATTGTGAAAGATAAATATAAAGACTATCCAGGTCTTGCAGAAGTGTATTATTTTTTAGCTGAAATATATAAAGAAAGAGGCTTTAACGAAAAGGCTTTAAGATCTTTTAAAAAGGTTTTTGAAGAAATGCCTGATAACAAATATACTGCTGAAGCTGGAATAGGGTATGGAAATACCTTGTTTGATAAAAATTTTTTCCTGGATGCGCTAAATATTTATAAATATATCATTAAAGAGAATAAAGAGAAAATATATAAAACATCAGACCTTTTATTAAGTATGGGTAATGCCAATATGAAGCTTGGCAGAAGTTCTGCTGCTAGAGATAATTATACTAGAGTGATAAACCTTTTCCCTAAGATTGGAGAAAAAGATATTATTTTTAGCAAAATTGCTGATACCTATGCCATGGAAAATAAAATTGAAAAAGCAAAAAGTATGTATAGCTTTGTCAGAGAAAAATTTCCTGATGGAGAAGGTTTTATCAGGAGCTCAATAGGACTTGCAAGGCATCTTGAAGACAGAAAAGAAAGAGAGAAACTTTACATTATGGTTAAAAAAAGATTCCCGGAAGATAAGTTTGCACGGGTAGCCATGATGAGGCTTGCGGAGATATATCAAGAGCATAAGGAATATGAAAATTGTATTAAAGAAATAGAAGAGATGCTGTCTACAAACCCTATGGGGTTGCGTTATGAAGCTATAAGGCTGATGCAGAAGTCATATGAAGCTCTTTTTGCAAGAGAACTTAAAGCAGATAAATTTACTATCATATTACAAGAATATGAAGAGAATTTTGTTCGTCTTGATAGGATGACAAGCAAAGAAATATCTTTAAAAGTAGGACTTTCATATTTAAAAGCAAAGCTATATGAGCAGGCATTTAATCATCTCATAAGTTCATATAAGCTGCATAAAAGATCAAAGAGACCTGCTGATCTTCTTTTTGGAATGGGTGTGGCAATGCATGAAACCAGCAGGACTGATGATGCAATAAAACTTTTTAAAGGATTTGTAAAACGATTCCCCAAAAATCAAGACGTAGCAGAAGCCTATCTTAGAATGGGGAATATTTATCTTTCAAAAGATGAATATATCAAATCCGGAGGCATGTTTGAAAGAGCATATAAAAATAGCAAAAACCCCATGGATAAAAGCAATATCCTTGTAAAGAAATCAAAGTTATACGAAAAACAGGGAGAATGGGCTAAGGTTACTTTTGTACTGGCAAACGCTGTAGAAGATATAGCCTCCGCGCCTGGCAAGCATTATGATTTCCTTTCAACAATATACAGGACAATGGGGAATGCTTATTTAAAACAGCGTGTTTATGTCAGAGCTGCAGAATCATTTTCTCTTGCAATTAAATTTTCTGAATTTGATACAAGAACAGCAAATCTTATGTTCATGATGGGGGATGCTTATCAAAAGGCAAATGTTTTAAAAGAAGCAACAAAAGTATTTAAAAGCATAGCTCAACAAGATGATTCGGTTTGGGCAAGACTTGCAGAACAGCGCCTTTCTACACTCGCACTGGCAGAGAATGCAAAAAGCTCATAAAGTTCATAAGGTCTCTGGAGTTTAATATATGCCTAATCAAAGAGTTCTGATTATACAGGAAAGTCCTCAAAAAAGAATTCAATATACAAAACTTGTAGAAAATTTAGGCTTTTTGGTTGATGCCTTACCTGACGGTTCTGAAGCTGAGTCTGTTTTGTTGCAAAATAAGCCTGCAATGGTAATTGCAGATACTTCCACCCCTCAGTTTTTTCCTTTTGAATTTTTAAAAAAAGTTAATAGTAGTGACATCTCATGTAAAGTTCTCTTTATTTCTCCGAAATCTGTTGTAGAAGATGCTGTAGAACTTATGAAACAAGGTGCTATTGATTATTTAATATATCCGGTGGGAAACGAACAGATAGAGCTATATTTACAAAAAATTATTCCAAAAAGGGATGCTTCTCTGTCTAAAGAAAAAAACAGCGGGTTTTCAAAAAGCAGGGTTGAAATAATCACACATGATAAAGAGATGCACCGATTGCTAAAACTTGCTGAAAAAGTCTCTGACAGTACTGCATCAGTTCTAATACAGGGTGAGTCAGGGACTGGCAAAGAGCTTTTTGCAAGGTTTATTCATGAAAAGAGTGATAGAAGACATATGCCTTTTGTGGCAGTTAATTGTGCAGCTCTCCCCGAAGCTTTACTTGAAAGCGAATTGTTTGGCCATGAAAAAGGAGCATTCACAGGAGCAATATCAACAAAAGCCGGCAAGTTTGAACTCGCGCATGAGGGAACGCTCCTGCTCGATGAAATATCTGAGATGCAGGTGCATCTCCAGGCAAAACTACTCAGAGTTCTCCAGGAAAAAAAAGTTGATCGTGTTGGTGGAGTCAAACCTATTGATATTGACGTGCGGATTATTGCCACAACTAACAGAGAGATTGAGACAGCAATCAAAGATGGGGATTTTCGCGAAGATTTATATTACAGGCTTAATACAATACCTTTATTGATTCCGCCTTTAAGGGATCGTCGAAAAGACTTTGATCCTCTTTGTGCTTATTTCATGGAAAAATACAGTAAAATTGACAGGCGAAATGTCAAAGGAATGACAAAAGAGGCATTTTTACGAATTACATCTCAGAGGTTTTCAGGAAATGTAAGAGAACTTGAAAATATTATTCACAGAGCAGTATTGCTTACAGAAGATGGGCATATAAAGTCATGTGACCTTTTACTTACCTCTGGCGGAACAATTGATATGCCCCTGGACGAAGAGAATAATATCACGAATAATGCAGGACATAAGACATTAAAAGATATGGAAAAAAAGATGATATTCCACACTTTGGATGAAACTTCAGGGAATCGCACCAACGCAGCCAAAATCCTTGGTATCAGTGTCAGAACACTTAGAAATAAACTTAATGAATACAAGCAAGCTCAAGATATGTAACAGGGTTTCGTAATCAAGGCATGTAATTTGCAAGATACTTTTTACATGACATGACAAATATACCCTATTTAGATCGTTACTTACAGATTCCGGGTAATTTATAAAATTTAGTATTTCATTAACATTTAGTTTCAGAGAGGGGTTTATGCCTGATTCAAGGTTATTTGGTAGGACTTATGAAGTGTTATCTAATTCACTTGATGTATCTGCAAAGCGTCATAATCTTATCAGTTCCAATATTGCTAATATGGACACCATTGGTTACAAGCCAAAAGATCTGGATTTTAAAAAAACGTTGAAACGAGCCATGACTAAGGCTCCTCCCCCTGATATGGCACGTACTCATAATAAGCATTTTGCAGGGGTTAATACGAATTCATCTTCGCTTAATGGTGCCAATAGTGAGGATGTTGATATTTATCACTTGGATTCTGTTAATATTGATACTGAGATGACAAATCTTGTTGAGAATAATATTAAATATCGTACTACAACGGAAATGCTTTTACGAAAATTGGATAAACTTCGATATGCAATAAGAGAAGGAGGCAGATAGACTATGGATCTTTTAAATGCAATGAAAATTAGCGCTACAGGCTTAAATGCTCATCGGACAAAGATGAACCTTATTGCAGAAAATCTTGCAAATGTAGATACAACCCGAACTGAAGAGGGTGGTCCATACAAAAGAAAAATGGTTGTATTTCAAGGAGAGGATATTAATAAATTTAAAAGTGTTCTTGAAAAAAAAGAAGAAAGAAATCAATTGGGGAGAATAGAATTTTCTCCTATTGAATTTGGAGATGAAAAAAAAGAAGGTTCAGGAAGCGGGGTCAAAGTCGGTAATATTGTTAAGTCCCAAGAGAACTTCAGAATTGTTTATAACCCAGCACATCCTGATGCTGACCCTGTTACAGGTTATGTGGCAATGCCTAATGTTGATCATTTAACAGAAATGGCAGATATGATTGTTGCGAAAAGATCCTACGAGGCAAGTGTTACTGCAATGTCCAATACAAAGAGCATGATATTAAAAGCATTGGAAATAGGAAAATAATAAACAAAAATGATGGGGTATAATATGATGGGAGATAATGTGATGAAAATTAGCGGTACAAATAAAATTTCGCTTCAGACAGAGCCTCTTGCTAATAAAATTCAAAGGCGGGATTCATCTTTTGCAAAAAGAGTGAAAGAAGCAGTTGAAGATGTTAATTTAAAACAACATCAGGCTGATATAGCAATTGAACAAGTAATTAATGGTGAACTTGGTGTGCATGAAGGCATGATGGCATTAGGTAAAGCCGACACCTCTTTAAGGCTTCTTACACAAGTCAGGGGAAAAGTAATTGAAGCATATAAAGAAATTATTCGTATGCAGGTATAAATTTAATTTGAAACTATTGCAGGCATAAAATGAATCCAGTGATTGAAAAATTTATAGAATCTTTAAAAGAATTAACCCTGGCAAAGAAGATAATTCTGGGTGTTCTTGTTTTGGTGATGGTGGCAGGGTTTACAACAATGTTTCTCTGGGCAAACAAGACAAACTTTAAAGTAGCATACAATAGTTTAACTAAAGCAGATGCTGCTGAAATTGTCTTTAAGTTGAAAGAGTCAAATACTGCATACAGACTTGAAAATGGTGGCGCCACAATACTTGTTCCGGAAAAAGAAGTGTATGATATAAGACTTACCATGGCAAAAGATGGAATACCTAAAGGTGGTGGAGTCGGATATGAAATATTTGATAAAACCGAGTTTGGAACAACTGAATTTGTCCAGAAAATCAATAGAAAAAGAGCTATTCAGGGAGAACTTGCTAGAACAATAAGTGCTTTTGATGTAGTTAAAAGCGCCAGAGTAATGATTGTTTTGCCCAAGGATTCTGTATTTGTTGAGGAGACTAAAAAACCCTCTGCATCGATTTTGCTTGAACTTACCGGGGAATTAGATGAGGGAAAGAGAGCAGCAATAGCTCATTTGGTGGCAAGCTCAGTACAGGATCTTACTCCAAAACTTGTTACAATAGTAGATACAGCAGGAAGAATTCTTTTTGAGGGGAAATCTGAAGAGGAAAAAGCAAAAATCGAAGCAAAAAACCTTGCTGACGCACAGTATAAGTATAAGTTACGTTATGAAAAGAATATGGCAGAGCGTATTGAAACAATGCTTGAAAGGATTGTTGGTAAGGATAAAGCAATTGTCCGTGTTACAGCAGAAATGGATTTTAGTAAGGATAATGTAAGCGAGGAAATATATGATCCCTATGAAAGAGGAACTGAATTTATAAGAAGCAGGAAATCACGTTCTGAAAATGTTAAAAATGAGATTGGTGAGGTTAATGAACCATCCAGTGTAAATCCTATAGTCCCTCCGGATCAAGCAACAAACAAGCTAGAAGCCGGGGAAATGGTTAACAAAAATGCAGACACTCTTAATTTTGAAATCAGTAAGAGAGTTAGAGAGCAGATAAAACCAATGGTTACCGTAAAAAGAGTTTCTGTGGCTGCTGTTGTTGATGGAAGATATGAATTTAAGGCTGAGGAGAAAGGCGAGAACAAAAAAGTATATATGCAAAGACCTGTAAATGAAATGCGTCAATTTGAAGATATTGTTGTTAAGGCAATGGGTTTTAATGAAAATCGCGAAGATCAGGTTACTGTGGAATGCTTTCCATTCACCTCAATTACTGCCATGGAAAAACCAGATCAAGAACTTACCGGATGGCGTAAGATCCAAAAGGAGAATGGGAGAACAATTGCTAATATGATTCTTGTCCTGCTTCTGTTCTTGTTTGTCATAAGGCCGATTTTGAAAACTGTAAGAGATATTAAAACAAGCGTTGAGCAGGAAGAATCAGATAAACTTGATCAAGCAGCATTTATAGAAGGTGAAAGAGAGCCTGGGTTTATTGAACTTACAGCAACACAACAAAAAGACTTTATTGGAATTATGAAACCTGAAGAAAAAAGTAAATTTCTTATTAACATGTCCGCAAGTGAAAAATCATCCTATTTGTCAAATATGACTACGGTTGATAAAGCTCAATATTATGCAGACTTAGATTTTGATAAAAGTATTAATATTTTAAAGGGCTGGCTTTCTGAAATAGAGGAGGAGGATGAATAATGGTGGATGTTTTAGATCCTGAAAAGCTTACTGGTGTTCAAAAAACTGCAATTTTTTTGCTTACCATGGGTGAAAAGTATACCTTGGAAGTGTTTGAAAGGATGAGTGATGATTCAATCGGTGAAATAGGTGTTGCAATGTCAAGGATAGATCATATCACTCCTGAAATGTTGAAAGCTGTTTCCTTAGATTTTGTGGGAAGGTTTGAGGGCGAGACTAAAATGATTGTTGAAGGGGAAGCCTTTCTTAAGAAAATCATTTCAGGTTCCATGGATAAAGATAAAGCCAATGCAGTGTTTGAGGATTTAGAAAAGAAAAAACAGGAGACTCCCTTTATATGGAGTAAAAAAGTAAATATTGGGACCCTTGCATCTTATATGGAAGGTGAACACCCACAAACAATAGCAATGGTTTTAGCCCATATGCCATCAGAAGTAGCCTCAGAAATTTTAATGAGTGTTCCTGATGACCAGAAAGGAGATATAGCATTGAGAATTGCAAGACTTGGTACAATATCTGAAGATGTTGTAAGAGAAGTTGATAGAGCACTCAAATATGAGTTGAGTGATGCTGTAGGTCCTGGAGGTAAAGCTGGAGGACTTCAAGTGCTTGTGGATATAATTAATTCAGTTGATAAAAATACTGAAGATGCAGTTATGGAACATGTGGAAGAAGACAGCCCTGAAATGGCAAACGAGATACGGAACTTAATGTTTGTATTTGAAGATATGGTAAATATAGATGATACTGCTATGAGAGAGATCTTAAAGAAAGTTGAAGGTCAGCAGCTTACCTATGCTCTTAAGACTGCAACAGAAGAAATGAAAGATAAGATATTTTCTAATCTTTCACAAAGAGCAGGTGATATGTTGAAAGATGATTTAGATGCCATGGGACCAATACGCCTTACTGAAGTTGAAGAGGCACAACAGGGGATTGTAAGGGCTGCAAAAGAGTTGGAAGCTGATGGTACTATAACATTAGGTAAAGGAAAGGATGATATCCTTGTCTGATAAAGTAAAAGATGGTTTTGTGCAGATAGATCTCTCTGCTCTTGAAACTCTTGATGAAGAAAAGATCAGTCGTGACAAGAGCACAGACTCTGATTGGGATAAGTTTAAAGTTATTTATGAAGAATTGAAATCTGAGCAAAAGGAGGAGGATCTCTTTAAAGGGCTGTTTGATTTAGGAAAAGATGAAAAGAAAGAGGAAAAACCAGTCTTTGAGCAATTTGGAAAAGATCCATCTGAAAAAAGTAATGCTGAAGATGGTGAAACAGAATCAATTGGTAAAAAAGAGGTTAAAAAGCCCGGGAATGAATCTGTTGATGATGATGAGTTGACTAAAGAAGGTTTTGAACATACAAAAGATGGGGCAGAGCTTGATTCTAAAGATGTGAATGCTGAGGCAGTACCAGATTTAACACCTGAACAAGGATATGAGCAAGCGTTTGAAAATGGTAAAAAAGATGGGTATGAGAAAGGTTTTGAACAAGGTGAAAAAGAAGGGCAGATAAAAGGTTCAGAAACTGGTTATTCAGAAGGATATGCAAAAGGTGAAAACGAAGCCTCCAAAGATATTGAAGTAAAAATCACAGAAAAAATTGAAGTCTTTAAAGAAATGATGTTGAAGCTTGATAATACCTATCTGGAACTTGCAGCAAGGTATGAAGAAAAGATTATTTCACTTATTTGTGCGATTTCCGAAAAGGTTATTCTGGCAAAGGTTGAAATTAATGACGAAATTGTAAAAGAGACAGTACTTGATGCACTTAAGACCCTTCCTGAACCTGAGGATATTATTTTAAGTGTCTCAAATGAAGATTATGAATATATCGAAATGGTTAAGGAAGATTTGTTTGAGTTTATAAAAACCTTAAAAAGTGTTTCCGTAAAATCAGATACTTCTGTTAAGCGTGGAGGATGCAGGATTGAGACTAAACAAGGATATATAGAAGCAGATATTGAAGCAAAACTTGAGAAGGTTTTTTCAAGTATAAAAGGTAAAAATCAGATATGATTACAGATTCAGTACATGAAATTGACTTTGACAAATATTTTAAACGAGTTGAAACTTGTGTTTCTGTTAGGGCTGAAGGGAGAATTTCCAAAGTTGTGGGGCTTGTCGCAGAAGGTGACAGCCTGGGACTTTCAGTTGGTAGCCTATGTCTAATAAGAGGTGATTATGGCAAAGAAATCAAGGCAGAAGTGATTGGGTTTAAAGAAAATAAAGCACTGCTCATGCCCTATGGCGATATCCGAGGAATAAGTCCGGGGAGCCGAATCATTCCATTGGCTGACGCTCCTGTTGTAAGAGTCGGAGATGAGCTTTTAGGAAGAGTTATAGATGGGATGGAAAATGTAATTGATGGAAAGGGCGAGCTTGATCTGAAAGAAGAATATCCTCTTTACGGGAAACCTATAAATCCAATGTTGAGAAAGCAAATAAAAGAGCCAGTTGATGTTGGAGTAAAAGCTGTAAATACCCTGATGACATTAGGCAGAGGTCAGCGGGTTTGTATAATGGCAGGTTCCGGTGTAGGTAAAAGTATGCTTATGGGTATGATGACAAAGCATACAGAAGCTGATGTAATTGTTATTGGTCTTATTGGAGAAAGAGGAAGAGAAGTTAAAGATTTCATTAATGAAACTCTTGGTGAACAAGGACTTAAAAAAGCTGTTGTCATAGCAGCAACTTCAGATTCTCCACCCCTCGTACGTATGAGAGGAGCATATGTTGCAACGGCAATTGCAGAATATTTCAGGGATCAAAATAAGAATGTTCTTTTATTGGTAGATTCAATAACACGATTTGCAATGTCTTCAAGAGATGTGGGGCTTGCCGCAGGAGAACCTCCAACTTCCCGTGGATATACACCATCCTTTTTTGTACAGATTCCTGTATTACTTGAAAGAGCAGGGTATGTGGAAGATAGTGGGTCCATAACAGGCATATATACAGTTCTAGTGGAGGGTGATGATATTAATGATCCAGTGGGAGATACTGTTCGCTCTATAGTTGATGGGCATATTGTATTGTCAAGAGACCTTGCAAATAAAGGACATTATCCTGCTATTGATGTGCTGGCAAGCATATCAAGGGTCATGCGTGATGTTACAGACAATGAGCATATGGAATTGAGAGATAAGACTGTTGATATTATTTCTACATATAAAAATGCTGAAGATATGATTTCAATCGGAGCATATGTTGATGGGAGTGATCCTAAAATAGATAGGGCAAAAAAATATATGCCGGCAATAAATAAATTTTTGTGCCAGGACATGGAAACAAAAGTTAATTTATTTAAAGGTATAAAAGACCTTAAAAAGGTGTTTGGTTAATATGAAGCGGTTTAATTTCAGGCTTTCAGCTTTACTTGATTTCAGAACACACCTTGAGCGCCTTGCCCGTAAGGAAACTGCAATGGCTTATAAAGATGTAAGAGAATCTGAAAAAGCAATTGAAGACTTAAAAGAAAAATATGTAAAAACTGCTGATGAACTCGATGGCATAGTAACTAAGGGAATAAAAGTTGAACAGTTGCGAATCTATAATAAATATCTTGATATAGTGGATTACAGTATCATTGAAGAGAAACAAAGGAAAAGAGAATTTAAAAAAAAACTTGATGAAAAAATTGCTGAGCTCACAAAAAAAAGGGTTGACAAAAAAGTGATAGAAAGGCTTAAAGAGAAAAAAGAGATAGAATACATGGATGAATTTCGTAAATTTGAGCAGGAAACAATTGACGAGGTTGTCTCTTTAAAAAAAGCAAGGGAAGTGAATTATGAAGCAACATCTAAAAATTAAAAAATCAATTTTGATTATATTTAGTTTTATTATGGTATTGAGTTTTACTGGTAAAGTTTTAATCTCAAAAAATAGATTTGTGAATAATGTTTATGCAGCAGATGAAAGCGAGAAGAATCAGCCTGAATCAAAAGGGATACCTAAAGATAAAAAAGAAGGAGATCGCCCCGAATGCCCTGAGTGTCCGGACCCTGCTAAAGTAGTATTAAGAGGGCTTGATGAAAAAAGGAAGAGTATTATAAAAGAGTCAGATAATATGAACAAAAAGAAAAAAGAGCTTGAGCGTTATGAAGAACAGATAGATGAAAAGCTTGTACAATTAAAAAAACTTAAGGAACAAATAAATAGTGATTTCGCATTATTAGAAAAGAAAAAGAGCGAAAAAGAAATAGCACAGGAAGCAGAGTTTGAAAGAAGGTTGAATAGTCTTGTAAAAACCTATGCAAGTATGAAACCAAAGAATGCAGCAAAAATAGTTGATAAAATGGAACTTGAAGTAGCAAGAAAAATTTTTTCAAGAATGCGGGAAACTTCGGCATCTCAGATCCTAGCTAATGTTGAAAGTGAGAAAGCAGCAAGGATTACTGAACATCTTGCTTATAAGAAAAAATAACTCCCTCCAAACTTATTGGTCAATCAATCATACAATTGATCAGTCAAGGGTAATATTTTCCCCTATAGTTTTTATATACCAGGCAAAAATTTCCAAATTGCGTTTTTGTTTCGTATCTTAAAACACCTCTCTTACCATGCATAACTAATTGATTTTTCATAACATTTAATAGTTCGTAAAAAACTGGCACAATCGTTGCTCTTACCTATATCACAATCTTTAATTTGGAGAAGCTATTATGAATATTAATTGTATGGATATAAATAGTTCATTTTTAGAGATGCTTGGATTTAAAAACTCCTCCGAGATGATGACAGGGCTCAGTGATTTTTCAAAAGGAGAAGTTCTTTTTAAAGATCAATTTGCAAGCATACTTCAAGGAAAGCAATTCAAAAATGATGATTTAAAAGGTTCCAATACTATTGTAGATAAGCTTATTTCGTTTGTATCGAAAGAACTAAAAGGGTCAAAGGGAACAGATTTTTTAAAGAAGCTAAAACAATTTTTCATGATGATTTCAGGAAATGATTTGACGAGCCTTACGATGGGGGGACAAGGATTAGATGTCTTAAAAGAGCTTCTTGCTAGTGCAGGGTTTGGAATAGATCAAATAAATGAACTTATTGATGATTTAAAATTAACAATGAGTCAAGAAGGCAAGAATATTTCTATAGATGAATTAATGGGTAAAATTTCCGAATTAGATTGGGAACCCAATGACTCTGATGGAATACAAGATCAGGTAAATGAACAGGAGATTATGTTACCCATTTCTGCAATTGCTTTTATCGAATCAATAATGATATCCCTTGGAATGCCGGAAGATGTGAGAAATAGCATACTTTCTGATGTGAAAACAGAGAAGGGAATTGATTTAAATATCCTTATTAAGAATTTTAAAGAATTTGAAAAACAATCATTTGCTTCACAAACATTTTTTAAGACCGATGCCAATAATGACAATGTTGCAAAGCTTATGAACCTCATAAATCTTGGAAACACTTCCAAGGCTTTTGCTGATGGCAAATTAAGCCTCCAGGATTTTATTAATATTCTTGAAACCAAAAGAAAAGATGTTTTGGGTATTGAGAATAAAAAAGAAGGGGGTTTGAAAAATATTTTAGCAGCAACCATGGAACCAAAAGGGAAAGACACCCTGTTTGCAGATCCAATCAGAACTATTAACCCGAAAGCAGATCCTATCAATACATTAACGATGGCTAATTTGACATCAGCAGATACAAGGGGCGAAGAGGAAATTTCTAATTTAGTTAATAAGCTATTTAAAAACATAAGCAAACAAGAAACTAACAATGAAAAAATTGTTAATGTTCCTTTAAATAAATTCAGCAATAAAGATTTTGAAAAGCTTTTTCCGTTTTCTTTTAAAGCTGAAAATGGAAAAGATGTTCAAACAACAATTAAATCAGAGCTTGAGGAAAAATTTACCAGACTTTTAGGCAAACTTGAATCTAATATGAATAGTAATAATGATTCTGAATCAAAGAATCTTTTTCAGAAAGGCAAACAACAAGTCAATGGTTTAAAACTGCCTGATTCAACTCAGTCTGCAACTGGTGAAGAAAAATTATTAAGCAGTGTAAGATATTTAAGCTCATCAAAAAAGGGCCAAGTTAGAACTTTACCATCATATGTGACAAACCAGATAGGAAGAAGCATTGTCCGGGCTGTAAATCAAGGGCAGAATCAAATTCAAATTCAACTCAAACCTCCAGAGCTTGGTCGCATGATGATAACTATTCAAGATTTGGGCAATGGAGTGAAGGTGAGTGTGGTTGCAGAGAATCAAGCTGCAAGAGATATCCTTATGTCTAATTCAAACAATTTGAAAGATGCCCTGGCAAGCAGTGGAATTAGCCTTGAAAATTTTGATGTGGAAATGGGAACAAATTTTAATCAATCAATGAGAGATGCTAAAAACCAGGCAGGATATTCTAAAAACAAGAAAGGTTTTGGAAATGAAGTTGGAGATGGTGAGAATATGAAGATTAGAAACAAAGATTTTTTGCGAGAACAACATCTTACCCATGATGGGATATTATATTATGTGGCATAAAAGGAGAATCTTATGACAATATCAGCATCAAATAATTATGTTAATACAATGAGTACGAGCTATGAATCATATGATTCAAAAACCAAAGGAAAAGATGATGCCCTGGGCAGAGATGCATTTCTAACAATGATGGTTGCACAGCTTCAAAACCAGGACCCTTTAAATCCAATGCAAGGAAGTGAATTTTCATCCCAGCTAGCACAATTTTCTCAGCTTGAACAATTAATGAATTTAAATGAGACAATGATTTCCATGCAAGCTGCTTTTGAAGATAATTCTGACAGGGATGTTACATCGTATATCGGCAAAGAAATAATCGGAGATGTTGATTCCATGAGTGTAAAAAATGGAAGCGCTTCAGAAGGTTATTACAGCTTGCCGAAACCAGGAGAAGTAAGGGTTGAAGTATATGATTCAGGCGGAAGAGTCGTCAAAGCACTTTATCTTGGGCAAAGAGATATGGGACCTCATTCAATTCAATGGGATGGCACAGACAGCAATGGTGTTCTTGTTCCCGACGGGACTTATACATATGCAGTTGGGGCTGATATGGGATATGGCTATGAAGAAGTCGCAACAACAGTAGCAGGGGTTGTTGAAGGAATAGTTTATAGTGGAGATAAACCATTCCTTGTTGTTGACGGTGTTTGGGTCAATCCTGATTCATTACTCCAGGTTAAGGCAAACTCCCAAGAAAACTATGATTCAATAATAGATTATCTTGGGAAAAATGTTACTTCTTCATCTCCCCTTGTTCATGTTGATGACGGAGGAGTTATAGGGGGGCAATTAAGTTTTGAACTTGAGAATAGCGATAACGTAATTATAGAAATATATAATTCCTCACAGGAACTGATTCGAACTATTGGCATCCCTGTTGAGGGAACTTCAGCAGGCATAAATTATGCTGCATGGGATAGTCTTAATAATGATGCACAGACAGTTGCTGACGGGGTTTACTCATATAGGGTAATAACACCAACCGGAAATGCCAATATTTCTGTGACAGAAAATGTGTCAGGGATAAAAACTGTGGGTGGATTTCAATTTCTTGTTTTGGATAATTCAGGAAGGCTTTCTTTGGCTTCATCCATTACAGACGTGAATTAATATTTTATCAATACATTAAAATGCAAAATATAAGAATATAAACAGGAGGAAATAACATGTCTTTATCAAGTTCACTTTTTACAGGGACAAGCGGTTTAAAGAACATGGGAAATGCAATGCAGGTAATTGGAAATAATATTGCCAATGTTAATACTGTGGGCTTTAAGCGTGGTAAATCAACTTTTGCCGATACATTGTATGAATCAGTTGCAACCCAGGCAGGAACCGCTCAAATGGGTCGTGGAATGGCTGTCGGAAGTATTAGTCAGAATTTCCAGCAAGGTTCTTTTGAATCAACCGGTAATACAACAGATATTTCAATCGGTGGTGAAGGCTTTTTCGTTATGAGAAAAAGTGGCACTGAAAATATGTTTTATACAAGGGCCGGCAATTTTCATTTTGATAAAACAGGGCAGCTTATCAATCCTGAAGGATATCTTGTGCAGGGATGGGAACTTGATGATATAACAGGAGAAGATGTTGGTTCTATCAGAGATATTATTCTGAATGCATTTACATGTCCTCCTGAAAGGAGCACAATATTAACGGCAATCAATAATCTTGATGCTGATGCAAATTCAAGTTCTGTTGTCCTGTCAAATAATTGGGATAGTGGCGAAGATATATATATGGCAGGAACTAATTACGAATATCAAAGCGTTGTAAAAGTGTATGATTCTCTGGGAAGTACTCATGATATAACAATTTTCTACGATAAAAAATCAGGCACAGAATGGGAATATATTATCACATGTAACCCTGATGAAGATGAGAGAAATCTTGTTCAACAGACTGACAGCAAGGGGCTCTTGGCAAGGGGTGAGATATTATTCAGCCAGAGCAGCGGTGATATACTGGATTTCTCTATGGATAGATTTACAGGCCGCATAGGAAATTTCGAAGCCAATGGTGTTAACACAGTGGATAATATCCATTACGAAATATTGAGCTATGATGGGTTGCCTGATGATGGCTATGGATTTGTATTTGAATATGACGGATCAACCTGGAATTTTAATGACCCTAATAATGATGGAACAGTGACTTCGGCAGAGAAGCCTACAAATTATGGCAACGCAAGGATTGTATATTCAGACGCCACGGAAATTCACTTAGTACTTCAGCCGGATGGTCCAACAGATGTAGACGCGGACCTCAAGATCAGGCTTGACCAAGCTGCTGTTGCAACAGATTCCTTAGGCTTTGATATTAATGACGCCAATGATTTACATATTCAGGGCATAGAAGGAACAAGATATACTGGTGATACTGCCAATGACAATACAAGCTTGGCAATTAATGAACCTGGTGTTATGACCCATGATTCTGCTGACCTTGCCATAGTATGGAATCCTGTTCAGGAACAATGGTATTGGGCAAACCCAGAGATAGTTTATGCCAGCAGTACAGGTGCCCTGGTTACAGGAATTACAACAAATGATACTGCCGCAATAAGCACAACAACAGCATCTATGAGCATTACTAATGCAGAAGATCTGACAATGTGGGCGCAAAATATACAATTGAGATATGATGCAGTAGCAGGAGACTGGGATTGGAATATGCCTGTAAAAGCTGATGATTTTACAAGTCAAGTATACACTTTTGTACCTAATAATGACCCGATATTGAGTATATCATCAACAGGCAGTAATGGTGCCAGAGCAACGACTTCTGCTGTAATGTTTGAATGGACAGGCGCTGTATGGGGTGATTCCACAGGCGCTGATACTTTTGCATCAGGGGGGTTGAATTTTAATATTTTGAACAGCGTAAGTGGCAATACTACAGTATCGGCGTTGATGTGGGGAGCAGGCGGAGCTTCAACAGGAGCTGCTACAATTGCTTATACTTTTGGTACTCCAATTACTACAGTGGCAAATCAGGCTATTGAGTTTCAGGTCGATCCAGCACCTCCAAGAGAATATCCAAATGCAGCTTTAACAACTTCAGGAGCAAGCACCAATGGATTTGCAATAGATTTTGATCAGGATTCATCCACTGATCTCGTGTTTAATGTTTCAGCTAGCACAGGAGCCACACCAGGGGCAAATAACACATTGATATTTGATATTGATCCAAACGTACCTCCTGCAGAGTACTTATTTGCCACGCTTGATGGAGACGAAACTGAGGCAGTTATAGATCTTGACGGATCAGGTAATGACTCAGATAATCGCGATATTGTATTCAGTTTTGCAAATTCCTTGTCATACGGAATTAATACTCATCCATACAATGATAGATCTGTGATAGCTTTTGATATTCTTGGGTCAACAGCATGGATGGAAGTAGAAAAAGAAGACATAGCTCAGTCAGGTTATTATAGCTTTGTTGCCGATTTTCTTGGAGGAGAGTATGGTACAACAGAACAGGAAATACAACTAGATTTGGGAACAATATATGATGGGACTAATTTTGAAAACCAATCAATGTCAACAACACAATATTCCAAAGCATCCTCAACAGTTTTTCAGAATGCTGACGGTTATTCTGCAGGAGATTTACAGGAAGTTGATGTGGCATCAGATGGAATCATGACTGGAGTTTATTCAAATGGAGAGTTGATTCCTCTTTTCCGGGTTGGGCTAGCTAAGTTTTTAAATAACTACGGATTATCTAATGAAGGAGGAAACCTCTTCAGAGAGACCCGGGACAGTGGAACTGCAATAACTAATAAGCCTGGGCAAAATGGTCTCGGAACTCTTGCTCCTAACTCGCTTGAAATGTCAAATGTTGATATTTCAGAGGAATTTGTTGCCATGATAACAACCCAGCGAGGTTTCCAGGCAAATTCAAAAACCATAACCACAACAGATGATATGATGCAGACTGTAATAAATATGAAACGATAGTTTCACAATTAGAAATTAAAAAGTAAGCCAAAAAGGAGAAGGGCAATGCAATATTGCCCTTCTCTTATTTTATAAACACTTCGGGCGGTCGTTATTGGTGTTATGGCATAAAAATTAATATAGTATTTATGTGACGTCATTATTATGACAAATCATTAATAATCTACGACATCATTTTGACAAATCCTTAAGTTATTTCATGTCTTTTATTTTTGAAATAGTTTTTCAATTAAATTATTGTATGCTGAATCGTATCGTACTAACATTGTGAACAGATATCGTAAAAATAATTAATTCGCTTGGCACAGGCTTTGCTTTGCTATATACTAAATTATAACCACAACACCTGACCATAAAAGAATTTGATTTTAAAAAACAAAGAGAATCAATACATAATAAATTTCTTGGAGAATACCTTGAGCATAATAATAACCAGGAGAATAATTTCGTGGATTTAAAGAGTCTATTTAAAAATTTTTATAAGAAGCTGTTTAAAATGCCTTCCATGCTTAAGGGGTTGTTTAATAAACCATCCAAAAAAAAGCTTACTATCATTATTTTATTTTCTGCGGCTTTTATATTTATAATTGTGTCAGCCCTGATGTTTTTTATCAAATCTGATAAAGATGAAGCCGCAGCAAATAAAGAGTCAGGAGTTGAAAACATACAGATTAATCAAATTAGTTATGATAATATAACAGTGTTAAAACCATTCACGTGGATACAGCTTAAAGACAGTTCATATATGCAGAAAGTGAGTATTGGTATCGCAATTGAGCTTGTTTCCAAAGATAAAGTGGAAATGGTAGAAACCAAAAGAGGTGATATAAGAACTCTTGTGCGAAAAATGACCAAAGAGATGAGCTGGATGGAGTTGAGGAGTTCTGAAGGAAAAATAAAGTTTAAGTATCTGTTAATAACGGAAATTAATTTGTTATTCCCTGATGCCATTGTCAGGAATTTATATTTAACACATTTTATAATGCGGTGATAATAATATGAGCGAAATACTATCCCAGAACGAAGTCGATAGCCTGCTTGATGGATTGGATTCAGGAGATGTTGAATCAGAGACCGATATAGAGGCTCCTGAGCCAGAAGGTATAGCCACTTACGACTTTACAAATCAGGATAAAGTTGTAAGGGCAAGAATGCCTACTTATGATGTTATCAATGAAAGGCTTGCAAGGGAAATTAGGGCAACTCTTTCGTCTCAGCTTCAAACAAATGTTGATGTCAGTTCAAATCCTTTTGATACCCTTAAGTTTTCTGAGTTTGTAAGAAGCTTGCCAGTGCCGACAAGTTTGCATGTTTTTCGAATGGAACCTTTAAGGGGGCATGGCTTGATAGTTTTGGAGAGCCAGCTTGTTTATAATCTGATTGATACTTTTTTCGGAGGCGATGCCCTTGGTAAAGCAAGGGTGGAAGGACGAGAATTTACAATTATTGAAGAAGTAATGATTAAAAAGACTATTATTGCTTGCCTTAAGGATGTTGAGAAAGCATGGTTTCCCATTGAACCGGTACAAACATCTCTTGTCAGATCTGAAATGAATCCTCAGTTCACTGCAATTGTACTTCCGACTGATCTTGTAATTGTTACAAAGTTTGAGGTCGAGCTTGAACAGTCTGCAGGTAACCTGATTTCTTGTTTTCCGTATGCAATGATAGAACCGTTAAGGCAGAAATTATCGTCAGGAATTCAGGCAGAAACCGAGGAGATTGATAATAAATGGCTCAGGGAGTTGCGTGATACTATTATTGCTTCAGAGGTTGAGTTGAGAATACAGCTCGGAACAGCAGAAATTACCGGAGAAAAACTTATGTATATGCGGAAAGGTGATGTTCTTCAATTGGATAATGATGCAAATGAGTCTCTTATAGGCTTTATTGAAGGTCGTCCAAAATTAAAGGGGTATGCCGGAGTTCAGCGCGGGCTTCAGGCATTTAAGGTTGATGAAACAATAATGACAGAAAAAGAGAGATACTATGGTTGATGAAGAGAAAGATCCAAAAGACTCTGAAGCGATAGAAGATTCAGAAGATTTAACGGTTGAAGGGCAGGCGTCAGGCGAGGTGACACCTGAAGAAGATGAGCTTGATGAACAAGAAAGTTCAAGCCAGCTTGATTTTATTCTTGATATTCCGCTGGAGCTTTCCGTGGAACTTGGAAGAACAAAGATGCTTGTAAACAATCTTTTGCAACTTGGGCAAGGTTCCATTGTAGAGCTTAATAAACTTGCAGGAGAACCTCTTGAAGTCTATATAAACAGAAAACTTATTGCAAGGGGTGAAGTTGTAGTTGTTAATGAAAAATTTGGTGTAAGACTTACTGATATTATTACGCCCATGGACAGAGTGAAGAGTTTGGCTGAGGCTTCATGAACGCTTCTTCTGAAATATGGACTGCATTTGCCCGAACTTTTTTTATGCTTCTGGTTGTATTGGTGGTTCTGGTGCTCGTGTTTTATATTATCAAGCGGTTTTCAAATAAAAGGGGAGGTCGGGGTGAAGGGTTTATTTCAGTGCTTGCTGTCCATTACATTTCTCCAAAAGAAAAAATTCTTTTACTTGACGTTTTGAAAGAAAAAATTTTAATAGGAGTTACCCCGCATAGTATTTCACAACTTGCAATCATTGATAATGATATCGATTTAACACAAAAGAAAGAAAGCAAAAATATGAAATTTTCAGATTTTTTGTCAGGAAAACTTATGAAAACTAAGGATAAAGAATAGAGATGAAATCCAGAAAAATAATGCTTCTTTTGTTTTTTTTGGTAATTATTATTCCGGGTATTGCCGATGCTATAACTTTTCCAATTCCTACTTTGCAATTTGATGTTAAAGAAGCCACTTCTCCAGAGGAAGTCGCTGTTGTGTTAGAGATAATAGCTCTTCTTACAATTTTAACACTAGCCCCTGCGATTTTAGTTTTAATGACTCCTTTTACAAGACTTGTAGTTGTATTCCATTTTTTAAGACAGGCACTCGGGACTCAGAACAGCCCACCCAATCAAGTGTTGATAGGGTTGTCATTATTTATGACATTTTTTATAATTCAACCTGTTGCAAAGAATGTATATGATGATGCACTCAATCCTTACCTTCAACATGAGATTAGTTATGAACTGGCTTTTAAAAAGGCCCAGGTTCCAATACGTAATTTTTTGCTTAAAAATACCAGGGAAGCTGATATTGCTCTTTTTATTAAGGGAGCAGATATGAAAAAACCTGAAACAAGAAGTGATCTTTCTTTGCTTGTCTTAATTCCTGCATATGTAATTAGTGAACTTAAAACTGCGTTTATTATCGGGTTTGTGCTTTATATACCATTTATTGTGATTGATATGGTAGTAGCTTCTGTTTTGCTTTCCATGGGTATGATGATGTTACCGCCAATTATGATTTCATTACCATTTAAAATAATGCTTTTTGTTCTTGCTGATGGATGGCATCTTCTTACCGGATCATTGTTAAAAAGTTTCGGAGTATAACCATGACGCCTGAATTCGTAGTTTCCTTTGCAAAAGAAGCAATCATCCTGACTATATTGTTATCTGCGCCTATGCTTATGCTGGGACTTATTGTAGGATTTATAATCGCCATATTCCAGGCTGTAACTCAGGTACAGGAAATGACACTAATGTTTGTGCCCAAAATTGTTGCAGTATTTATGGGGCTTTTATTAGCATCTCCCTGGATGCTTGATGAAATAGTAACATTCACACGCCGACTAATTGAAAATATTCCCTTGTATATCAAATAATGGTGAAATAGAAATCAATGGAAATTCTTAATATAATAGAGCCTGAAAGGTTCAGGGTTTATCTGCTTGTTTTAATGCGAGTTACTATTGTTTTTTTCATGTTTCCAATTTTTTCTACAGAAATATTTCCTGTACGTACCAAAATGGCTTTTGCAATGGTTTTATCATTACTTATATATACTGTAGTGGAAATAGATATTTCAAGGTTTCCTATGAATGCTATTGATACTGGCAGGTTAATAATTATGGAACTAATGATAGGGTTGACTTTAGGGCTTTGTATAAGGCTTTTCTTTGCCATTGTTCAGTTTGCAGGACAGATTATAGGGTTTCAAATGGGGTTTGCCATGATCAATGTTCTCGACCCCCAGACCGGATCAAATGTTTCAATTATGGATCAGTTCGGATACTGGGTTTGTATATTAGTATTTTTAGCAATGAATGGACATCATATTATGTTTCTTTCATTGATTGATAGTTTTTCTATTGTTCCAATCGGGTTTTTTATGCTTCAAAAAGTTATGCTTGTGAAAATGCTTTCATTGGGTTCTGATATTTTTATTCTTGGTATTAAAATCGGAGCTCCTATTATTGCAGTTCTGGTATTAACAAGTTCTGCTTTTGGACTTATTTCACGGTTTTCACCACAAATGAATGTAATGATTGTAGCATTCCCTTTAAAGATTATAGTAGGCTTGATTTTTTTTGGCCTTTTACTTGATGTTATAATTGTTTTTACAAGGGAATATATTGAAGGTTTAAAAGAATTATTAATGGGTTTTTTATTTTATGCAGGTGGAGGATAACCATAACCAAGAGGGGTATCTAAGAAGGTTAAGGAATAAACTATGGCTGAAGATCCAGAAGGTGGCGGGGAGAAAACCGAAGACCCGACATCGCGGAAACTTGAAAAAGCACGTGAAGAGGGACAAGTTCCAAAAAGTATGGAAGTGCCTTCAGTATTTGTATTATTATCATGCGCAATAGCGCTCTATTTTTTTGGATTTTATTCATACAAATCACTTGTCAGTACAATGCTTGACACTTTAACTTTTAATAGCGTTCCAATTATAAACAAATTTGAAATCGTCAATCTTTATGGGGCAAATTTACGACATCTTATAATTGCCTGCCTGCCTGTTTTGGTTGCTGCAATTGTGATGGGGCTCGCATCAAATTTCGCTCAGGTTGGCTTCGCAGTTTCATGGAAAGCCATAGAACCAAAACTTACCAAGTTAAATCCCATAACCGGATTTAAAGAAAAGTTTTCGTCAAGGGCATTGGTTGAATTCATAAAAAGTATTTTAAAGATAAGTATTATTTTTACAGTGGTATATTTGGCTATCGTTGGAGAAATGGATAGAATTTTAACCCTTTATGATAACTCTGTTGCACAAATTTATTTATTTATTCTAAAGGTAACATTTAGTATTTTTTTAAAAGTTTGCATTATCATGCTTATTGTAGCGATGCTTGATTATGTATATCAAAAATGGAAATTTACCAATGACCAGAGAATGACAAAAAAAGAGTTAAAGGACGAAGCGAAACAGACAGAGGGGGATCCCCATGTAAAAGCCAGAATAAGACAACTTCAGGTTGAAGCAGCACGAAAACGAATGATGGTCGATGTGCCTGAAGCCGATGTTGTGGTCACTAATCCAACCCGTCTTGCAATAGCATTGAAATATGACAAGATGGTTATGGATGCGCCTGGTGTGGTTGCAAAAGGTGCGGGTCCTGTTGCTGAAAATATAAGAAGGATTGCAAAGGAGAATAATATCCCTCTTGTAGAAAATAAAGATTTGGCTCGGAACTTGTATAAAGAAGTAGATATAGGAGAACCAATACCATCACAATTTTTTCAGACCGTTGCTGAGCTCCTTGCATATGTATATAAACTCAAGGGCAAAAGCAAATAACTTACCGACATAATTTTGGCGTTTGATGTCAAAATAAATTATACGAAAGAGAGATGAATGGCTACACAAAGTATGGGAATGGTAAAAATAATTCAAAGAGAAGCAGCTGATATTATAGTTGTTTTCGCATTTATCGGGATACTTATGGCGATGATTTTACCACTCCATCCCATAATTCTTGATTTTTTTCTCGCATTGAATATTTCTTTAGCAATAATCGTCCTTGTCACTACAATGTATACTGAAAAACCATTGGATTTTTCTATATTCCCTTCATTGTTACTTGTATTGACTTTATTCAGACTTTCTTTAAATGTTGCTTCTACAAGGTTGATTCTGCTCCATGGTAACGAGGGTCCTCTTGCTGCAGGAGCTATTATTAAATCTTTTGGAAGCTTTGTTGTTGGAGGTAATTATGTTGTAGGTTTGGTAATTTTTGCAATTCTTGTTTTAATTAACTTTTTAGTTATAACAAAAGGTGCAGGCAGGATAGCAGAAGTGGCTGCAAGGTTCACTCTTGATGCCATGCCAGGCAAACAAATGGCAATTGATGCAGATCTTAATGCAGGTATGATTGATGAGCAAGAAGCAGGAGATAGAAGAAAAGTTATAGCAAAAGAATCAGAATTTCATGGTGCCATGGATGGTGCAAGTAAGTTTGTTCGTGGAGATGCAATTGCAGGTATAGTTATTACATGTATAAACATTGCAGGAGGATTCATTATAGGTGTTGTTCAGCAGGGCATGCCTATGAAAGAGGCTATGCAGATATATACCCTTCTTACAGTTGGTGACGGGCTTGTGTCTCAAATCCCCGCTCTTTTAGTGTCAGCAGCAGCAGGGCTTCTTGTCTCGCGATCAGGCTCTGAAAGCAGAATGGGGCAAGAATTTTTTAAGCATCTTCTTTCTAGTGTAACCCCTGTTTATATTGGTGCGGTTATTGTTTTTTGTATGGGACTTATTCCAGGGCTTCCGGCATTGCCGTTTATGACTTTAGGTGTCACACTG
Source organism: Desulfobacterales bacterium (assembly GCA_023143455.1). Classification (GTDB taxonomy): domain Bacteria; phylum Desulfobacterota; class Desulfobacteria; order Desulfobacterales; family Desulfobacteraceae; genus JAIOSM01. The sequence continues at coordinate 30,536 of JAGLHT010000003.1, forward strand.
GCTGGGACAGCCTGGTATCTTTTAAGAGGTAAAAAAGAGGCCAAGGAGAGTGATGCTATAGCAGAATCTGAAGCTGATGAAGCTATAGGCGCACCAGAAGAAGTTGATCACCTTTTGATTTTAGAAACCATAGAGCTTGAAGTTGGATATGGGTTAATTCCTCTTGTTGATAAACAGCAGGACGGAACACTGCTTGCCAGAATACGTGCCATAAGGCGGCAGTTTGCCACTGAACTGGGTATAATTATTCCTCCAATACATATTAGAGATAATCTTAATTTAAATCCTGCCCAGTACAGGTTAATGATAAAGGGTGTTGAAACTGCCCAGGCTGAACTCATGGTAAATCATTTGCTGGCAATGGATCCTGTTGGTGAGGCTTCGGAAATTGATGGGATTGAGACTATTGAACCTGCTTTTAAACTTCCTGCCTATTGGATACCGCCGGAAAAAGAGGAGGAGGCAAAATTTGCAGGATATACTGTTGTCGACAATTCAACAGTAGTTGCCACCCATCTGACAGAAGTTATACGAAATACTGCCCATGATCTTCTTGGAAGACAGGACGTCCAGCATCTGTTAGATAATCTTTCAGAGACAAATCCTAAAGCTGTGGAAGAACTCGTTCCTGACCTTCTTTCTGTGGGCATGGTTCAAAAAGTTCTTCAAAACCTTTTAAAAGAAAGAGTTTCAATCCGTGATCTTTTAACAATTGTTGAAACTTTAGGTGATTATGCTCCCATGGGGAAAAACCCTGATTTGTTAACAGAATATGTACGACAGAAGATTGCTAAAGGAATGCTTGCTCCATATTTAGCAGAAGACAAAATTCTGAACGTTATTATGATTGAAAGAACACTTGAGGAAAGACTTATTAAGAATATTAAAAAAACAGAGCAGGGAGCTTTTCTTGCACTTGATCCTCAGTTTGTGGAAAATGTGATTAATGCGACAAAAAAAGAAATTGAAAAAATGGTGATTTCTGATATTCAGCCTGTAATAATGTGTGCTCCGGCTTTACGTCGTCACCTAAGGAAATTGATAGAAGCTTCATTCCCTTCTGTATTTGTGATCTCTCATGCCGAAGTAGTAGATAATATCAATCTTGAGGTAAGTGGAAAGGTGGAATTAAAAGATGAATAATAGAAGAATTTTTAAAGCCCGTAATATCCAGGAGGCTATGTCAAAGGTTAAAGCAGCCTTTGGTCCGGATGCCATGATAATATCAACGCGGAAAATTCCTAAAAGTCCCAGGCAGCCATATTCCAAAGATATTATTGAAGTCGAGGCAAAACCTGGAACTTCAAAAGGGAAATCAGGAGCAGAAACAGGAGCAAATGGGAGTGAGATTAGATCATTAAAAGACGAACTTGTCAGTATTAAGGATATGATCTCTGTTGCAGGGATGGGATACGGCATGCATAACATAATTTGTAATCAGTTTGGTTCAGTTGGCTTACTTGCTGCATTGTTAAGATCAGGGATTTCTGAAAAAAAAGCATATTCCATTGTTCATAAAGCATGTTATTCAATGGAACGGGATCAAAAACAAGGCCTTGAGGTTACATCTTTAAAAAAATATGTTATAAAGGAATGTGTAAGATGGATTGATGCCAAGAATAATTTTAGAAGAGACAATAACTCAGGAGTGCCTCACGTGGCAGCATTTGCAGGGCCTACAGGCGTTGGCAAGACAACAACCATAGCAAAGCTTGCTGCCCATTTGAGCCTTAGAAAGAAAAAGAGAGTTGGTCTTATTTCAATTGATAACTACCGCGTGGGAGCATTTGAACAATTGAAATCCTATGCTTCAATAATGGGATTGTATTGCATGCAGGCTTATAGTAAAGATGATCTTGTTTGTGCTTTAGGCAGAATGAAGGCAATGGATATTGTGCTTGTTGATACTGCGGGGCATAGTCACTATGACAAAGAAAGAATGGATGAGCTAAGCCAAGTAATTAATGGAGACTATAATATTTCGGTGCATTTGGTTTTGAGCGCCACTACAGATTTTATTAATATGAAGGAAGCAACAAAAGCATTTTCTGTTCTTAAACCGGATACATACGTTTTTACAAAAATCGATGAGACAAAAATGTGTGGGAAGATTTTGGATCAGGTAAGTGAATTTAAACTTCCTGTCTCTTTGATAACAAATGGCCAGAAAGTACCCGAAGATTTAATTATTCCGGATAAAAAAAGGCTTTTAAGTATTATATTAGGCAAGGAACAGGAGGCTCAGAGTGAAGGACCAAGCAGATGGACTTAGAAGTATGGTGCAGTCTGATGCTTCAACAGGGAGGGAAACTTTAATGGGTTCAGAGACACAAGGCAGTTTTCCAAAAGTAGTAGCTGTAACAAGTGGAAAAGGCGGTGTAGGAAAAACAAATATAGTCGGTAATATGGCTGTAGCTTTACAGAATTCAGGCAAAAGGGTTGTTATTGTTGATGCTGATGTGGGCTTAGCTAATATCGATATTATTTTTAATATTCACGCCAAACATGATATCAGCCATGTTGTGTCAGGTGAAAAAAAACTTTCTGAAATTATGATTAAAACTGAGCATGGGATTAAAATTGTCCCGGGCGGGTCAGGTTTTTCTCACTTAACTCAACTTGCTGAAGGTGAAAAACTCAATTTGCTAAGTGAATTTGAGACTTTGCAGAATGAAGCTGATATTATTTTTGTCGATACAGGTGCTGGCATATCATCCAATGTATTATATTTTAATGCCGCTGCTGATGAATGCGTTGTGATCGCTACAAGGGAACCTACTTCAATAACAGATGCTTATGCTTTAATGAAAGTCCTTTTCAATGACTATAAAGTAAAGTATTTTAAATTGGTCGTAAATATGGTAAAATCAGAAAATGAAGCAAAAATAGTATATTCATCTTTAAGTGGTGCATTGGATAAATTTCTTAAAAATGTAGTGCTTGAATATGTAGGATATGTCACGACAGATAACGAAATGCAGAAAGCTGTGCTGAAAAGAAAACTTGTTATTGATTTAGATAAAAATGCTGTGGTATCAAAAAATATAGAAAAAATCGCATTTAAGATTCATGATTCTGAAATAAGAAGCTCTTCAAATGGTAGCATTAAGTTTTTCATGAATAAAGTATTAGAAACTGTAACAAACAATTAATACGCGGAATTTAATGGTTCAAAAAGAAAGTGTGCATAAAGACTGTGACGAAAATTGGCGGGAAACTACAATTATCGAATCTGCTTATTTAGTAAAGCGCATGGCTGCAAGGTTTGCTTTGAGGGTGCCGAGCAGTGTGCTGTTTGGTGAGCTTGTCAGTGCAGGCTCTCTTGGACTTATAGATGCTGTTGATAAGTTTGATCATAACAAACATGTTACGTTTAAGACTTATGCACAGTATCGGATTAAAGGAGCAATTCTTGACGAATTAAGAAGTATGGATACGTATTCAAGATCCATGCGAAAAAAAATACAGGATATTGCCAAAGCAGTTAAAAAAATTGAGATGGAAAAAGGGAATAAAGCCACAGATGTGGAGATCGCAGAAGAGCTTGGTCTATGCCTTGAAACCTATCATGATATGCTTACAGGTATTCATGGCGCTTCAGTATTAAATCTTGATGATTTTATCAAAATAAAACAGAATAACAGCATTTCAAACAAAAGATTTCAGGCAGGAGTTAAGAGTAAAGACGATCCAGCCGATCAGTATAACAATGAGGAAATAAAATCAGTTTTTGCTGATGCAATAAAAAAACTTTCAAAAAAACAGCAAATGGTGATATCTCTATACTATTATGATGAGTTGACCTTAAAAGAGATTGGAGAGGTGCTTTCATTGACAGAATCGAGGATATGCCAGATACATGCAGGTATTCTTATTAAAATGAAAACTTTGCTTCAAGATTATTTTGATTTGTAAGTTAAAGGTGTACAATGGCTAATCAAGATGATGAAATAATAGATCAGAATGATATTGATAAGCTTTTAGAAGCTTCATCGGCAGACACTGAAGAGAGTTTAGAGAGTGACGATGATGTGTCTGAATTGTCCCAGGATGATATCGACGCTCTTATGAATGGTCCGGTAATAGATGTGCCTTCGGAAGCTCCTGTAGAAGAAGATGAGGATGAAGAGGATTTTGAGTTTGATTTGATATCTCAGGATGATATTACTCAGCTTGTCCTAAAAAGAAACGAGCAAGCTGTTGATGCACCGGAAGCACCTGAATTTCTGGCGCAAGAAGAATTGCAAGTTTCAGAAGAACCTGAAACAATAGAAGAGCAAGTGGTCATAGAAGATGGTGTAATCGATGAATCTGAAGCTGTAAGTGTTAAAGAATGCCTGGTCTCTCAGGAAAATATTGATCAGCTTATTTTGGAGGATCAGGAAAATTTTGCTCTTGAAGATAGTCTGGAGCCAGAGGAGCAAATTGTTGAACAAGAGGCTGAACCTGTAACAGAAGAAGAAGAGCAATTACCAGGGGAAGATATCACATCAGAACAAGAGATTGTGCCTGAAGAAGAAGTAACCACAGAACAAGAGGTGGCTATGGAAGAAGAAAAAGAAGAAAGTGTTGAGGAGAAACCAGCATCAGACGCAACAGTTGTTGATCTCAGCGAAGATGATGATTTAAAAGGAGAGCTTGATAATATTGAGAATGAAGAGCTTCAGGGGGATATTGATAGCCTTTTAGATGATTCTGAAGAAGATGCTGATGATGAAGATGATTGGAAGCAAGATAGCTTAATTTCCCAGGATGATATTGAGGATTTGATCAAGAGTTCAGAGAACGAAGATGAAGATGCTCTTGGGGATCTGGATGATATAGAATCTTCTGATGATGGAGGAAGCCTCGATGAAGAAGACGAAGAAGAAGACGAAGAAGAAGATGAAGAAGATGATTCCCAGGTGATATTGGAAGAACCTGAAGATCAGTCTGAAGATGACAAGAACAAAGAAAAAACAAAAGAAAAGAAAAAGAAAAAAAAGAAGAAAAAAAAACCAATAAAAATTGGGAAAAAATTTATTGTAATAGCAGCATCAGTGATATTTTTTATTGGTATTTCATTTTTAGCAGGTATCTTTTTCTTAAAAGGTGATAAAAAAATAATTCCCAAACAAAAAATAGTTGCAAAGGCAGTGCCTGTCATGGAACCTGTAGTTGAATCTGTTGAAATAAATGTAGATCAAACAACTTCTAAGCCAGTAGTATCGAAACCAATACCAAAAGACTTAATGTCAGAACCTTTAGTTATGAAAGATTTTGTAATTCTGGCTCCTGAAACAATAGAGGGACTGGCATATATAGAGGCAGAGATAACTATTGATTATTCAACCAATAATGCTTACTATGAAATAAAGCAGAACATGCCTTTTTATAGAGATGTAATCTATTTAGCGATTCAAAAGGCACTTGGTTCTGCAAAAGGCAATATAATTACAGAGTCTGATCTGCTTGTGATTATTAACAAGGCTTTGGTAAAAGCTTTACCTGATGGATCTATAAAGAAAGTTGGTTTTAATTCTTTTAAGGCTGGCTAATAGATAACGCGAGGTGTCTAAAATGACAACTGTACCAGGGTTTAACCATCTTATACAGCAGTCAGGGATTGTAAAAGAAACCCATCAAATTACCGGGACACCTAATTCTGAACCAGCAGCAGAACAGCTCGCAAAGGAACAAGCAATAAAGACCAAGGTTCAGGAATTAGAAGAACCTGAAAAACTAAAAATTAAAAAAGATAAAGATAAAGAAAGACATCAAAAAAATAAAGAAAAACAAAAAAGAAAGAAAGAAGAACTAAAGGATGAAAATAATCCTGACTCAACAGGGAGGCTACTTGATACCATAGTATGATTGAATTATTCTCATTTGAATTTTGGATCGGTATTCAATTCATAATTGACCTTTTCATAATTTTGTGTTTTTTGATTTTTGTAAAACGTGTTGCTAATATAAAAGTATCAAGCCATTACAATGGGGAAAACAGAATTGATCAAGAGAATACTGAAAAAACAGCAAATGACATTATTGAAATGCTTGAGCCGTTTGTAAAGGAAGCTAAAGTTACAGCAGATAGCTTTGATAAACAGATAAAAGAAAAGAGAAAGCTCATAAAGGAGTTAAATGAATCTTTAGATTCAAGAATTATCAGCATTAATCTTCTGATTTCTAGAGCAGAGGCTGCAAAAGAAGATTTGAGAAATCTTAAAATGGAAGTAGCTCGTCAATCAATACAGCCATTACCTGCAGCACAGAATCTGGATTCGCCTGGTAATGTTTTGGATCAACAAAACAGTATAATAGATATGTATAATCGCGGTTTTGATATTGATTCGATTGTTTCAAAACTTTCAATGCCAAAAGGTGAAGTAAAACTTGTGATTGACCTTAAAGAAAAGTTTAAGGCAATGGAGCAAAAGGAGTGATCACCGGGATACATATTTCCCCTTCTGATCTCATCATTCGTAAAGAGGTAGCAAAAAATGCTGTTTTTTCTTCTTTAAAGAAAAATCAAAAAACTGATGCAAAAGTACTTAAAGTTTTTTCTGAGAACAAAGCCCAAGTGCTTATTGCAGGTAAAAAAGTAATTATAAAAAGCCCTTTTCTTTTAATTGAAGGTGAAAAACTTCAGGTTAATGTTATAAACGAAGGAAAAGATCAAAATTTTAAAATTGTGCCTCCTGAGGAAAATAAGTTTTCAGGCAAATTCATTTCTTTAATCAAGCTTGTTTCAAAATCAAATCCATTTGCTATCCTGGCGAAAACAGATAATTCAGAGCTTTTAGAAATGATTAAATCCATATCGTTGAAATCTGAAAAGGCAGATAAAAATTTTCTACCACGCCTTTTTGATAAAAGTGGAATTCTGTTTGAAAAAAAAATAGCAACTTTATTTAAACAAGGAAGTGCCCTGCAACTCAAGTCTGAATTTCTAAATATTTTCAAGAACGATATAAAAGGGTATGTTTTAAGCCATCAATCGTCAGATCATCAAAATGCCGGAAATTTAAAAGCATTTGTTGAATATGCAACTAATATTGAGAACTTTCAGGTATTAAATGCACAATCTTCAGATACTGGAAAATATCTGATACCTTTTCCTGTTTTTGCCAATGAAACTTTTAGTTTTGGTCAGTTGTTCATAGATTTGGGAAATTCAGAGGAAAAACAAAAAACAAAAGGCAAGGACAGGATTATCAATATTTCTCTTTTATTAAATATGTCAAATCTTGGAGGACTCAGAGCAGATTTTTCAATATACAGAAAAGCAATTTCGGGTGTGTTTAACCTTTCAAGTGTTGAAGTTTGCGATTATTTTAAGAAGATGTTGCCTCAGTTAAAAGAGAACCTTGCGAAAATAGAGTATTTGGTTCGCAATATTGAATGTAAAGTCGTTTCAAAAAAGGATGTCAGCCCAGCTTCATTTGTTGAATCGTTTGTCAGAGGTGAAGATAACCTGCTTAATATTATTATTTAAATAATTTATACAAAATAAGTAATTTATGAAAAAACAAAGCACAACAAAAAAAGCAGTAGCATTAAAATATGATGGTAAGGAAGATATCGCACCAAGAATTAAGGCTAAAGGTTCAGGAGCTATTGCTGAAAAAATCATAGAACTTGCTAAAAAGCATGGTGTACCAATAAAAGATGATCCAGACCTTGTTGAAATTTTATCCCAGCTTAAAATTGATGAAGCAATCCCGCCTGAAATATATGTTGCAGTCGCAGAACTTCTTTCCTTTGTTTATTCTATAAATTCAAAAAAAAGATGACCAGTTGAAATTTATTTTATAATTATAGTTTTATTCATAAGATGATAAAAACCCACCAATTAGGTCCCTATCAGGAATTTTTTTCTTTATTTTCTTATTGTTGGAATTCGCTCAAATTTTGAAAAGCCTTGTCAACATGTAATCTTGCTGATTTTTGCAACTCTGGCATTCATATTGCTTATATAACTAATATATACAAATCAATAATAAAAAAATGAGGACTTTCAAATGATTCTTGAAATGACAAGACCTGTTCAGGGCGGCATAAGACAGGAAAGAAAGCTTGAAGCAGTTTCTAACCATCTTGCAAATGCAGATACAGCAGGTTTTAAAAGAGATGTAATTAGTTTTGATAAAGAGTTCAGGGCAAGAATGAACACAGATCTAACCCAGGGAGCTATAGAAAAAACAGGTAATGACCTTGATTTAGCGTTAAAGGATGAGGGTTTTTTTAAGATTGATACCCCTGCAGGGATAAGATATACACGCAATGGTAATTTTACACTTAATAGCAATGGTGTTCTTGTTAATCAGGCAGGTAATTTCGTATTGGGTCAAGGTGGCGCTATTGTTGTTAATGGAACAAATGTTGATATAAATAAGATCGGCGAGATTCGTATTGACGGCACGTTAAGGGATAGGCTTGATATTATTACATTTGAAAACCTTACAATGCTTCAGAAAGAAGGAGCAAATAATTATGTATATAAAGGCGATACAAGAGATGAGACAGGACCTTTAAATATCGCAGTCGAGCAGGGAGCAATTGAGTCGTCAAATATTCAAGTGGTTGATGAGATGGTTAGTATGATTGATCACCATCGGATGTATCAGATTTATCAGAAAATGATGATGACATTTGATGAAATAGATGGAAAAGCTATTAATGATGTAGGCAAATTACAATAAAGCCAGGGAGGGTAAAATGATTAGAGCGCTATGGACAGCAGCAACCGGAATGACCGCCCAGCAGATGAAAACTGATGTTGTGGCAAATAATCTGGCAAATTCAAATACTGCAGGGTTTAAGAAATCAAAAGCAAATTTTGAGGATTTGATGTATCAGACTACACTTATTGCAGGCCAAACAACACCAGGAGGAGGACAGGTCCCAACAGGGATACAAGTTGGCATGGGAGTGAAACCTGCTGGAGTACAAAAAATATTTACCCAGGGTGATTATGTTGAAACAGGAAATGATCTGGATATAGCAATTCAGGGAGATGGATTTTTTAAGGTGCTCCATGGAGACGAGGAACTATACACAAGAGCAGGAAATTTTTCACTTGATAGCGAAGGTTATATAACAACCCCTTCCGGGGACAGACTTCAACCGGAAATTGCAATTCCCGCTGAAGCAGTTATAATAAGTCTTCAGGATAATGGCACCTTTACAACTCATGGTGCAGATGAAACAATCCTTACTACGGAACAGATTAATGTGAGCACATTTATTAATCCTGGAGGTTTGTTTGCAGTTGGGAACAATCTTTTTAGAGAAACTGAAGGGTCTGGAACACCGGTTGAGGGAATCCCAGGAGAAGCAGGGGCAGGCACAGTTGTGAATAATTATCTTGAAATGTCAAATGTGAGTATTGTAGAGGAAATGGTTGCTATGATTACAGGGCAGAGAACCTATGAGGCAAATTCTAAATCAATTCAGACAGCAGATGCAATGTTGAGTACTGCAACTGGATTAAAGAGGTAAGTTTATGAAATATTTAAATAATAAAATCAAAAAAGTTTGTGGAACTCTTTTATGTTTTATTATATTTACCTTGATTTTCAGTGCTACTATTATGGCAGAGGAAGAGTTTTCCATTATTGTGAAAGAAACCAGCGAAGTAAATTTTAAAGAAATATATTTAGAAGATATCTCTGAAATAAAAGCACCTTCTTTTTTGAAAAAAGAGGTTGGAATGATAGCTATCGGGTCTTCGCCAGATCCTGGCGAGATTAAAATCATTTTAAAGGATCGCCTGATTTCGAAGATATACTCAAATCATTTGATTGATAAAAATGTTTTTGTTCATGTCCCTGACAAAATTTTTGTCAAACGTCTTACCCAGAGTCTTACAAAAGATTATCTAAAAGAAAAATTTTTAAATTATGTTGAAACATTTCAGGAAGGTAATAAATTTGACTTGCGCGATTTTAGTGTTAAAGGGCTTGAACCATATCCTAAGGGGGAATTGACTCTTCTGTTTGACAGAAATAACAAATTTGATGGGAAAGGGAGGTTCTCAATAAGGGTTGACGTTTTAGTTGATAATAATAGATTTGATACACTCTCCCTCTCAGGTTGGATAGATTTATATGAACAATTTGTTTGTGCCCGGATGCCATTAAAAAAGAATATGGAAATAGAGGCAGAGAACTTATACTATAAAAGAGTAAACACATCAAAATTTCGTAAAAACTATGCAAAAAAGATTGAAAATGTTGAAGGAATGGTTCCAAGAAATACCATTAATAAAGGTGATTTAATAAAGATAAATTTGCTGGAACAGGCTCCTTTAGTACGTAAAGGAGAAGCAATAAAACTTGTAGCAAAAAGGGATGGACTGAAAATAATCACAGCAGGCATTTCAAAAGAAGATGGAGTAGCTGATGACTTGATCAGGGTGGAGAATTTAAGTTCCGGCAAGATTGTCAGAGGGTTTGTAAAAGGCGAATCCATAGTTGAGGTATATTATTAGGAGAAAACATATTATGACTTTGAGTAAAAATAAAATTCTGACATCTATAAAATTATTTTTTATATTATTTTTTTCTTTTTGCGCAGTTATTGTATCAGGGTGTATCTTTGGTTCAGGGCAGCAAGGAGCAGGCCTTGCAGTTCCGGAAGGGCTGTCTGACAAGCCGGCTGTTCTCCCACAGTTTGCTGAATTACGTTCCAATGAAGGTTCACTTTTTTCAGGGCAGAGCAGGTTCTATTTTGAAGATACAAAAGCTTGTATGGTCGGAGATACTGTGGTTGTGGATATTATGGAAATCTCTTCTTCAAGCATGAAGGTAAGCACTGAGAGTTCCAGGAAAACTGGAATCAACATAGGTGTGTCAAGCATGTTTGGAAAGTTAGCAAAACTTGCTGAACGATATAAAATAGCAGATACAAATAAGCTTCTGGGCACTAAATATGAAAGTAACCTGGAAGGAGAGGCAGAAAGTGACAGAACTGGCCAGGTAACCGCTTCAATAGCAGCCAGAGTCACAGAAATTTTACCCAATGGAAATTTGAGTTTATTTGGCAGAAGAGCAATAAAAGCTAATAATGAAACTCAGTATATTGTTGTTTCAGGAGTTATAAGGCCTGGGGATATAAGTGCTGATAACAGAGTTAAATCCATAGCTTTAGCTGATTCGAGAATAGAATATTATGGTGAAGGAGTGCTTGCAGATAAGCAAAGACCAGGCTGGGGAGTCAGGTTGTTTGATAACCTTTGGCCCTTTTAAAAAGGATAATAATATGAATAGAGTAAGTCTTTATACATTTAAAATTTTGTTTTGTTTATTTTTTGTAGTGGTAATATTTTTTGTAAACAATACAGAGATAGATGCTGCTAGAATAAAAGACCTTGCGTCAATAAAGGGTGTTCGTATAAATCAACTGACTGGATATGGGCTTATTGTCGGACTTGACGGGACAGGAGATAAGTCTGGGGTAAATTTTACAAAGCAATCTCTTGGAAATATGATGGAAAAGATGAACATTCATATTGATAAAAACCAACTCAATGTAAAGAATGTTGCGGCTGTAATGGTAACAGCAAATATTCCTCCTTTTGCAAGGATAGGTGACAGGATTGATATTGTGGCATCATCTTTAGGAGATGCGAAAAGTCTCAAAGGCGGAACACTTCTGATGACTCCTTTAAAAGGCATAAATGGTAAAATATATGCAATAGCCCAGGGAGCTGTGACAGTTGGCGCAGGTGATGATGGGCACCTTCAGGTAGTGAGAATGTCAAACGGTGCTACTGTGGAAAAAGAAATACCATTTAAACTTGATGGGAAAAGGGAACTTCTTCTTTCATTGTTTAGACCTGATTTCACAACTGCCAAAAGAATGGCAGATGCAATAAATGTATCTATTGGTTCAGGGGTTGCTGAAACTGTCGATTCAAGTGCAATAAAATTAAAAGTTCCTGATAATATGTGGAAAACAGGAGTAGCAGAGTTTATTGCTGATATCGAGAGTCTTTCAGTTGTACCGGATACTAATGCCCGAGTAATCATAAATGAAAAAACTGGTACGGTGGTAATAGGCGAGGATGTTACTATTTCTCCTGTTGCAATTGCCCATGGTAATCTATCGGTTATTGTAAATCAAGGAGAGGTAAATGAGGGTACAGGCAAAACATTATCACTCCCAGGGAGTTCAACCATTGGAGAGCTTGTGAACGGACTTAATTCCATAGGTGCGTCGGCAAGTGACCTTATTAGTATTCTTCAGAGTATAAAAGCTGCGGGTGCACTTCAGGCGGAACTTGAAATAATTTAATTTTACCGGAGATTATATTGATATGGATATAAGTGTTATAAATCAGAACATTGCAAGTTCAAATATTGATAGGTTGAAAAATACTTCAAAACTAACCGAGAATAATGAACTTAAAGAAGCCTGCCAGGGTTTTGAAGCAATATTTCTAAAAAGCATGCTAAAGAGTATGCGTACTTCTCTCCTAGGAGAAGCGCTTTTCGAAACAGATAATCATGGCATGGATATCTATAAATCAATGCAAGATGAATATCTTGCAGAATCTCTTTCAAAGCAAGGTCAAGGAATTGGTCTGGGCGAATTTTTATATAATGAATTAAGAGATAAAATTCCAAAGTGATAAAGTTATATTCTTAATTCTATTTAAGTAAGAGTCGATAACAATATAAAGGAGATATGATATGGAAAAATTTGCCTGTGAAGTTAAGAATATGCTTGAGAAAAAGCTATCTTTATTTCAGGAACTAAAACTTATTTTTCAAAAGGAAAAAGATTGTATTGTTAATATTGATATTGAATCTCTGTGGCACACTATAAAACTAAAAAAAGAGATAGGATTAAAAATTGTCGCACAAAAAGAGCGTATTCTTGCTTTGTTTGAAGAAAAACATATTTTAATTGATATGGATATTGCATCATTCAGCCTTTCAAAGGTGATCGAACACATTCCTGTTTCTGGCACAATCAAATCAGATATCACAAAATTAAAAACTGCTATTATGGTTGAAGCGGAAGAAATCAAAGCAATAGCCCATGTTAATAATAATCATGTAAACTCCTATCTTTTAGTTATAGATGATGTGTTTGCTACAATTATGGATGTTACTGACAAAAAGCAATACAATAGTTCAGGTCCGGTGCCCAACAGGACAAAAGGCAATTGCCTTATACGCGAAGAGGTGTAATATGAGCGGTATAGGTTCAACTTTAAGCATAGCAAAGACAGCCATAGCTGCTCAGCAATACGGACTGAATGTAACAGGGCAAAATATTGCAAATGTGAATAACCCTGACTACAGTGTTCAAAATGCCCAGCAAAAGAGTATGAAGCCTGCCCTTTATGGTGGATTTCTTTTTGGGACAGGCGTTGATACATATCAGATTCGTCAGAGTGTTGATCAGCTTCTTGAACAAAGGCTTACAAATGAGTTATCAACCCAGGCCTCTTTTGAAGAGCAGGAATCATATATGCGGATTCTTGAAGGGTTTTTTGATGAAACTTCAGATGCAAGTATTAGAAGTATCTTAACGGAATTCTGGAATTCCTGGCATGACCTTTCAGATAATCCTTTGGGGTCATCGGAAAGAGTGGCAGTTTTTGAAAATGGGATAAAGCTTGCATCAAGGTTTGAAGCATCTGTTTTAGATATGGATGGTTTACTGGTGGATATAACTTCTGATATTAGTTCTGCAGTGACAAGGATAAATTCTATTACATCAAAGATTGCAGACCTGAATAAGGAAATTATTGGTCTTGAGATTAACAGATCCGCTAATGATCAAAGAGATCAACGGAATATGCTCGTAGATGAGTTAGGTGATTTGATTGATATTGATAGTTTTGAAAGACCCAATGGATCTCTTATTATAAATGCTGCAAACGGCTATACCCTTGTAAACGGAACTGATACATATGAGTTGAGCATGCAAGATAAGAATGTTGCCTGGAGAAGTTCATCAAGCGGCGATATGAACATATCTGATAGAATTACCGGTGGAAGGATTGGAGGTCTGCTTGAGATGAGGGACGAAATAATTCCCAAATATCGCGCAGAAATAGATGCACTTGCAAGAGAAATGATCTGGGCACTTAATTACCAGCATTCACAAGGTGCAGGCCTTGAGTATTTTACAGACTCTTTGACAGGAGATTATGCAACTGATGAAAGTGGTTGGTTGTCAAGTTATGAGTTTGGCGATAAAATTGATTATTCAAAAGATTTTACTCTGTGGACAGAGGATAAAACTTTCGCTGATACCCAATATACAAAAACAAATATTGACATGGGTATTTCTCAAGCCGCAATTTCTAACTGGCTGGGAACAGCACCAGGTTCAATTCAGTCAATATATAAGCTGACTGTTGTTGATGAGGCTGTTTTAGGAGACAGGATAGTTACCGAATCTGATGGGGATGGTCTTGGGCTTGTTCAGGGGTCAACCGGTGGTGTTTCAACAACATTGTCCAATGCAATTGCTGATCAGGAATTAACTATATATGGTGGCTCTTTAGGAACAAGTATAATTGATATAAGTGATGCAGGAGGAGATGCAAAACGTTCAGCAGCTTCCATTGCTGAGCTTTTGAATAATATTGAAGGAGTTTCAGCGTCAGCCTCTGAAAACAGCGCAAGCTTTGATATCACGGGAATAGTTAATGCTCAGGATGGTGATGAAATTCAGTTTTCGCTCTATGTGGATGGTGTTATTCACCAGCAGAGTTTTGTCAGGGATTCTAGTGCAGGATCTATGCAGGAGCAATTTGAAGATGCTTTGATTTCAGTCACAGAGGCGATTAATACAATAAATGAGGACAGTGACCTTTTTGCAAATGGGCTTACCATATCAAGTAGCTTGGGAAGGACTTTGGGCTTAGAGGCTTTTGAGGTGGTCGATAATACAGGGGTTAGACTTGATGCTTTTGCAAATTTTAACCAGGGAGATATTATAACTTTCACAATTGAGTCCAGCGTAGCCCCCATTTCAAGCGTCCAAGTTTCAGTGAATTTAATAGATGTTGACATTTCAGATCAGGCTGAACTTGCTTCAGCATTCAGTGATGCAATGACATCAGCGCTGGCAGACGCACCATTTACAGTTGAACATGACCCTTCTACTAATTCAGTTATTCTAAGAACCACAGACCGGTCAAATATTGTCCTGACAAATGCAGCCGATGATACAGGGAATAATGCATCAATTGATCTTACAACTCTTGCCGGTACTAATGCAAACGCCGGCAATACAATTGATTTTTCCAATCCTGCAAATACAGATACATTTGTTGCAACGGTAAGTGCGGCTGATACAATAGATTTCTATAGGCAGGGCATGCAAGCTCTGGGCATTACTATTGCAGAAACTTCAGCCGGTGCAGGAGATAAATCAGCTGTGATCACAGGAACTGTTACAGCATTAATGGATCCGGGTATGGCTATCCAGACAAACGTTTTTGGTGTAGGATCTGGAGGGCTTTTTGTGGAGAGAAGTGCTAAAACAGGAAGCTCAATAATAACTTTGGGTGGTACAGGAGGGTTTACAGACTTTACAGCAGGCGAGGTGGTGTCTTTTGATGTGGACGGGACAACAATAGATTTTACTGTGGCAGGTATTACCGACATTGCCCTTGCAATTAATCTTGAGGTCCAGCTTAACAATGATTTTACAGTAGCTGGAGTTGATGCTAATTATCAGGTTATACGAACCGGAGCCTCAGTTTCTATTATTAAAGATATATCCTTTGATGATCCTATAGAAATTACAAACTTTTCTGAATCAGTGACTGATAATGCAACCTTAGCTATAAGTACAGGTACTGGTACAGGAAGTGATCAACCGGAAAATGATCTTCTTCAATCTGGCAATGTAAATAGAGATTTTTCAACTTCTACTCTTTATAATGATGATGGTATTATCTTGTGGGAAAAGCTTAACAGGTACGGACTTAAGACAGGTGAATCAGGATTGATAACCGTTGAAGATGAAGGAAATGTTTCAATTGTAGAAGGTGGTGTTCCCACATTATCCTTTGATATTTCAAAGGGCAGTCTTGTGGCTGGAAACACTTTAACTGTAAATACTGATACTCTTGGAAGTCCTGACCCTTTAAGTTTTACCATAAGCGGGCAGGCAAACAGTATCAATGAAATTTATAAATTTAGGGTTGTTTCCGGAGGTAAAGTTGGGCAAGTTCCAGCTACAGGCGATGACCCTCTGGTGATTGAGTGGGAAAATAGTGTAAAAACTGGTACATTCACAATTGAAGGTCACGATCCTCCTTATACACCGTTAGCACCAGTGGAGGTAAGTGTGGATGGGATGATTGTAAAGTTTTTTGATGGTACATTATTTACTGATGATGTCTTTACAATAACAACTGGTGATACAGGCATCCCAGTTTTTTCAAACAGTGCCGGCATTGCCACAGGTGAAAGAGCTTCTGACTGGCATTGGACAATTGATTCTTTTGCTGACCAATTTAGTAAGACTGCTGCAGGAATGAAGGCATCAACGACTCTGAACAACCAATTGAAAATTTCAACATCAGATCAATATCATGTAATAAATAATATTGAATATTCAGAATCAAACGGATTTTCTGAAGAAAATGTTTCAATTTTAATTAAAGATCAAACCGCCCTTGATTTTTCAACATCAGATCTTCAGTTTGTTAGGTCAGCAGGCAATTGGGGGGTGATGAAGGATCCCACTGGTGGCAATCTTGCAATGATACCTGCTGGAGGTGATGATAATGGTTTTGGTGTAGATTTCACAGGGGACGGGCTGGCAGATATTGAAATAAGATTTGATAAACAGGTTTCAGGGGACGGATATGTTGAATTTGATTTTCAGGCACGGGGTTTTCAAAACCTTGGTTTTGCTTTTTCAGATGATTCGTCTGCATCATCAGGTCTTCTCGCAGCAGCAGGAATAAATAATTTTTTCAAAGGTTATGACAGCGTGACAATGGAAATAAATGAAAAACTAAGTGATACAAAGTTTGTTACATCAGCTACAATAAACAGTGAAACCGGTGAGATAAGCCAGGGTGACAATACCAATGCTCTTGCCATGGCAGATGTTCAGCATCAGACAAGAATCTTAAAGTTGTGGACATATCAAAGAGGTACTGAGGCTCAATCAAGCACTGCCAGCGCAACTTTAGATGACTATTATAATCAAATGATAGGATCCATGGGTATAAAGTCAAGAACCATTAAGAATTCAAAAGAATTTGCCGATATTATGGTTAATAATATAAGAGGACAAAGGGATTCAATTTCAGCAGTATCCCTTGATGAAGAGATGATTAAGTTGATGAAGTACCAGCATGCTTTTTCAGCAGCATCCAAATTATTAACAGTCTCGGATGAAATGCTCAATACTCTTATTTCTATGCGCTAACTTTATGAGGCTATAGGAGGAAAACAATGCGGGTTCCAAATATTTCCATGTATGTAGATTCAACATATAGACTTGGTAAGCTTACCAGTGATCTACAGGATGCCAATGAAGTGGTAAGTACCCAGAAAAAGATTAACGAAGTTTCCGATGATCCGCTGGGGTTTAGCCAGGTTCTTACTCTAAAAAATTCTCTGGGAAATCTTGAACAGATTGAACGAAATATAAACATGGGCAAATCATGGATCACTAACGTTGAAACTGCCATGAGCAGTATTAATGATTTAATCCTTGATGCAAAGGTTGATGCAACAAGGCTTGCCAATGACTCAATGACCGCAGATGAACGGCGTGATACGATTGCTAAAATTGATCATCTTATAAACCAGATTATGAATTTGGGCAATACTCAGGTTAATGGCAGTTATATCTTCAGTGGTACTAAGACTAATACCATAACTTTACAATATAACAGTGACCAGACAAATATTGTTTATAATGGGAATAATGTTCCTTTTGAAGTCCGTACTGACAGAAATTCAGGTGTTCAGGTGGGGCGAGATGGAAAAGAAACATTCTGGGAAAATGAAATTGACATTAATGCAACAAATAATACCATTGTGTTTAAAGAGGACAATGCCCATGGAAGTGCTTCTGAGAAAATTCTTGAGGCTGTAATTCCTAATGGGCTGTACAGTAAAAATAAACTTGAACTTGCAGTAAAAAATGCTCTGAACGAGGTCTCAGCAAGTGATGGATACGGAGTTATCTATCAGGTTGATTACAACACAGATGAAAAGCAATTTTCTATTCGGGAAGATGGATCTTATAACGGGTTTATGCAAACAGAATTTCTGTGGAGAACATCTGAATATGGATATATCAACGATATTAATACAAGTACTCTTATTAATCCTGATGATTTAAATATTATCATTGATAATAAAGATGCTCTTTTAATCGGAACTCCATTACCCAATGGTACGGAACCTTTCAGGCTTGTCTGGGAGGGTAATGATACATGGCATATTCAGAATAACCCTGGATATTTGATAATACCTGAATATATCACTGGTACAGCAGACAGTGTTGGTATTGATTTAAACGATTCAGGGGTAGCTGATATTACCATAACACTTGATAATGCTGTTAGGCATAGTGGTGAGTATATTGAATTTGAAATTGTTGCAGCTAAAGGTGATAGTTCCACTGGTCATGAAATTGGTTTTAGTGGAAATAATTTAATTCTTGCGCCTCCTGTATCTGATACTCAGGCTCAATTTGTTACGGGGATAGATATAATTGATGGTACAAATGATATGATTGATTTTGTTGAAACAGATTCAGCCGGTGTATCAACAACATTGAGCGTTGATCTTGATGCTTCGGCTGGAACCACTTCTTATACTGATATGGCAACTCTTGCCGGGGTAATTGAATTAGGTTTGGAAACATCAAGTAATTTAGGACCTAACAATATTGATTATACAGTTTCCTATGACACTGAAAATAGTCGTTTTAATATACTGGAGAATGGATCACGTTTGAATCAACTTGATATTTTATGGAATACAGGCGTCAACAGTGCTGTTAATGTGGGCTCTGCTCTGGGATTTTATGATTTTGATGATTCTGTAACATATCCTGTGTCAGATACAGCAGTTGCAGGCCCCATGACATTTGATTCAACAAATAATGTGATTGACTTCCGAGAAACCAGTATTGCAGGAGCACTTTCAGGGCAGAGAAGTATAACCATCCCGGAAGGTATTTATGCAGACCCAAATGATGTAGCAACAGCGATACAGACCCGCCTCAGAACTGAGTCGCCCTGGGGTGTTGATTATGTTGTAGAATGGGATAATGGCACTGGTGAATTTATGTTTAAAGGTAGTAGTTCTGCTATTAAAGGATTTGAACTTTTATGGAGCTCATCAGGTGAAAATTTTGATAATAATGCAGCGCAAATGTTAGGCTTTGATAATATACAGGATGATGTGGTTACATTTATAGAAAGTGATATAGATATTATTAATCTTGTAATAGATGGAACAAATAATAAAATTGATTTTCAAGAAATTACTTCTGGTAATATTGGATTAAACACATCTAAGCTAACTGCTTCCATAGCACAAAAAACTTATACATCTCATTTGGAGCTTGCCTTTGAAATAGAAAAAGCTTTGGAACTTGAATCAAGGCAGAAGGGTAATATTATTGATTACTCTGTTTCTTTTGATAGTTATACAAAAAAGTTTACCATAAAGGAAAATGGTACTGAACTTGAAGAATTCCATCTTCAATGGCAAACAGGAGATAATGCCCCTCTTTCAGAGGGTGGTACAGGAGAGTCCATGGGAAGTATTCTTGGATTTGATATAATTGATGATGTGGAAACACCATTAAAAAGCAGTAAGGATGTTGAATGGGGTGTTTTCAATACATTGTTTGACTTGAAACAATATTTGAATAATAATGACAGAGATGGTATTGAACGAACAATAGGAAGACTTGAGATAAATTATGATAATATGACATCAAGGATTGTAGATGCTGGTATGAAATACTCCCGTCTTGAAATAAGACAAACATTGACTACTGAAGTAGGTTTGAGCCTCACAGAACGGAGTTCCACAATAGAAGATGCCGATATTGTTGAATCGATTATGAAAATTAAAAACATTGAAATTGCCTACCAGGCAGCCTTAAGCTCAACTGCAAAGGTAATGAATTTAAGTTTAGTGGATTATCTATAACTATTTATGCTTATTTTAACAAGAAAAATTGGTGAGAGTATTCTTATTGGAGACAATATCACTATTAAGGTTGTAGAGTCAGGCAGAAATAGTGTGAGAATTGGTATAGATGCACCAAAAGATGTCACAGTTTTAAGGCAGGAAGTTTTTGAAACAATTCAACAGGAGAACATCCTTTCTTCAAAAGGTGATAAAGCTGATATCACAAAAGTCGCAAAATTATTTGGAAATAAGGAGTTAAAGAAGAAGTAATGAAAATTATGACAAGGCAATTTGGAGAAATTGAAATTGATGAAACAAAGATAATCAATGTCCCTGCCGGAATACCTGGATTTCAAGATAAAAAACGTTATTCAATGCTTCAAAAAGAAGAAGCTGCCCCATTTCTTTTTTTTCAGAGCGTAGATGATCCAAATCTTTCATTTGTTATTTTAGACCCAAAGAGTGTTATGCCTGATTACTTGGTAGAAGCAAAAGATATTAACACCGTTGTATCATGGGATTGTGATAATGATGAGATTAGTTTATTTGTAATAGTTACAATACCAAATGGGGATCCAGAGAGTGCAACAGCAAACTTTCTTGCTCCTCTGGTTATTAACACCAAAAGAAAAGAAGGCTTACAGCTTATCTTGCAGAACACGACCTATTCGTGTCAGCATCCTCTTGTAAATTAAATCATATTAACAGCTTTATAACCTCGCATGGCAGCCTTACTTTGCTTCATCTTTGCAAGGTCGGTCTTTAAATTCTTCCTGTATTTCAATATTGCTTTTGAGAGTTCTTCACTAACATCCATTATTGATGTAAGCCGGGTTTCATACTCTGCCAATGCAGGAAGACTATTTATACCACCATGAGATCCTGCATTCTCAACAAAATAATTTATATTTTGTTTTAGTTCTTCAAATGCTCTGTCTCTGTCTTCAGTCATGCGAGCTATGTCAGGCATGGGTTCATTCTTCATTACATTCAGATGTAATATTTGTAATTCTTCATATTCAGTAAAACAAAGTTCAAGTTTTTGTTTGTATTGTTTAATCCCCATTTTGTGCTCCTGAATTAGCAAGTTAAATTTTCGCGTCAAAAAGAAGCCCTGTAAGCTCTTCCATTTTTACTCTCAACTCAAGTAATTCTTCGGATGGAATCTGCTTGATCAGTTCATCTGTTTCCCTGTTTTTGATTTCCACAATCACCTGATTATCCAGTTTTTCATACATGGAAAATCTCAGATTAGTCTGGAGATCACTCATATATTCATTGAGATCAACAGTTATCTGCTCGGTCTCTTCTGTAGACAATGCCTTTTTCTGATTAGCTTTTTCTGCATTTTGTTCTTCTTTTACGCGCAGGTTTTTAATCTTTTCAGTTTTAGCAACAGTATCAACAGATTGTGTTGCCTGGGACGCAGGAGCTCCAACTGGAGGTGACTCCATTGTTGCGACTTCTGCCTTTATGTTGTTGATGTTCATAGTTTCCTCCTAAAATAATAAATTAATTTGTCTGCTTTTTATGCAAATAAAGATTTTGGCGGTAGTGATTTGTCTGAGCTGTCATGATTAGTTTCGTATTCACCAGGACCAACCTTTTTATTTAAAACTTCAGTTTCCCATATATGGTTTAATTGTTTAATGTAAGAATATGTCAAATCAAGAGCTTTTGGATCATTAGTAAGTGAAACTTTTGGAAGTTCAGTCAGCATATTGCTGTAAAGCTCTCTTAAAAATTGAATTGACTCATCCTTTATTTCAGTATCAAGACTGGCATAAAGTTCTGTAATAATAGCGATAGCTTTGCCTAAATGTTCTCCGCGTTTTTTGGGATTGTTTTCAGCAACACCTTCTTTAGCAAGGCCTATATTTCTGAGTGCGCCTTTATACAGCATTTGTATCAGTTGTTCCGGTGTTTTCCCCTGGTAATGGTTGTTAAGATAGGTATTCATGTTTGTTGCGGCTGACATATAAGCCTCCTTTTTAAAATCAATCGGTTTTGCTTGTATTAAACGCGTCAAGCGTGCTTGAAAGATAATCCATCTGTGAATTCATTCTTCCAATAAATGAATCAAGCTGAATAAATTGCCTTGCCATTTGATCATATTTTTTATCTAATCTTTCAGTCGCAGTTTCAATACTTTCAGTCAAAGTATCTAATTTTGTCTGGGCAGTACTTTTTTCTGCAGTAACAACTCCTGTACTGGAATTGGTCATTGATCTCAATCTGTCATTGAGAACATCACCAAGACCTTCTATTCCGTTATCACTGTCTCCAATAAAAAGAGCAACTACATCATCAAACGAAGAAGCAAAAGCTTCTGTAAGAGCACTTTGATCCAGAGTTATTGTTCCATTCTGATTAGTTTCCATTCCAAGGTCAGCAAGGGATGTAATGTCGGTTCCAGTGTCTACAACAGTTCCTAGAAGATCAAAGAGAATAGAATCTAAGGATTTTAAGGATTGTATATTGGAAAGAATTCCTCCTTCATCATTTACGTCTGTTGCGTAGGCTGTTTTTAAATCTATGTCAGTATTAATTTCATTATATAAATCAATAAGATTTATAATTTTTTCTTTCATTGTTTCAGATGAAGAAGATATGGCCAGTTGAGTTGTGTCAACTTTTTTAAGAGTTAGTGAGACACCTTGGATAACATCATCTATACCACTATTATTCTGTCTTTGATATTCAGTGCCATCTACAGAAAAGGCTGCATTTAAGGACTCAGCTACGGCGCCTTGTATTTCTGTCATTGTAAGGTTCGCACTTATGGAAATTCTGTTATCTTCACCTGTTTCATCTGCTGTAAAGGTTAGCTTCCATGGAGTCGCTCCTATTCCGGTATCAACCATGGCAGCTGTCATCCCGTTATTGTTTACATCATCATTAATAAGAGAGACAACGCTTGTGTAAGAAGTTCCGGGAGGAATAGTCACATATACAGGATCATTGTCAGCTCCTACTTGATAGGAAAAAGTAAGATCAGGAGTAATAAAGGCGGGTCCTTCTGTTACAAGGATTTGATTGTTTTCAGTAGTGTCTTTAGTTGTAGAAGAGAGCTTTACGTAACTCCCATTTTCGCCAGTTGCAGCGGTGGCTGTTACATAAGTTGTCTCGCCATTTATATTTTCAGAATCAGCATTGATAGCATTAACAATATCCTGAATACTTGAATTTGCTGCAATAGTCAGAGAAATGGTCTGTTGCCCGTCTTCATGTTCCACAGTAAAAGAAAGTGCTGTGTCTACACCTATAGTAGGTTCTGTGAATGTTGTATATGATGTTGTTGGTTCTGCATACATAATTGAGCTTGAGAGTGCAACACCAGTTGCTGCCTGCCATGAGCTTTTTGAAGCAAGACGATCTATATCAAGTGAGTATGATGATATTGTAGTGCCTGACTGTACTGTTACCAGGGCAACTTCTTCATCAATTGTTATGTTCCTGTCCAGGAAATTTGATTCTAAAGAAAGAGAGAGCGCATTTGACTTCATCTGTAGGATTTTTGCGTTTAAGGAATTAAATTCAACAATCTGCTCTGTGAGCCTAGTCTTTTCAGTCTTTTTTATGTTAATTGATGTTTCGTCAACTGCACGCAGGTCATCAAGCATTTGTTGAAGTTCAAATCCTGAACCTACGCCTAAACTCGATATTGATCCTAAAGCCATTTTAGTTACCTCTATTTTTCAATAATCTTTATTGTAATAATAATATCGGTAGTTTTTATGCAAAACATTAATAAAAAAACATTATGATTCTTTAAGCAAAGCATTTAGATTTTCGTAAGCTTCACGAGCTGCTTCCAGCTGTCCTGTCTCTTGATAACAATCCCCGATTTTCTTTAATAAATGAACACGTTCAGGAAGAGCTACGAAACAGTTTTCAAAAGCAGCTAAGGCATCTTCAAATTGCCTTGATTGCATAAGTTCATCGCCTATCTCCTCCCAATAAACAGCATAAGCATTGTCAAGTGAAACAGCCTGTTTCAAATGATCAATACCTTTGGTATAATCGGTTTTTGCAAAATATGCATCTGTGAGAGATATATGAAGGGCAGGATTATCAGGTCTAATATCCAATGCTTTATTAAAATGGGCAATGCTCAAATCAAAGTTTTCTTTGTCAGCTGAAATCATACCTTTATAATAGTTAAGTTGAGAAGCATTATCATCACCAATTATAGAGGTTAATTTCTCGTTAGAGGACAAATCGTCAAGCCAGGAGTCGATCATGTCTTCTGTTTCAGATAGTGTGCCTGCTTTTTCGTGGCTTTTTATTTCTTCTATGGATTGATCACCACGTAATTTTAGCTCCTGCTTTACTTTTTCGTGCTCAGGAGCATAGATTAAACCTTTTAAAAGAAGTTTTCTCGCCACAGCCTTATCATTAATGTCAAATATTGGAGCATAATTTATATACGCATCTCCCTGACTTTCACGGAATTTTGTAACTTTTTCGGCGAATAAAGGATCTGCCTTGACAGCCTTAGCAAAGAATGCTTCTGCTCTATCATATTCAGTATAATGTGCAGATGTAATGCCCTGAAAAAATTTTGTTTCCCCTGAATCCGGCAAGTTTTTTGATAGTATTTTCAGCCACGGTTGAGCAAGATTAATATTACCTGAATCAAAGTAGAGAGTGATCAGCTTTATTAAGTTTTGATTGTATTTTTTCATATCCTCATGGTTGTCAAGCATCGAAAGAAACTTTGCCTCTGATTGCAGGGTATTGACATCTTCAGTTAAAGTATTCTGGAATAATGGTAAAACCTGTTGTCTAACCTTGTTGACGGTGTCCAATCGCTCAAAGCTTTTTTGTAGCCATTCTGTATAATGATCAGGGCTATTACCAAGTAGATCAATAGCATGTTTTTGCTGTTCACTTTGGCGCAGTCCTGCCATAGTGATTTCCTGCATCAAAGACCAGATATCAGTCGCGTTATCTAAATTTTTCCCAATTTTATCAAGTTTTAATCCTTTTTTTTGGCTTGAAATCGGAAGATCGTTAAAGCTTTTGTATGGTATTTTTAATTTTTTAGCTTTACTCAATGTTTTAAAGAGATCGTTTAAAAGCTGTTTTGTCTCTTTTAACATTTTTTTAATTTCCTGGCATTTTTTTATTTTTGTTTGAAGTTCGCCAAGAAGATGATTTCGCAAAATAGCCGGATCTCTTTTATCAAAAGAAACAGAGAAAGTGTGTTTTATGTCTATTTTTTTTGTACAAAAACTGTTAATAGCATCCTGTAAGGACATAACTTCGGTTCCTTCAATATGACAACCTTTTTCAGTGGAGTTTATATAATGACCTTTCTGGCTTTCAATCATTGTTTCAAAAAAACGTTTATGAGTGTGAAATCCACGATTTGAAGGAACCTTTTCACCATGCACGCCATCGAGCCAGATAATATCTTCTTCATTTTTCAGTGTTTTATTAATTAGATCTCTTGTTGGTAGAGTCATGCTGGATGCATGGCTTTTAGATTGTGAGAAAGAGAGATCCTGCCCTACAAAAATAATCGGTGAACACCCCATAAAAATAGCAGATAGGAAGTTGAGGTGCGCAACCGAAGTCGCGCCGGCTGTAATTATTTCGCAGCCAGTAAGTTTGGCCATCCATTGTTCTACTGGTTTAGCGCCAAAGCACCAAAAAACTTTATCAGTTGGGAAGAGTTTTGCCATTTTACTACTTGCCCAAGACATGCATATCAGGGAGACATCATTCACTTGATTAGCTACATTGGCAACTTTTTCAAAAATTAGTTCTAAAGGATCAATCGTTGTAACAAAGTTCGGCATTATTTTATTCGCAACTAAACTTGGTAAAGCAGAATCAACAGCAAAGATAATTGCTTTATCTTTTGCTTTTTTAAGGATATGGATATTTTTATCAAGAGATGGTCCTGCAGAAACAATTATTGCAGGCATATCTTTAAATTTTTCTTTTAACTCATCAAATAAATAATTATGGTGGATGGAGTTTAGGTGTTTGAGTCTGTTTTTAAAAAAATCGTGTCCCATTTTCAAAAAGGTATTGCCTTCAATATTAGCAAAACTTGTATAATTATTAATATCTTTATAAAGAGTATTATATTTTTGAGGGTCAAGAGCGAAAGAAGGGCTGTGTTTAATATGTTTTATACCTTCCAGTTGTAACGCTTTTGTTGCAGGTTCCATTATTGTTGCAATGTTTAGTTCTTCACCAATACCTAATATGACCCTTGGATCTGAAAGAAGCGTTGAGAGGTCTAAAGCTTTTAATCCTTGCAGAAAAATCCCGGCATTTGGTTCAAAAATCGCAAGATGCCTTAAATTTTTACGTTTTTCAATAATAGCCTGGGGACAATAACCAAGCCCCATTCCAGTAATAATAAGGGTCCCTTCAAAATTTTCTTTTATAGTTTTGGAAACGTCATTGATTTCAGCTCCAGGGTTTTTAGGAATATGTAAAGATACACGATTCCCATCTACGTCCTTGGTCCATAAGTTTGGTTCGCCGTTTTGGGCAAGAATAATTTCGCCCTCAGGTTCAGGTGGGTTTTTTTTCATCATTGTCCATATTTGAGGATGATTTTTTTTAAGGAGCTTCATGTTTGCATCGAAAAAATTAGTCTGTCCAATATGGTCAGTAGGCATAGTGGTTCTCCCTTCGAGAATTAATAAAATTTATTAGATGATACCAAATATAATAACCTTAATAGCGCATTAAGTAAATGATTTTTTTTGTTAAAGTTTGAGCCTGTTTTGTCGATAAGAGTTTTTAGATATCACACTAATAATTAGATTGAAAGGAGGTGAACTTAAGATTTTGTTATTGTAGTTAAACGAAACATAAACTTTAAGGGAATGGATTCCCTTATAAACATTATTTCATGGAGGAATAAAACATGACATTAAGAATAAACACAAATATTGCGGCGATGAATGCCCATAGAAGTATGCTTAGAAATAGTGCTGGGCTTACAGCTTCATTGGAAAAATTGTCATCAGGTCTTAGAATTAATAAGGCTGCTGACGATGCTTCAGGTATGGCTATCGCTGATTCGCTTCGTTCCCAGGGCTTAAGTCTTGGTCAGGCAATCAAAAATGCTAACGATGGTATCTCAATGGTACAGACAGCTGATGGTGCCCTTGAGGAATCTATTAACATTGTTAATACAATTAAAACCAAGGCTGTTCAGGCAGCTCAGGATGGGCAGACTACTGAGTCAAGAATTGCAATTCAGGCGGATATAAATAAGCTCATGGAAGAGCTTGATATCATCGCGAAAACTACTTCTTTTAATAACCAGAAACTTCTTTCCGGTAATTTTACAAACAAGAAGTTTCAGGTAGGTGCTTACTCTGGTGAGACAGTTAGTATTTCTATTGGAACTGGTGAATCAACCAAAATAGGACATATATCAACATCTGATCTGACTGTTGCTGATGTAGGTACTGCTGCACTCGCAATTTACAGTAATATCCAAAATGCTACTTATGATCTTAACACTGTTGATATTCAGTATGACAATACCAGAGAAAACAGTATGGGTGCTCTTGCTGATGCCATTAACAAATTAAGTGATGTATTGGGTATTACAGCAGACGCTTCAGTTACTACGACAACAAGTTTTGCTATTAATGCAGGAACAACTGATAGTACTTTTGAAATTAATGGAGTTCATATTGGATCATTAGCTGTTCAGGACAATGATTCAGATGGTGCGCTTGTGGCATCTATTAACTTTAAGACTGATCAGCATGGTGTTTTTGCTTCTATAGATGAGGAGGGGAAACTCACTTTAACTTCAACTGATGATCGCGCAATCGAGGTGACTCAAGGGACAAACACCACAGCAGTATTAGGTGCTACAGCAGCTATGTCTACTATTGGTAAGATTACTCTTACACAGAATGGAACCTCTGATATTGTTATTCTTGACAGAGCTGGTGGACAGGCAGTGGCACTTGCTGATAATTTGTTACAGACAACCGGTGTCATTACCACTACAGCTGAATCTACTATTGCCTCTGGTTCAACTATCATCGCTGGTTCTACTATTGGTGCTGACAGTACCTTTGTAGGAGCTCTTGCAGATGGGATCATTTCTGGCTCTGTCTATACAACTGGTAGCAGCACTATTGGCTCCGGGTCTACGTTACTTCAAGGAACTATTATTAATTCAGGCTCAACTCTCACTGGAACAGTTACTACAAGTGGTGTTACTGCTGGAATTGGTACACTTGGTTCAGGTAGTGTGCTTGCGTTAGGTTCAACAATTGGAGGTGGTACAACAACTAGTTTCGATGCTGCCGAGGTCATCTCAGGTGCTGTTGGAGCGACTACTGGCGTTTCAACTCTGGGAGTAGGATCGATTCTAATAACAGGATCAACCCTGTTTGTTGGTTCAAGCATGTTGACATCAGATCTTGATTTAACTGATTATACTGCAGCTGCTGCATTTACTACGTCCGGCCTTTACTCCATAGTTACAACAAATGCTGTTGTTAGTGCCGCCGGTACATCTACCCAAACCAATGGCAGCTTGACCCTGGCCGCTGGTTCAACTCTTGGGGATGATTCCACTGTGGGAATTGGTTCTATGGTAAGTGATAATGTTATGTATTCGACTGCCATTACAACAACTGCAGATATGACTTTAACTACAGGTAGTTCTTTTATTACTGCAACTACACTTGCAGCAGGTACTGTTCTCACAGGTGATACTATAGATGTAGGTGCTACTTATACTTTGACTGGTGACATGACTTTGACAGCTGGCTCTACGGTTATGACTTTATCAAGCCTGGCAACAGGGTCAACACTTTCCAATGATTGGTATAATAATCAAGACATTGCAGTAACAGGCGGTGATATGACACTTGGTGCAGGATCTTCTCTTGTTACACTGGCTGTTTTGGCAGAAGGATCCTCTCTTGGTGGGACTGTGACAACTCTTAATGCAGAAGTAGTTGATTCCAGTATTGATATGCTTATTGCTGGAGGCTCTACCTTGGCTGCTGGAACTGTTATTGCAGCACAAACCATGCTGACCACTGATGTGGTTGCTAACGACGGAGTTACATATGAGGCTGGTACTCAATTAGTCAGCGCAATTATAACATCTGGAGTAACTACCTTGACCGCTGACATGAGTTTAAATGGTGGATCTATTTTGGCAGCCGGTTCTACTCTTACTGCTAATGCACAGGCGGCAGATGCATCTGCTGTTTCTTCTACAACTGCGGCGGTTTCATATCGTCTTTCAGATGTTAACGTTACCTCTCAAGAGGGTGCACAGATAGCTATTGCCGTATCGTCTGCTGCCTTGAAGTCTTTGGACAAAGTACGTGCTGATCTTGGTTCTGTCCAGAATCAGCTGACATCTACAATTGCCAATATTACTGTAACAAGAGTTAACATTTTTGCAGCTGAATCTGCAATCCGTGATGTTGACTTTGCAGAGGAAGCATCTACTTTTACTAAGATGCAGATACTTTCTCAGGCAGGTGCTTTTGCTATGGCACAGGCAAATGCAAGTTCTCAGAATGTTCTGAGCTTATTACAGTAGATAAGATTAGTTAATTCGTAAATCTTTAACCCTTTAAACTATGGGCAGTAACTATATAAGTTACTGCCCATTTTTGTTTTTTTCTTGACTTAGAAAAAAATAGGGGCATATAATAACTCTATGCTTTCGCATTATCTTTTTTATAAGCGATTATTTAAGAAAAAGGAGAAGAAGTTTGAGAATTCTACTTGTTGTCTATGATAATGACTCATATATTCACTGGTTTCCTCAAGGGTTGGCATATATTGCAGCAGTTCTAAAAAATAAAGGCTATGATGTTGAGATATATAGCCAGGATTTACATCATTATCCCAAAGAGCATCTTACTTCTTATCTTGATCATAATACATTTGATATTATTGGTGTAAGTATTATCGCAGGTTATTATCAGTATAAAAAATTATTAGAAATTTCTGAGGCGATTGGTAAATCAAAGAACAGACCTGAACATTATATTCTTGGAGGACATGGACCAGCCCCTGAACCGGAATTTTTTCTAAAGAAAACTAATGCCGATGTTGTAGTAATGGGTGAGGGTGAAGATACAATATTAGAATTAATTGATGCCTTTACCAATCACAAAGCTTTGAATAATATTGATGGAATTGCATATCGTAATGGCATAGAAGTCTTGGTTAACCCAAGAAGAGAATTGATTCAAGATATTGACAGTATTCCATGGCCAGCCTATGACCTTTTCCCTGTTGAGTATTATCGTCTTTTAAGAATGCCCCATGTTACGCACAGTGATTTTGTTCTGCCTTTGCTTTCCGGTAGAGGCTGTACATTTACGTGTAATTTTTGTTATAGGATGGATAAGGGTTTTCGCCCCAGAAGTGCTCTTGCAATCGTTGAAGAGATTCAATATTTACAAAAGAAATATGGGATAACATATATAGCATTTTCCGATGAACTCCTTATGTCTTCTAAAAAACGAACTTTGGAAATATGCGAAGCTTTTTTAAAAGCAAATTTAAATGTAAGATGGGATTGTAATGGTCGACTTAATTATGCAGCGCCGGAAATTTTAAAAGTTATGAAAAAAGCAGGCTGTGTTTTTATTAATTACGGAATAGAGGCTTTTGATGATGAGGTGCTTAAAAAAATGAATAAAGCCCTGACAACAAAACAAATTATTAAAGGCATTGATGCGACATTAAAAGCAGGAATAAGTCCGGGTTTAAATATACTTTTTGGTCATATTGGCGACACTAAAGACACATTAAGAAAAGCTGTTGATTTTTTAATTAAGTATGATGATGGTGCACAAATGAGGACTATCAGGCCGGTGACTCCATATCCCGGCGCTCCATTGTATTATCATGCCATTGAAAAAGGATTGATAAAAGACATAAAAGATTTTTATGAGAATAAGCATCTTAATTCAGACCTTTTTGCTGCTAATTTTACAGAGTTATCTGAAAATGAGCTTTATTCTGAGTTGTCAGATGCTAATGTCAGACTTTTAGAGAATTATTTTGAAAATAAAAAAAAGAATATGGCTGCCCAGACAAAGAGCTTGTATTCAAGTAAAGACGCTTCTTTTCGAGGGTTTAGACAGGCATGATTTAATTTTTCTTTTTAATGGATATCTTATGTACAGTGATTTAATAAGTTTTGTAAGAGATTGGTATCAAACAGATCAACTTATACCTCTTCATGAGCCACGGTTTAAAAATGTTGATAAGGAATATGTTGCTGATGCTATTGATTCAACTTTTGTATCAAGTGTTGGTGAGTATGTTACAAAATTTGAGCATGAACTTGGACATTATCTTGGAGTAAATAATGTGGTTGCTATGGTAAATGGAACTACAGCATTGCAGCTTGCTCTTAAAATAGCAGGTGTAAGAGAAGGTCATGAAGTTATCACACAACCTTTAACATTTGTTGCTACAGCTAATGCCATAGTTCATAATAATGCAAATCCAGTATTTGTTGATGTCAATAAAGAAACTTTAGGGCTATGCCCTGATGCTCTTAGCCGATTTCTTGATCAAAATGCTGAAAAAAAAAATGGAAAAGCCTTTAATAAAGAAACTTGCAAACTAATTTCTGCCATAGTCCCCATGCATACTTTTGGGCTTCCATGTAAAATAAAAGAGATTGTGGAGATTGCTGAAAATTGGGATATTCCTGTTGTGGAAGATTCTGCAGAGGCTCTTGGTTCAAAGGTTTCTTCACAACATTGCGGGACTTTTGGAAAAATAGGTATTTTAAGCTTTAATGGTAATAAAATAATCACCTGTGGGGGAGGTGGAGCTATTATCACTAATGATGATAAATTGGCAAATAGAGCTAAACATCTTACAACCACAGCAAAAGTAAATCACCAATGGGATTATGCCCATGATGAGATTGGATATAATTTTAGAATGTCTAATTTGAATGCTGCTCTTGCATGTGCACAATTTACACAATTGGAAGGAATTTTAAAAGATAAACGAGAATTATCCAATTCATATAGCCTTTTTTTAAAAGATGTTGAATGGTGTGATTATGTAAAAGAACCAGAAGGTTGTACCAGCAATTATTGGTTGAACGCCGTGATTACTTCTGGTAAGAAAGAAAGAGATGAATTGCTTAGGATTACAAATGATTCCGGTATTACGACAAGACCTGCCTGGCAATTAATGTCTGATCTAAAAATGTTTAAAGATTGTCAGAAGGGCGAGTTAGATAATGCAAAATGGCTCAGGGATAGAATTGTAAATTTACCAAGCAGTGCGAGGAACAATGTTTGAAAATGAAATCATTTTACTTGGAGCAGGTGGCCATTGTCATTCATGTATTGATGTTATTGAAAAAGAAGGAGTTTTTAATATTGCCGGGATAGTAGAACAGAAAGGGAAAAATCAGCAAAACTCAGGTTTAGGTTATCCAATAATAGGATATGACAATGAACTTTCGGCTCTTAAGAAGCGCTTTGATTATGCTTTTATAACTGTTGGGCAGATGGGTTCATCAACACTAAGGAAAAAGCTTTACAAAGCTCTTGTAGAATTAAAATTTAGTATACCTATAATTATTTCACCTTTTGCCCATGTTTCAAAGCATACAAAAATAAATGATGGTACAATAGTCATGCACCATGCTTGTGTAAATGCAGGTGCAGTAATAGGAAATAATTGTATTTTAAATACCAAGTCCCTTATAGAACATGATTCAAAAGTTGGTGACCATACTCATATTTCAACCGGTGCTATTTTGAATGGCAACTCTACCATTGGATCAAATTGTTTTGTTGGATCTAATGCAACAATTGTCAATGGTGCTAAATTACCGGATAATTTTTTTTTTAAAGCAGGAATAGTTATTAAAAGTGAAGAAGATGGAAAACCTCAAAAAGAGGAATGATTTTGAATATTCATAAATATACTCATAAAGTATTCATTATAGCCGAGGCCGGAGTAAATCATAACGGCTCTCTTGATCAGGCAAAAAAGATGGTAAGGGTTGCGGCAAAAGCAGGTGCTGATGCCATAAAATTCCAATCATTCAGAGCTCAAGCTCTTGTTACAAAAGATGCTGCAAAAGCAGATTATCAAATAAAGACATCAGGGCAAAAAGAAACACAGTATGAAATGTTGGAAAAACTTGAGTTGTCTTTTGAGGCACATGAGTCTTTGATTGAAGAATGTAAGTTAAATAAGATAGAATTTTTATCAAGCCCATTTGATTTGACAACAATTGAAATACTTGTAAAATTGGGAATAAAAAAATGGAAAGTTCCATCAGGTGAGATTACTAATTTGCCTTACTTGAGGAAGATAGCTTCTTTGGAGCAGGAAATAATTTTATCTACAGGCATGGCTGATCTCGATGAAATTCAAGCTGCTCTTAATGTGTTCACAGGGTTTGGAATACCTTTTCACAACATATCAATTTTACATTGTAATACACAATATCCCACACCAATGAATGATGTTAATCTCAGAGCGATGGAAACAATAAAAGATACTTTTTTCGGAATACATATTGGATATTCTGACCACACTCAGGGGATAGAAGTCTCTATAGCTGCAGTAGCAATGGGGGCAACAATTATTGAAAAACATTTTACCCTGGACAAAAATTTACTTGGACCTGATCACAACGCATCATTGGAACCTGACGAATTGATTGCAATGATCAAAGCTATAAGGAATATAGAAAAAGCTCTTGGGGATGGGATTAAAAAACCAACTCAATCTGAGATGGAAAATATATCAATTGTTCGTAAAAGTATTGTAGCGGCTCAAAATATTGCTGTAGGGGAAAAATTTACAGCCAAGAACCTGACAGCTAAAAGACCAGGAAATGGTATCAGCCCTATGAAGTGGGATGAAGTTGTTGGAAAAATTGCAGGAAAATCATACTCCGAGGATGAATTGATATGAAAATTTTATTCATAGGTACAGTTCAATTCAGCTTTGATGCCTTGGAAAGTATTTTAAAAGAAGGCGGTAACGTAGTTGCAGTGATAACACAGGATAAGGCAGGAATTAATTCTGATTTTAAAGAGATCGAACCATTATGTGAAAAGAATAAAATCCCTTGTATGAAGACTGATAATATCAATTCAAGCAAAGTTCAAAGTTGGGTTAAAAACTTTGCCCCTGATCTTGCATTTTGTTTTGGCTGGTCTCAACTGATAAAAATGGAGCTTATGTCTTTGATACCCATGGGCATTGTTGGTTTTCATCCTGCTTTATTACCTAAAAACCGTGGACGACATCCATTGATCTGGGCATTGATATTAGATAAAATGGAATTCACAGGAGCCACATTTTTTTTTATGGACGAAGGTGCTGATACAGGAGATATTCTTTCTCAGAAAAGAGTTCCGATTTTTTATGAAGATAAGGCAATTGATCTTTACAGTCGTGTAACAGAACAAGCATTGAAACAAATTAAAGAGTTTTTACCTAAATTGCAAAAAGGAACTTATAGGAGAATTGTTCAGGATAATTCCACCACCAACACATGGCGTAAAAGAACAAAAAAAGATGGGTTAATTGATTTTCGTATGCCAAGCAGGGCAATATATAAACTTGTCCGGGCACTGTCTTTCCCATATGTTGGAGCACATGTTGAATACAAGGGACAGGAGATTAAAATATGGGTCGCTCGTGAGGTTTCAGATGGGTATAGTAATATTGAACTTGATATCGAGCCTGGAAAAATAATAGATGTTAAGGATAACGGAATTGTAATAAAGTGTTATGATAACGCAATCTGGATAGATTCGTCCGAGTTTGCATCATTACCCTTAATAGGAGAATATCTCTAATGACAGATGTTATGGTTGTTGCAGTTCACCCGGATGATGAAACTTTGGGATGTGGTGGAACATTATTACGACACAAAGAACAAGGTGTAAATATTCATTTATTACTCATTACAGCAATGTATCATAATGATAAAGATGGTAAAATTTATACAATGGGAAGTGATGGGAAAGAGCGTGATTTGCCTATGTATTTTAATTACACAAATAGACACATAAGTTTTCCAAAGAAAGAAGTAAAAATAAAAGCTGAAGAAATCAGTAGTGTGATAAAGGCATATGGATTTAGCACGGTAAATGAGCTAAGAATTCCAACAACTACAGTTTCCCTGCAAGATGAAAGCATCATAGTTGAGAAAATTGCTGCTACTTTTTCAAAAGTCCGTCCTAATATTTTATATATTCCTTTTTTTCAGGATGCGCATGGTGACCATAGAGCAATTTTTCCAATAGTAAATAGTTGCATAAAAACATTTCGTTATCCTTTTATTGAGAAAATTTATATGATGGAAACCATCAGTGAAACTGAATACGCTCTTCCCTCAGCCGGCAATAACTTTATCCCAAACCATTTTGTTTGCATTGACAAATGGATAGATCAAAAAGTAGCAATAATGGAAACTTATAAAAAAGAGATTCAAGAGTCTCCCTTGCCACGAAGTAAAGAGATGATACGTGCTCAGAGCAACTTTAGAGGTTCAATGGCGCATTGTGAACATGCCGAGGCGTTTATGCTTTTAAAGGAAATAATCAGATGAAGAGGCAGATCGCGGTATTTACATCTACCAGAGCAGAATATGGTTTATTAAGAAGAGTTGTGCTTGAGATTCAACAGTCACACGATTTATACTTAAAGTTATTGGTTAGTGGTGCTCATCTGGTTTCAGATCAAGGCTATACAATTGAAGAGATACAGTCTGATGGGATAGAAGAGATTGAATGTATTGATATTAAATTAAATGACGATTCTGCCAAAGGAATCTGTGCCTCAATGGGAGTGGCAATTCAAAACTATGGTGAGTTTTTACAGGTTTTAAAACCAGACATATTGCTATTATTGGGAGATCGTTATGAAACATTCTGTTGTGCAGCAGCTGCTCAGATATGTGGGATTCCTATAGCTCATGTGCATGGAGGCGAAAGAACAGAAGGGCTGATTGATGAAGCATTGCGTCATTCAATAACTAAGATGTCCCATTTGCATTTTCCATGCTGTGACGAATATAAAAATAGAATTATTCAAATGGGGGAATCCCCTGATCATGTTTATAATGTTGGTTCGTTAGGTGTGGAAAATATTAGGAATATGAAGTTGCTTAAAAGGGATGAATTGGAGGAATCTATTCGGTTTAAACTTGATAAGCCTTTTTTTCTGATAACATTTCATCCGGTAACGCTTGAGAAAAATACTTCAGGGGAACAATTTGCACAACTGCTTGCAGCTCTTGATAAATACCCAACTTATAAATGTATTTTTACAGGTAGCAATGCTGACACTGATGGTAAAAATATAAACCAGATGATTCAAGACTATGCTAAATTGCATCCTGACAGATGTCTTTCAATATCATCGCTTGGATATTTGAGATATTTATCTGCCATGCATTTATGTGAAGCCGTACTTGGTAACAGCTCAAGTGGTATCCTGGAAGCTCCTGCATTAAAGATCCCAACTGTTAATATCGGAGATAGACAAAAGGGCAGAATAAGGGCAGAGAGTATTGTTGACTGTGAACCTAAAAAAGATTCTATATTAACAGCATTGAAGAACGTATGTTCAAAAGAGTTTAAATTTAATATAAAAGATATGAAAATACCCCATGATAAAATTGGGAGCGCTCAAAAAATAAAAGAAGTCATTAGTACTGTTGAATTAAAAAATATTTTAAAGAAAAGCTTTTTTGATATTCATTAAAAAAATATTAAACAAGTTTTGAAATTTCTTTGAAAAAGTAGTATAATAGAAAATATAAAATCGTCAATACAAGCCAATAGTAAATAAATTTTAATTAACCAATATGCGCAGGCGACAATGAAAGATTGGAAAAAAACTTTCGTAGGCCCGGAGACTGATATCAGAGAAACTATTGCAGTGATTGACAAGAGTGCGCTTCAGGTTGCTCTTGTTGTGGATGCTGACAATAAACTTTTAGGAATTGTGACAGATGGTGATATCCGTCGGGGAATTTTAAAAGGTGTAGGTCTTGATGAACCGGTAAAACGTATTTATTATGTTTCTCCTTTGACGGCATCTATTGATGACGATCCTGAGACAATGCATAGAATAATGAAAGAACAGGAGATAAATCACCTCCCTATTATTGATCACGATGGCAGAGTCGTTGAACTCAAGATTTTAAATGAAATACTGACTGCAACAAAATTAAAGAATCCTGTTATCCTTATGGCTGGAGGACTTGGTACAAGATTACGACCTTTAACTGAATCTTGTCCTAAGCCTCTTTTAAAGGTTGGAGGGAGTCCGGTATTGGAAACAATTCTTGAAGGGTTTACTGACAAAGGGTTTGATACTTTTTATATTTCTGTGAACTATAAAGCAGATATGATTGAAGAATATTTTGGAGACGGCTCTAAATGGGGCGTTAGCATTGAATATTTGAGGGAAGATAAAAGGCTTGGTACTGCCGGAAGCATAAACCTTCTTCCTGTAAAACCAGATTTACCTTTTATAGTAATGAATGGAGATCTACTTACAAAAATTGATTTTGACCAGCTCATAAAATTTCATATGAATAATAATAAGCTGAGTAATGCCATGGCAACCATGTGTGTAAGAGAATATAATATGCAGATACCCTATGGTGTGATACAAAAAGAGGGGAATAGACTGACCCGACTTGATGAAAAACCTGTGCAGCGTTTTTTTGTTAATGGTGGAATATATGTTTTTGAACCTGATGTTATAAATATGATTCCAAAGGATAAGTATTTTGATATGACTGATCTTTTTGATAATATGATGGAAAAAGATCATAAAACAGTAATATTTCAGATTAGAGAATACTGGATGGATATTGGACATAAAAAGGATTTTGAGATTGCAGATGGTGAATATGGTGAGATATTTTGGGGCTAATTTATTATGTTTGACGGGAAAAAAATACTTGCAATAATACCAGCCAGAGGCGGGTCAAAGGGAGTCTCTCGGAAGAATATTAAAATAGCAGGTGGGAAACCGCTTATTGCCTGGGTGATAGAAGCGGCAAAAAAATCAAAGCATATTGACAGGCTGATACTCTCTTCTGATGATGATGAAATAATTAAAGTTGCTGAAAGTTTTGGATGTGATACGCCATTTGTACGACCTAAAGAATTTGCCCAAGATAGAAGTACTGTTGCTGATGTTATTATACACGCGCTTAATAAGATTCCAGATTTTGATTATATAATGCTTTTGCAGCCCACTTCACCCTTGACCCTGGCTGAGGATATCGATGGATGTATAGATTTCTGTATAAAATCAAAGGCTCAATCTGTTGTGTCAGTGGCTGAACCAGGGAAAAATCCATACTGGACATTTACTATGGAACAAGATAATCAACTTGTTCCAGTTTTTGGGAATAAGTATTTTAATCAACAAAGACAGGAAGTTCCTATAGTATATATGCCTACAGGAGCAATCTACATGGCTGAATCCAAATGGTTTTTAGAGAATAAATCTTTTTATTCAGCTATAACTTCAGGTTATTTAATCCCTAAAGAAAGATCTTTGGATATTGATTCTGAACTTGATTTTAAAGTATTTGAAGCAATAATGTCAGATATTATAGATACCGGTTTTAAACATTGAAAGATTTTTAGGGTCAGTGTACCATTTAATGCAATGATCAAGACCTTTTTTAAAGCCTTTGATTCCTGCATACTTGGGATTCCATTCAGTCTGGCTTTTTAGTTTAGTGTTATCTGCCCATAGGCGATTTACTTCGCTTTTTTCAGGTCTTAATCGAATTTCATCGGATATAATTTCAATTTTTTTGTCCATAAGTTGGGCTATAAGTTTGGCTGTTTCACCAATGGATACTTCAAAATTACTTCCTGCATTAAATGTTTTTCCTGTTGTGTTATCAGATTCAGCAATTTGAATAAAAGCATCAGTAATATCATCAACAAAATTAAAATCTCGTGTTGGACTTACTGCTCCTAATTTGATTTTTTGGTTTCCTGATGCAATTTGGGTAATTATAGTTGGTATGACTGCACGCAGGGATTGCCTTGGACCATAGGTGTTAAAAGGACGTATTGTTGCAACCGGAACATCAAATGATGTGCAAAATGATAAGGCAATCTGGTCTGCTCCAATTTTTGATGCAGAATATGGGGATTGCCCCTGTAAAGGGTGCTCTTCAGTTATTGGAACAAATTGTGCTGTTCCATAGACTTCGCTTGTTGAAGTATGAACTATTTTTTCAATATTATGCTCTTTTGCAGCCTGTAATACATTGAGAGTACCATTGATATTGGTGTCAATATAGGTGGCTGGAGAATGGTATGAATAGGGGATTGCAATTAGCGCTGCAAGATGGAATACAACATCACATCCTTTAATTGCAGTGCTAACACCAAAAGGATCACGAATATCACCGGCAAAAACTTCCACCTCGTTTTTTGTTTCTTTTGGCAAGTAGTCAAGCCAACCCCAGGAATTAAACGAGTTATAGTATACAAATGCTTTTACCTGGCATCCTTTTTTGACAAGTTTCTCTGTCAGATGCGAGCCAATAAAGCCATCAGAGCCTGTTACAAGTATTTTTTTATTTTTAAGTTTCATAATATATAAGCATACTATTTTGAAAAAATATCTAATAACTTAATAGTTAAAGATTTAAAGTCAGATACATTTTTTGTAACCAGAACTAAATTATTAATTTGTGCAGTCGAAGCAATTATATTATCCGGGACTTTAATTTTTTTTGTTTTTCGATTTTCTATTGATTGTAATGCAATTTCCTCTGAAGTATCAATGATTTGGAAACTATTTAATAGATCTTTTATTATACTTTCTTCTTCTGATGTGAAATCAAATGATAAGACCTCAATAAATGTAATCCTGGAAATAGCAGAGTCTTTTATATTGTTAACGATAAAATCAGTTGCAAAGTTTTCACCATTTAAGTGGTAAATTATTATATTTGAATCAATTAAATATTTCATGGATTTATTCCCATTCACTACGTATGTCTTTTTGCCATTTAACAGGATCTATTTTCCTGCTTTTTAAGATCCCAGCAGTTTTTTTTATTGCATTTTGAAAAGATATATCTTGATATTCATTTTTTGTTTCATTCTCAAAAGGTAATACAAGGATTTCAATTTTTTTATTTAAATATTTTTTGGGTATATGCAATATATATTTTTCAGAGTTAGTTTTTATTATTTCTCTTAACATAATCGCCTCCTATTTAATCCCATTTGATTTAGATATTTAATGTTACACAGCTTTTATACCGCTTGTCAAGCGGGCGGTATCAAGTTTTATTTTTGATACCCCATCGTAGTTATATAATTTTTCTTTGTTTTCCCACAGAGTACCATGCCATTTTCCATAGAAATAAATTGAATCGTCAAAATTTATTTTATCTTTTTTAGTATTTAGTTGTATTAAATGAAGATTGGGTAGATAGATTACAGCCTCTGAGTTGCTATCACTATTGGGTTCAGAAGAAGTATGTCTCTGCGCCCGAAGAGAGATATCCATAAAGGCATTTTCCCCTGATTTATCCCAGAAACCACCAAGTTGATAGAAAAAGTCTTTTTCAAGTGCAATAAAATAATCAAGCATTTGGAATGGTCTTTCTATGTTTGCTTGTGGAAAGTCAGGATCTAAATGAAGATATGCTGAAGTAGGTGCATTGTTTTCATTTAATACCATGCCAGCATGGACAATGTTGTTCTGCATGTTTGTGATTTTCCCGCCAAAGATTTTTTTACTCCCATATTTATTTAAGGCATGGTTAAGGACAGTCAACCAATTTTCACAGGGAGAAAGCAGCTCTGAAAGGAAAAGAAAGTTTTCTCCTTTTGCATATTCTGAAGCTTTGTTCATCATTTTGGGTAGGTTTGATTTGTTTGTATTTTCTATTAATTGGATATTTCCTTTAAGAGAGTCAACTATTTCACAAACCTTTTTTGAAGAGCCATAATGTTTTAATAAAATAACTTCATATTCCCCGCAATCTTTAGAGTTGACAGATAACGATTCCAATTGAAAAAGAAATTCTTTTGCCAAATCAGAAGGAATAGGGATAATAATTGACCATTTGTATTTGCTATCATTATTGGATGAAATAATTGGGTTTTGGGTACTGAACTTATTTGCTGTTATAAGTTTTTCAGAAATTTGAATAATTCTGTCTTTAGCTCCTGTTGTATCAATAAGTTCATTTTTGAGATATTGATCCATAGTTTCAGTATCGATTAGCTTGGAAAAATTCTGTTTTGTAGACAATGCTTTGGCAAGTTCAGATGGAGTCATTTTAGTTGCAACATTTTGATCTGCAAATGAATATGGTACATCAGCATTTATTTCAACATCAAGTTGAACCAGGGGTTTGTCAAGAGCAATTGCTTCAAGGCCTGTTGTGCTTGGTTGGGCAAGGGTGCAAAGGTCGCATAAGGCAAGGAGATCATATGTGTTTTCTTCACCATGTATAAAATATACTCTTTTTTTGAAATCATTTGGGATTGAATCTTTCCATGCCTTTATTCTGTCTTGTTTATCTGCTGGATGGAATTTTACAATCAATAAGAGATCCGGGTCTTTTGCTGTTATTTTAAATAATGGCAGGACTATTTCTACTGAAAGAGGAATGGAAGAAAATATTAAGAGATTGGCAAATTTATTAGAACATTTGAATTTCTTCCGCATTTTTTTCCTGGTATCATTTTTTTCTTGACGTTTTTTTTCTTCTGCAATGTGTGTGTTGCCAACAGGTATTATTCTTTCAACAGGTGCTTCGTAGTCACCAAGTTTTTTTCTGATTCTTTCTCCCCAGGTAAGACCAAGAGTGCTGTATTGTATGTGACCAGTATATCCAAAATCAAGGTTGTATCCAAGGCCTTCCTGAAGTGTTAAAAAAGGGATATTCATTTTTTTTGCCCAGAAAGATAACATTTTCCCCCAACGGTTTAGTTCATGGAGAGCAAAGCAGATATCGGGCTTTTCCTTTTTTAAAAGGTTTCTAAAACCAATATATTCTTCAGCAGTCGCATGGAGTGTTTTGTCCATCACAGTAACCATTTGCGCACCAAGTGCAGAGTCTTTTTGTAAAGCATTCCCAAAGACTTCTCTCTGTTTCAGGTAATTTTCATTGATCTCATCGAAATCATCGTTGGTAACATAATCAAACACATGTTTATAGTTAAGGTTACATTCTGCTGCAGTTATCTCCTGGGACCTTTCTGCCTGACCTACAATGTACTGTATTTTTGCACCTAAGCTTGCAAGTTTGTCTGAGATGGGAATTAAAAATCTGGTATGATGGAGGAGTGCAATATAAATGATTACTTTTTTATTTTGCCAGAAGTCAGTTTTCATATAATCCTTATTTATTAAACGGGTTTTTTATTAATTATTTGGGAAAATATTTTTGCGAATTCAGTTCTTTTTTTATGAGATAAAATAACCTCGTTAATACAATTTTGAAAATCAGCAATACTGTTAAAAGATTGTTTGGCATTCCTTTTGCTGGGGCTGATCATTGGGTCATAGATGATGGTTGGTATGTTGTTATTGATTGATATTGATGTCGCATAACATGACGAACAGGCTGCAACACAGTCAGCTATAGTCATCTCCCATGGCATGTTGAGGTCATGAAAGGAATGTGAAATCTTCTTTAAGTCTTGTTTACTGATAATTTCAATGATTTCATTGTGTTTGTAAGTCCCTCTTACTTGATCTTTGCCAATACAAAACATGAGGTGGATTTTATCGCTAAAGCACTTAAGATGAGATACAAGGTTCTTGTATTCATAGGTCATTGCAACATTGTGAGGGATATAGATAATTGTCTTCTCAAAATCTATTTTTAATTCTTTTTGATATTTATATGCTACTCCTAACCCGTTTCTCCATAATGGAGGGCATCCTGGGGAGAAAAAGCGCCCTTCATATCTTGGGACAAGCCATATATTATTTTTCATGTTTGTTTTGTTTTGAGTTAAGTGTCTATAACTATCGTAATCTGTAGTGATGACGCCGTCTAAAAGAGATGGAGCCAGTGTCCACCTTGTGTCAAGGGGCAAAAGCTCATATCCAAAAACAGGGATATTGGCTTGTTTTGCAAGATATACCCATGCATAAAAAACTCTTTCTTCTGAGGCTGATGATCCAAGCGGTGTCGGAATTTGGAGAACAATTGCCCTGGTATTCGGTTCAACCTCATGGTGAATTTGTGCCCGGAAAAGATTGCCGCTTCCAAGATCATCAAGCAAAAGAGTCCTCCAAAAGGCGAGACCCTCAGAGAATTCATGATCTCCTATTAGATTTTTTTTTATGCTGAACCCTTCGTATGAATTGGGTTTTATTGATGAAGACATTTTAAAGGAATCAGGGTTGAGTTTTGCAGCAGTCTTTAAAGTGTCGCTATTATGCGATGGAATTAAATATTTTATTGTTGTAAAGTTATTAACCCTGTGCTTCATTAGTTCAAGGAAGTCAGCTATAAGAGGTGTTACCTGATTGTCTTGAAGA
Source organism: Desulfobacterales bacterium (assembly GCA_023143455.1). Taxonomy (GTDB): domain Bacteria; phylum Desulfobacterota; class Desulfobacteria; order Desulfobacterales; family Desulfobacteraceae; genus JAIOSM01. The sequence continues at coordinate 74,215 of JAGLHT010000003.1, forward strand.
ATCCAGTAGATAATTGGTTTTTTACTTTGTTTCATATGTCCATTGGTGTCTTTTTTTTTGAAGTTTGATATAAAATATATTATATATAAGTTAATATAACTATAAAGCAAAATTAATGCCAGTATTTATTTGGGATATGGTGCGATATTTGCAGAAAATTAAATATTGGGTTTAATAATAAGGTAAGGATGGAGATAATCATATGGTTTTAATAGACAAACAAAAGGTTGGTGACGGGTATCCTGTTTTCATAGTGTTTGAGGCCGGTGCGACCCATAACGGTGTTGACTCAGCAAAAGAGCTAGTAAGGCATTCTGTTGAAGCAGGCGCTGATGGAATAAAATTTCAAATTCTTGATCCTGACAGGCTTGTTCCTGACAGAGCACAACCTTTTGTATATGAAATGCTTATTAATAAGGATACCGGGGAAAAAAAACAGGTCACAGAACCACTATATGATATACTAAAGCGTAGATATCTAACCTTTGATCAATGGAGACAAGTAAAAGAGTTTTGTGATGATCTTGGAATAATATTTTTTTCCACTGCAACATTTGAAGAAGAGGTCGATTTTTTAGAAGATATAGGAGTAGATACAATAAAGATATGTTCAGGAGACATTAACCATTTTCCATTCATAAGGTATTGCGCCAAAACAGGGATGAGTATACAGCTTGATACCGGGAATGCAACAATAGGTGAGGTAGAAAAAGCATATGGAGAAGTTTTAAAAACAGGTAATGATAGAGTTATTATTCATAATTGTCCTTCAGGATATCCAGCAAGACTTGAAAGTATTAATTTAAAGGCAATTCCAACTTTAAAACAATTGTTCCCATGCCCTATTGCTTTTTCAGATCATACGCCGGGGTGGGAGATGGATATAGCAGCAGTCTCTTTAGGTGTAAATATTGTGGAAAAAACTATTACTATTGATAGAACATGCCAAAGCCCGGAACATATTTTTTCCCTTGAACCTCAAGATATGAAAAAATTTGTACAATCAATACGTGATCTTGAAATAGCATTAGGCAGCAGCAGGAGAGTGATTAGTGAAGAGGAGTACAAAACAGGGAAAAATACAAGGCGGAGTATTGTTTTAAAAAAAGATGTTAAAAAAGGTGATATAATTAATAAAAACACTCTTGATTATGCAAGACCGGGAACAGGAATTGAGCCTTTAATGACAGATCTTGTGCTGAGTAAAAAGTTTACTAAAGAGATACTTTCTGGCAGCCAACTTACCTGGGGAGATTTTGAATAAATGAGTAATATTGCAATAATCCCGGCAAGGGCTGGCTCAAAGCGGTTATCCCAAAAAAATATATTGCCTGTGCAGGACAAGCCTATGCTTGCTTATCCTTTGATGAATGCCATTAAAAGTAAATTATTTGACCAGGTCATTGTCTCAACTGAGGATGAAGCAATCGGAAAGATAGGCCAAGAATCTGGAGCCAGGTTTTTAAAGCGACCTGAAAGCTTAGCTCAGGATAGATCAACGGTTGTAGAGGTGTGTCAGCATGTTTTAAAAGAGCTTAAAAAAGAAGGCATGGTGCCTGATTTTTTTTGTTGTATATATGCAACGGCAATATTTCTAACTTCTCAGGATATTATAGATTCTTTTAAATTACTGACAGAATCTTCTAAGGTTAATGTAGTCATGGGTGTTTCAAAATTTAATTTGCAACCGGTTCAGGCATTGGAAAAAAAAGAGGGGGGGCTCTTAAAGCCTATGTGGCCAGAATATGCTAGTGTCCAATCTCAGTTTCACCCTTCACTTGTTGTAAGCAATGGTACAATATATTGGGCAAAGACAGATCGGTTTTTACAGAAAAAAACATTTTATGATGATAATCTTATGGGATACGAGATGCCATGGGTTAAGGCTCTTGATATTGATACTAAAGAAAGTTTTGAAATAGTAAAAATGCTTGCTCCAAGCCTGCTTGCCTGATATCTTAATAAAAAACTTAAAAAAAGAATTTGATAAACTCTGAATGTTGAAAGACTTGTAAAAGAACTATCATTATAGTAATTTAAAAATTCAAATTAAGTTTGACAGGAGCAAGATTTTGAAGATAATCATAGTTGGTGCTGGTGAAGTTGGATATAATATTGCGAGCAAGCTCTCTTCTGAGAATAAAAAAGTTGTTGTTATTGACAAAGATCCTGTTGCAACCAAACGCCTTGCTGATGACCTTGATGTGCAGGTTATGACTGGTTCTGGAACTAACCCAAAGGTTCTTCTTGAAGCTGGAATTAAAGAGGCTGAGATTTTACTTGCTGTTACTAACAGTGATGAAGCAAATCTTATTTCGTGCCTTATTGCTAATATGATCTCCCCTACAACTAAAAAGCTTGCCAGAATCAGAAGTGCAGACTTTGATGGCTACCATGAAAACTTTAAAAACGAGGCCCCCTATATTGACACTATAATTAACCCTGAAGTTGTGGTTGTTAATACAATGCGTAGGCTTATGAACGTGCCCGGAGCTATAGATATGGGCAGTTTTGCAGGTGGAAAAGTAAAATTTGTAGGGCTGCGTATTGATGAAAAATCCCCCATGGCAAATATTCGTCTCATAGATTTTCCATCCATGTTTGGTAATGTAAGACCATTGATTTCAGCCATTATAAGGGGAGAAGAAACAATTGTTCCAGGGGGGAATGACAAGGTTTTACCTAAAGACCTTGTTTATTTTATCGCTGAAACTGAAAAATTGAACGACATTATTGAACTTTTTGGTAAAAAGATTACACCGCTTAAGAGTGTTCTCATTGTTGGAGGAGGGCGCATTGGTTTAAGGCTTGCAAAATTGTTGGAAAAGGAATCTATAAATACAAAAATAGTTGATTCTGATCTTAAAAGATGTGAGTACCTTGCTAAAAAGACTGAAAAAACTGTAATTTTGCATGGTGATGCTTCGGAAAAAAACCTTTTTTTAGAAGAGAATGTGAGTGAAATTGATGTGGTTGTTTCAACAACAGATAATGATGAAACAAATATTCTTGTCTCTTTGCTTGCAAAAGAGCTGGGTGCTAAAAGCACAATAACAAAAATCAGCAAAACAAATTATTTCCCGCTTATGAAGACAATCGGGCTTGATAAAATAGTAAGCCCAAGACTTTCAGCAGCAAGATCGATACTGAGAGATATCAGGAAAGGTAAAGTATTATCTGCTGTATCAGTTATTGGTGAGGGAGCAGAATTTATAGAAGCAGTCGCGTTGAAAACATCAAGTATTACAAAGAAACCATTAAAGAAGATTGCTTTTCCCAAGGGCGCTATCCTTGTATGCATAATAAGAGAAGATGAAATAATAATCCCTTCAGGAGAGAGTGTTGTGGAGCCTGATGATAGAATTATCATATTTTCAAAAAAAGAAGACATACAAAAGCTTGAAAAACTGCTTACAGTTAAGTTGGAATTTTTTTAAATGCGTTGGCGATATATTTCAAAAACAATTGGTGTACTCTTAATATTTTTATGTTTTGCCATGACCCTGCCTTTGGTCTTAAGTTTTCATTATAATGATGGGCAGCTCATTCCAATTATTAAATCAATAGTAATCACTCTTTTCTCAGGATTCTGTTTAGTTTTTTTTGGGAGAAAATCTGATATTGATTTTCTGAGCCAACGGGAAGGGATTGCCATTGTTGCTTTAGGTTGGACTGCTGTTGGTCTTTTTGGTGCTTTCCCATTTTATCTTGGCGACACATTCGCCTCTTTTACAGATGCGTTTTTTGAATCTGTGTCAGGGTTTACAACAACAGGGTCCTCTGTGATGACTAATATAGAAGCTACATCTTTGAGTATACTTATGTGGCGTAGTTTCATTCAATGGCTTGGCGGAATGGGGATTATTGTTCTGACTCTTGCCATCCTTCCCTTTCTTGGTGTAGGTGGGATGCAGCTTTACAAGGCGGAAGTGCCAAGCCCTATCCCTGACAAGCTCACTCCAAGACTCACTGACTCTGCTAAAATTCTCTGGGCAGTTTATGCTGGTATTACTGCAATGGAGGTTGTTTTTCTTCTGGGAGGTGGAATGAGTTTCTATGATTCTCTATCTCATGCTTTTACCACCATGCCTACCGGCGGATTTTCACCGAAAAATACATCTATTGCTTATTATGACAGTGCATATTTCGAATATGTGATTGCCTTTTTCATGTTGCTTGCAGGCATCAATTTTTCTCTTTATTATCAGTTGCTACGAGGCAAACCCCTTTCTTTCTGGAAAGATACTGAACTTCGGTTTTTTATATTATTAATAGCAATTTTTACATTGGTCATCACTTTTAATAACTATGGATCAGCCTATGAAACCATTGAAAACTCATTCAGATATGCTTTTTTTCAGGTAGTTTCTATTTTGACAACTACCGGGTTTGCTACTGCTGATTACGAGACCTTTTCAGGGTTGAGTCATATAATCCTTTTTATTTGTATGTTTATAGGGGCTTCTGCAGGTTCAACTGGTGGTGGAATGAAATGCTCTCGAATTATTGTTGGTTTTAAATATTGCTACAGAGAACTTTTTAAACTGATTCACCCTAGAAGTGTTGCCCAGGTAAAGATTAACTCAAATGTGGTTGCAGATGATGTCTTAAGAAGTGTTATGGGCTTTTTAGCCTTGTATATTGGATTGTTTGTCCTTTGCAGTATGCTTCTTGGAGCAATGGGCATTGATATGGTAACATCTTTTGGAGCTGTGGCTTCCTGCATAGGAAATATCGGCCCAGGGTTTGGGACTGTAGGGCCTACGGAAAATTTTGCCCACCTGCCAATTTTTGCTAAGTGGTTGTTATTATGGTGCATGCTTCTTGGAAGACTTGAAATCTATACAATTATCATACTTTTGGTCCCGGAATTCTGGAGAAAATAAATAAGCTTATTTACAAATTTATGTTGACAAAATGATTATAATCAACTATAAATATTTTTTGTTTTTAATGGCTGGGGCCGTTAACTCAGTTGGTAGAGTATCTCCCTTTTAAGGAGAGAGTCACTGGTTCGAGCCCAGTACGGCCCACCATTAAAAACAGACATATGCGTCCCCATCGTCTAGCCT
>JAGLHT010000030.1 GCA_023143455.1 Desulfobacterales bacterium
CAAGTGTCAACCATATCAGTTTATATAGATATGGATGTTGGCTTAATATCCACAGAGGGCTTGAACGTTGTTTAAATAATGATCAGGATCGACAACGATGCATAGACTGGTGCATAAAGACGGGTCAACATCAAAGAAAGATCTGGAAAGAAATTCTTGAAGATAAAAACCATGAAAGAATTGCACAGGTGTTTGCAACTGATTGTTTTTTTGATCTTCCTAAAGATCAATTGAATTGGTGGGAAAACCATTTACAAAACCATCCATTTGCGACACTGTTTGCCTGGGATGAATACCATACCCGGTTAAAAAAAAGGAAAACAAAAAAATAAATATAGATCAGTTTTATCATATTTGTAGAGCTTCTATTGTTAGACTTGGCTGATATAACAAAGGATAGGTTGGGACAAATTCTTGATGAAGAACGAATTCCAATGAGAGCCAGAGATTAAAACAGAATTATTTCCTTGACAATGTTCCTATTTTGTAATACGCTTGTTACAAAACGGGAACATTTAAAAAGCAAGGAGGCGAACAATGAATTCTATGGTCAAACTTCAAAACCCAAAAACACAAATCGAAGAAATCAAAAAAGGTCTGCCACTTAATTTCTTTACAAAAATTTGTAAAGAAATTGGAATGCCTGAAAAACGCTTAGCTCGTATAATAAGCACATCAACAAGCACATTAGCTATTCGTAAAAAAAAAGGTGTCTTTTCGTTTGCAGAATCGGAACGATTATTCAGGATCAAACGGATTTTTAATATGGCCTTAAGAGTTTTTGAAGATTCAAATTTAACAAAGCAATGGTTTAAAAAACCCTTGGTACATTTACAAGGGCAAGCCCCAATAGATTTTTTGGATACGGAAATTGGTGCAAGGGAAGTAGAAAACCTTTTAGGTCGTATTGAGCATGGTGTTTTTTCATGACAATTACGGCATGGAGAATTGTAAAAAAAACATATATTAATAATGTACTTGATGGTGAAGGAGCAAGGCTTTACGGAGGACGTTGGAACTCACCAGGAACAGCAATGATATATGCTGCAGAAAATCTATCTTTAGCAACCCTTGAAATGCTTGTTAACCTTTCTTCTGAAATTTTGTTAAACCTTTTTGCAGCAGTTCCAATACTGTTTGAAGAAAAATACATCCAAAAACTAAAAACGCTTCCAGGGGGATGGGATGAAATACCGGCTGGCCATTTTTCAAAAACAATTGGAGATGATTGGATAGAAAAAAGGGAATCCCTTGTGCTTGAAGTACCAAGTGTTATTATATCACTTGAACATAATTATTTAATAAATCCAATGCATCCTGATTTTTTAAAATTAAAGATTGGTGAGCCTTTTAATTTTGGTTTTGATGAACGCTTGAAAGAAATAGATTAAAAAGTAACCGTTCGGTTAAAATGCTTGTTTTTTATTAAATTTCACTGTACGGTTAAATTAGGCACAGAGCATTAATTATTAACCATACTATAAAAAGGTGGTTGTTTTTGAAAAGCATACAATATCCATATTTAGCGCGATTGCCAAAATACATAGGCAGAGCCATAAGAGACATTCGGAAGCAAAAACAAATGACTCAAAAGGATCTGGCAGATGTAACCGGAACCAGTGTAAAGTTCATCAGCAATGTTGAACGAGGAAAAGAAACAGTTCAAATTGATAAAGTTTTTGTTTTACTTAAAGCTTTAGAAATAATGATATACCTATCTTCAGAACCATTAAATGAGAAAAACAATGAACATTAAAAACAGACTTTTAGTTTTTTGGGATCAACGGGAGATAAATTTCTCTTTCACTTCCATGCAGCTCTGAAAAATATTCTCTTGGAATCAGAGAGAAACGTTACCTAATGCATAGGCTGTGTCTTTAAGTCATTTTCTGGCCAGCTCCATTGTTCCAAAGAGAATCCTCCTCTTTTTTTTCTAATGGCCAGAGTGCTTTTTGGGATATAGACCTTTGTCAAATGATCGATAAAATATTAAACCATTATTTAATTTCTAAAAATAACTTGCATTCTTATATTGTTTGCATTATAATATATCTTAAAAGGCATTTAAAAAGAAGAAAAATAGCTTTAAACATCTTTTAAGTGAGATAAAATGAAAAGCTTACTTTTTGTAACTTGGATGCTTGAATATATGCTATAATAAATCTAAAAAGAGGTATTAATTTTATTTATTTAATATTAAATTCCTTTTTGGGGGTGTTAATGAAAGTTTATAAAAGAATGACTGACAAATCGATTGCTGAAGAACTTGGAGATCGTGTTAAAAAATTCAGGCTAAATAAGAACTGGACACAAAAAGATATCGCTGAGTTTTCCGGCATTAGTCTTAAAGCAATTCAGAATGCTGAAAAAGGAAGCTGTACACTACTTAATTATATAAAAGTATTACGAGCTCTTGGCCTGGTTGAAGTGCTTGATTCTGTAATTCCAGAGGCTGCAACAATAAGCCCTTTGCAGCTTGCTAAAATGGGAAAATCTCGTCAAAGAGCAAGAAGCACTAAAAATGCAGTAGAACATCAAAAAAGAATAAATAAAATTTTAGGGGTGTAAATGAAAATTAAACCGGTCAAAACTGCATATGTAAAACTTTGGGGCGATATAATCGGTGCTGTAACCTGGGTAGATCGTTTCAATTACGCTATTTTTGAATTTGATGAAAGTTTCGTGCAAAAAAATTTAGATATAAGTCCTCTTTTTATGAGTCAAAAAGCACTGACTCAAACCAGAGAATTTAGTTTTCCTGATCTCGCAGGTCCAGCTTTTCATGGCCTACCTGGACTTTTAACAACTTCTTTGCCAGACGATTTTGGAAATTCAATTATCGATTCCTGGTTGGAAACAAACAACAGAGATCCTAATACATTCAATCCAGTTGAACGATTATGCTATATAGGAAAAAGAGGAATAGGAGCTCTTGAATTTGAACCAACTGTCGGGCCTTCAAAGCTTGACCAGACACACAATATTGATGTTGAAAAACTACTTGGTTTAGCTCAAAAAGTACTATATGACAGAACTCAACTTGATGTTAATGTCTCAGGCTCAGACAAAGAAAATAAAGAAGCATTGCTTGATATTTTAAGAGTAGGAACCTCTGCAGGTGGGGCAAGAGCTAAAGCGATAGTAGCAATAAAAGATAATAATATTATCTCTGGTCAGGCAGAAATTTCAGAAGGATATGAACATTGGATTCTTAAATTTGATGGATTTGAAGATAATGCTATTGATTGTTTTGATGATCCCAAAGGCTATGGACGAGTAGAATATGCTTATTATTTAATGACCATTGAAGCCGGCATTGAAATGACAGAATGTAAGCTGCTTGAAGAAAATAACAGAGCGCATTTTTTAACTAAGCGCTTTGATCGTGATCAAAATGAAAAAATACACATGCAATCATTAAGCAGCCTGGCACATTTTGATTGGAACCATGCACACAGCTATGAACAAATCTTTTCAATTATAAGAGAGCTTAATTTAGGGTATCCAGCTCATGAACAACAATACAAACGCATGTTATTTAACGTTTTAGCCTGTAATATGGATGACCACGTTAAAAATTTTTCTTTTTTAATGGACAAATCAGGTAATTGGAGCTTATCGCCGGCCTATGACCTTGTTTATGTCTATGATCCGTATGATCTGTTTGCTCATCAACACAGACTGTCAATTAACGGCAAACAAGACAATATAGAAAGAGAAGACCTTATTCTTGTTGGTAACAAAATGGAAATTAACAATCCGGATAATTTGTATGAAGAAGTATATGAAGCTGTTCAAAGTTGGCCAAAGTTTGCTGGAATTGCTGGAGTTGATTCAGTCAAGACAGATCAAATACAAAATAAATTGGTTAACTTGGTTGTCAATCATAAACACGGTCAAACAAAAATTATAATTGAAGGTGATTTAGATGATGATATGGAAATTTAATATAAAATCATGAAAACGGTTGAAAATCAGTTTTTCATTGACAATCCTAATAATAAAGCCTATTATTATTGTTATGAAGATTATTAACGCCAATAATAATAGGCTTTATTATGAAAAAAAGATTACCTCTTTCTGTAAAACATAAACTTCAAAAACTAGGTGAAGATCTTAAGAAAGCTCGTCTCAGGCGAAGAATAAAAATGTCGGTAATTGCAGACAGGGCAGGGATAAGCAAAGAAACCCTTTCAAAAATACAAAAAGGTGATCCAGGCGTTGGTATGGGAACCTACGCTACCGTTATATTTGCCATAGGCTTGGGTTCTGATTGGTTAGACCTGGCTGATATAAAAAACGATAAGGTAGGACAAATTTTTGATGAAGAACGAATTCCAATGAGAGCAAGAGATTAAATTTACAAATGGATAAAAATATATTCGTACATATAGAGTTAGCCGGTAAAACATATTTCGTTGGGCGGCTATGGATTAAAGAAAGAAGAGGAATCGAAACTTCAACCTTTGAATATTCTTCTAAATGGAGAATGGCCAGCATTTCTTTTTCCCTTGAACCAGCTCTTCTTATTGGAGAAGGTTCGTACCATACAGGCAAAGCTCTTTTTGGATCTATTGGTGATTCTGCACCGGATCGATGGGGCTGTACATTAATGAATCGTCAGGAAGCAAGAAGAGCAAAAACAGAAAATCGAAACGCCAGAAGATTAAAACCTTCGGATTATCTACTGATGGTAGATGATAGAACAAGACAAGGGGCCCTAAGGTTTTCAGAAAATCAAGAAGGCCCTTTTTTAGCCCTACATTCAACCTCTTCTATTCCACCATTAATTAACCTTGGAAATTTATTAAATGCTTCCCAAAACGTTATAATGAAAGAAGAAACAGATCAAAACATTAAAGATCTTTTTGAACCTGGTTCGTCATTGGGTGGAGCAAGACCAAAAGCAGTAGTTTTAGACAAAAACAATAAATTATTAATTGCAAAATTACCTAGTCCAAAAGATGAATGGGATGTACCGTTATGGGAATTTTTATCATTACACATAGCTAAAAAGGCAGGAATTAATGTTCCGGGATTTAATCTTGAAAAAGTATTAGCTAAAAATGTTTTACTTCTTGATCGTTTTGATCGTGATATATACAATTATAGAATTCCATTTTTATCAGCAATGAGTATGCTTAATGCACAGGACCATGAAACAAGAAGTTATCTTGAAATAAAAGACTCTTTAATAGAATATGGATCTCAAACCACAAAAGATTTAAAAGAACTGTGGCAGCGCATTGTTCTGAATATTATGATTTCAAATGTTGATGACCATTTAAGAAACCATGGCTTTTTATATGATGGTAAAACAGGGTGGATATTATCACCCGTATATGATTTAGAACCAACTCCGGAACACGTTAAAGCCAGGTTTTTAAAAACTAATATTAATAAAAACGACAACTCTGCTTCTTTGGAGCTTGCCTATGAAGTCGCTAAAGACTTCGGGTTAAATATCGCAAAAGCAAGAGAATTAGCAAAAAGCGTAGGAGAGGCAGTTAAAGATTGGAAAAAAGAAGCCTTACAATTCGGGGCAACTAAACAAGATATTGAGTTTATGCATTCTGCTTTTGATCATAATGACTTAAAACAAGTTCTAAAAAATAAAGTGATCAGCACCAATAATATAATTTTTAAGAATGATGATTTAGATGATGAACCCGAAATGTAATAAAAAAGAAAAATTATGAGAACGATTGGAAAAAGAAAACAACGGTCATACGGGTTAAGGTCTCCTACTCAAGAAGAAAGAGATTGGCTTATAAGTCTTTCAAACTTTAGAACCCGTGTTCCTAAAGGTATTTTCAGGTATAAAAACCACGAAGAAGCAAATAAAGCTTGGGATAGATGGATGGCAGAGACATTAAGAGAGAACTACCATGAATAAACTTGATAACATGTGTCTGACTCAAGATTGTATTCTTCAATAATGGTTTAATTTTTTCAATATTATATTTGACAATTGCTTTTGCTTGACGTATATTAGTATTGGTTTAATACGTCAAGCATAAAAGGAAATTAATTATGAACACAAAACTTACATTGCGACTTGAAAAAGATTTAATTGAGTCAGCCAAAAGACATGCGAGTAATTACGGAACATCTGTTTCGCAAATGGTGGCAGATTATTTTTATTTACTTGATAAAAATGCCTTAACTAAATCCGTTCAAGTCACTCCATTAGTTAAGTCTATTAAGGGATCATTAAACGATCCTAATATTGACAAAAAGGACTATAAAAAATATTTGGAAGAGAAATATTTATGAAAATTCTTTTTGATACGAATATAGTTCTTGACGTGATGCTTGGCAGAGAACCTTTTGCAGAACCAGCAAGTCAATTGATGTCTCTTGTTGAAAGTGGAAAAATGGTTGGGTTATTATGTGCAACAACCATAACAACAATTCATTATCTTTCAACAAAAATGATAGGATCAAAAAAAGCACAAAATAAAATAAAAACCCTTATGATGTTATTTGAAATTGCTGCTGTTAACAGATCTGTCATTGAAGATGCGTTAATAGCTCAATTTATTGATTTTGAGGATGCCGTAATTTATCAAGCTGCTTGCCATGCTGGAGCTGAGATAATAGTCACAAGAGATCCTAAAGGGTTTAAGCGCTCAAAGCTGCCGATCTACAATGCTAATGAAATGCTAAAGATGCTCCAAATAATAGAGAAAGAGAAAGATCTTCAAAACAAAACGCAATAAAAAACTGATCCTACCCCAAAAAAGTGGAAGCTATGTTAAGACGTTTTTCTCAGATTATGCCATTCCTGCTCACGGTGAGCAGGCGCTTTCTAACCATTTGCAGAATGCTTCATCCTTTGATTATAATAAATCTCAATATATTTAAAGAGAATTCTTTCTGCTTCGTTAATATTTTTCATTCTAATATGATGGATTAATTGAGTCTTTAATGTATGGAAAAATGATTCTGCAACAGCGTTATCTTCTTGATTGTGAGGATGCTGAAATAAGAATGACACTGGAATTAATACTTGCGCAGACTGTGCGGGGGAAAAATTTAACAAAAAACTTGATTGTGTTTGCTAAAGATCAGGAACCTAAACAGGTATTTTTCCGAATTAGTGAAAAAATTGACCTTATTTTAAATTTAATGAAAAAGGATCTGGCAGGGATTGAACTGCTAAAGGAAGAAAATCAGGGTGTCCCGGAACTGCTTGCTGATCCTGGAATGATCGAGCATGCACTTGTAAATTTTATTCAAAACTCAGTCCATGCTTTAAGTATGGTTGAATATCCAAGAATCATAATTAGAACGTACTGCTGTGATGATAATATCTGTTTTGAAATTGAGGATAATGGATGTGGAATCCCTAAAGAGAATTTGGAGGCTATTTATGAACCGTCTTTCACATTAAAAGGAAGCAAGGATGTAACAGGTTCCTATAAAACCGGCATTAAAGGCACTGGTTATGGAATGTCTAATGTGAAAAAATATATTCAACAACACAAAGGTATTATTTTAGTTGAATCAAAATTAGGTTCAGGGACTAAGTTTACAATCAGTCTACCTGTCGTTAGAAAAGAGTTAACAAATGAAGAGAAAAAAGAAATCCAAACAGGAAAAGTACATTTTGAAAAATATATTCTCCTTGTTGAAGATGAGACAGCTATTGCAGATGTACAATACAGAATACTAACACAGGAACCTTGTAACCACAAAGTTGATATTGCTAACAATGGTCAGGTTGCAATGGATTTGTTTGGAAGAAATAAATATGATCTTATAAGTTTGGATTATATTCTTCCAGGAAGTATTAATGGAATGGATGTATATCATTATATCAGAGCAACAAACAAAGCCATTCCGATCCTGTTTATTTCCGGTAATATAGAATTTTTAGAATCTATAAAAGAATTGAAACAAAAAGATTCCAAGATTGATCATATGTCAAAGCCCTGCCAGAATAAAGATTATGTAAATAATATAAATTGGCTGTTTGAAAGGACCCGTTCTTTTGGGGCAGAATCACACAGGTCAACTTAAAAGAAATAAGAATATTTTTTATAATCTTTTACAAGCGCAACGAATCAAATCCTCCGTTGTTTCCCAGGAAATACATTCATCTGTTATGGAAACTCCATATTTTAATGTTTTAATGTCTCCATCACATTTTTGGTTACCCTCAAAAAGATTGCTTTCAAGCATTAATCCAATAATACCATTATTACCGTTAATTCTTTGATCCAGCACACTTTTAAAAACAAAGGGTTGTCCTTTAAATTGTTGTCCAGAGTTGTCATGGGAACAGTCAATCATAACAGCGTCAATAAGATTTTTAGCTTTAAGTTTTTTCTGGACTCTTTCAACAGAAATAGGATCATAATTTGGGGTAGGGCCGCCTCTAAGAACAATATGCCCAAAGGGGTTTCCCTTAGTGTTGACAATGGATGAATATCCCTGGGGATCAATTCCTAGGAAATGTTGAGGGGATCCTGCTGCTGTCATGGCATTGATAGCAGAGTTAAGACTCCCATCTGTGCTGTTTTTAAATCCAACCGGCATGGACAAGCCAGATGCCATTTCACGATGGGTTTGGGATTCTGTTGTTCTAGCCCCAATGGCCACCCAGGTTAAAAGTCCGGCAATATATTGAGGAATTATAGGATCAAGAATTTCTGTACAAGTTGGTAGACCCATTTGATTAATATCAATCAAAAGAGATCTTGCTTTTCTTAAGCCTGAATCCATGTCGTAGGTAGAATCAAGAAAAGGATCGTTTATCAATCCTTTCCATCCAATAGTTGTTCTGGGTTTTTCAAAATATACCCGCATAATCAAATTGATTTTTTCTTTAACTTCTTCTCTTAATTTCTCCATCTTTTGAGCATACTCAATAGCTGCATTTGTGTCATGGATTGAGCAGGGTCCTGCAATTACAAGAATACGGTTGTCTTTTTTTTGTAAAATGTTTTCAACATCACGGCGTCCATCAAGAACGGTTTGGGAAACATCATCATTTACTGGTAGTTCTTTTTTAATGGAAGCAGGTGAGATAAGTGGTTTGAATTCTTTTATATTTACATCATAAGTCTGGTTCATGGCTTTTTCCTTTATAAGTTTAGTTTAAAGCCTGTGACAAAAAAAAAGCCGCAGGCTTTTGGTGCCTGCGGCTTTTTTGTTAAAATAAACTTCAGCGCAAAACAGGCAGACCAGTATAAAAATAATACCGATAATAAAAATAAAATCTGTCTGTTAAGTAAAAATTCATTTGTTTCTCCTTTTGAACAATCAATAAATCATATAATATTTTTAAAGTCAAGTGCTGTCAATTTGTTATTATTCTTTATTCACATATATAATTCCAAAAACAATTAAAACAATTAAAACTATAGATATTTAGCTAAGGGGTCATCAAACAAGAGTACTCCAAATAAAAAGAAAAGGGGAAGTCCAAAAAGCATGGGGTACCATGTGATTTGGGGCGAACTAAAATTATGAATTATTTTTTTTGCATAAATTGCATTACATGACCAAAACAATACTGCTACAAGAATGATCAGATCGCCTGTTCTTATATCATTTGAAATCTCATGGCTATCTAAAAAAAGAAACAAAACTCCAATAAATCCAGTAGTTACACCGATCCCTATTTTAATAATAAGTTCGTATTTTAGCATAATATTTGACATAGTCAAATGACATGGTGTTTAACTAATTTTATTACAAAAAAAACTATAGCTGCAAAATAATAAGAGAGAGTTGTATGGCAATTGATAAAAGTTTAGTTAACAAAATTCGACATTTTAATCGTTTTTATACACAAATCCTTGGATTCTTGAATAATAAACTTTTAAAGAGTGACTATTCTTTGATTTAGGTGCGTATTTTGTTTGAATTTGGTCAAAGATCGAATCTTGTTTCTAAAGATCTGGTCAAACAACTCCATCTTGATCCTGCTTATCTTAGTCGCATTTTGATGCGGTTTGAGAAACAAGGATTGATTAAAAAAGAACAATCGTCAGAAGATACTCGAAAACAACTTATTTCACTTACACCTCATGGTGTATCTGTGTTATCAAAACTTCAAGAGATGTCAAATCATCAAATTATTTCTTCTTTTGCTAATATTTCAAAAGATGAACAGGTTGAACTTGTACAAGCAATGGAAAAAATCGAGTATATTTTTTTAGGAAAATCCTCACAATCTACAACTTTTACGATTAGATCTCATCAGCCGGGAGATATTGGTTATATTATATACTGGCATGCTATTTTTTATTCAAAAGCATATGGATTTGATAATTCATTTGATGCATATGTTGCATCTGGTATGGCTGAATTTGTATCTCAGTATAATCCACAAAAAGATCATCTATGGGTTGTTGAGGCTGAAGCAACATTTATGGGTTCTATTGCAATTGTAAAATCAGATGAAGATGTGGCTTAGTTGCGGTGGTTTTTAATAGATGCCCAGGCAAGAGGCAATGGTCTTGGGAAAAAATTACTTTACGAATCCATTGAGTTTTGTAAACGTCAAGACTATAAAAAAATTATTTTATGGACTGTAAGTAATCTTGAAATTGCTCGTAAGCTGTATGCTAAATTTGAGTTTCAGGTTACTGAGACAAAAACCCATATTGTTTGGGGACAAAAACTTACAGAAGAGTGCTGGGAGCTGGAATTGGAATAGAATATAGAACTATACCAATCAAATAAAGAATGATACTATCTATGTTTAATGAGTTAAATTGTATAAAACATATTTAGGATTTATTATGATTGATTTTCGAAGTGACACAGTTACAAAGCCTTCAAAAGAAATGCTTGCGAGCATGTTTAAAGCTGATGTCGGTGATGATGTTTATGGAGAAGACCCAACAATTAATTATCTTGAAGAAAAAATTTCAGATTTAATGGGGATGCAAGATGCTATTTTTGCTTCATCTGGTACGCAAACTAACCTTTTGGCATTGTTGACACATTGTGCTCGTGGCGATGAATATATTGTAGGACAACTTGCCCACACTTACAAATATGAAGCAGGTGGTGCAGCCGTACTAGGAAGCATACAACCACAACCCCTTGATTTTGAAAAAAATGGAACATTGAATTTAGAGAAGGTATTAAAATTTATTAAACCTGATGATTATCATTTTGCTAAAACTCAACTTTTTTGTCTTGAAAATACTATTTCCGGATTAGCTCTGCCAATGGATTATTTATACCAGGCAAAATTGTTTACTGAAACTAATAAATTGAGATTTCATCTTGATGGAGCTAGAGTTTTTAATGCTGCAATAAAACATGGTTTAAAAGTAAATGATATTTCAAGCATGTTTGATACTGTATCTGTGTGCTTCTCAAAAGGGCTTGGAGCCCCTGTAGGCTCTGCTTTGTGTGGTTCCAAAGAACAAATTAAGGGAGCACGAAAATGGAGAAAAATGCTTGGTGGAGGAATGCGTCAGGCCGGAATATTAGCAGGGGCATGTATTTTTGCTTTAGATAATAATATTGATAGGCTTGCAAAGGACCATGACAATGCTCAATTTTTGGCAAAGGGCTTATCAGGCATTGATCAAATAAACGTAAAATATGATGCTGCCCAAACCAACATGGTTTTTGTTACATTAAAAAATGATTATTTAGATCTAACTGAGTTTATGAAAAATAAAGGAGTTTTAATACCCAATGGAAAAGAACTCAGACTTGTAACTCATCTTGATATAAGTCGTGATAACATTATAACAACTATCAATCATTTTAAGAGCTATTTTAAAAGATAAGTTCTGATTATGGGACCAAAAAAAGAAAAAATACTCGAGCTTGAAGTAAGGATGAAAACACTCAAGATTGATAAGAGTGATATAGAGGAAAAATTTATCAAATCTTCTGGAAGAGGAGGGCAGAAAGTAAATAAATCTTCCAGCGCAGTCTTTTTAAAACATGTTCCTTCACAATTGACAGTAAAATATGGAAAAGCGAGATCTCAACATTTGAACCGATATAAAGCATTGAAGCTTTTGGTAGAAAAAATAGAAGAATTGAAATTTGGTACAAGTTCAAAAGAATTAGAAAAAATAAATAAAATAAGAAAACAAAAAAAAAAGAGAAAAAAGCGTGCACGGCTGAAAAGTGATTAGGTTATGAAGCCACTATGATGATAAAGCAAATACAAAACGAACTTAAAAAACATTCAAACGATCAATATGCTGCTCATCATCAAATTTTTTTTAAAACACAAACAGGTGGTTATGGTGAAGGTGATATTTTTATCGGAGTTAGAGTACCAAAAATCAGGCAGGTTGCTAAACAATATAAAAATATAGGACCGGATCTAATAGAAAAACTTTTAAGATCTAAAATACATGAGTATAGAATGATAGCTTTAATTATTATGGTTAATCGCTTTTCTTTAAAAAGCACAAACCTTCAAGGTAAAGAAGATCTTTTTGATCTTTATATAAAAAATAAAGACAGAATAAATAACTGGGACCTCGTTGATATTTCTGCACCACATATTGTTGGAGGCTTTTTGTTTGAAAGAGAAAAAGACGTTTTGTATAACCTTTCAAAATCAATGGTTTTGTGGGATAGAAGGATTGCAATTTTGGCTACTTTCTACTTTATTAGAAAGAATGATTTTAAACACACAATAAAGATTTCAAAAATATTATTACATGATAATGAAGATCTTATCCATAAAGCAGTGGGATGGATGCTCAGGGAAATTGGCAAAAGAGATATGCAAGTTGAGGAAAAATTTTTAAAAAAAGAGTTTAAAAAAATGCCTCGCACAATGTTGAGATATGCAATCGAAAAATTTCCTGAGGATTTACGACAAAATTATTTAAAAGCTTAAAATGCACCCAGCTGGCATTTTTTTATTTTAATTCCTTTTTTTTCACAAGCTGATCCTATATCAAGTTTTTTAATTTTAAGATTTTTTGCAATATCCCAGCAGTCTGAACATGTTATTCGATTGTCTTTAGCTGACTTATCGAGTGCTTCTTCAAGGATGTCATTGATTTGAATATTTTTATCAATCAACTTACCTGAGGACTCTTTTTCCCAACCAAAAAGACCAAGTTGACAGCAATTAAGTCTTAGCTCTATTAAGTCAGCTTGAATACCGACTTGTATTGGTATTCTTGATAATTCATTTGCAACTGCATGAATTTTTTGACAAGGAATTTTTTCATCTTTCGATGTTTTTTTAAGCTTTTCTGCAATTGTATTATCAATTTTTATACCTTGATGTTTTTTTGCATAATGACCTGCATTTTCATGTGTCATGTTACTCTCCAATTTGACTCAAGTTTTGTGTTATTATATTATTCTTATGATATTAATACATTTATTTGATCTTTAAAAGGGATTCTTATGTTTGAAAAAATTGAAGATAAAAATTTTAATATGATTTATATTGCTTCATGTGGCGAAGGAATCAATGCATATAACCTTGTTCAAAGTATACTTGTTCAATTTCCGAACAACAAAATATCAATTTTAAAGGTTCCACATATTAGAACTGAAGATCATGTTGATGAATTTTTTGAAAAAGTTATAGATACTGAAAGTCTTGTTGTGCACACAATTGTTAGTGCAGAATTAAGACAGTATATTACACGTAAAGGTATTGATGTTGGTATTGTTACAATTGACCTTATGGGACCTGTTATTTCAAAAATCGAGGCTTTTTTAGATAGACAACCACTTGAACAGCCAGGGCTTTACAGACAAATACACCAGGTCAATTTAACCCAGGTATCTGCAATAGAGTTTGCGCTTGCTCAGGATGATGGAGTAAACCCTGACAACCTTCCTAATGCAGAAGTGATTTTAGTGGGATTGTCCAGAGCTGGTAAAACACCACTTTCAATGTATATGTCTGTTTTAGGGTGGAAAGTAGCAAATGTTCCTTTTGTACCGGGTATCCCCATGCCTGACATCTTAAATCAGATCGATAGAAGGAGAATAATTGCACTTGATATAAATCCTGTTCAACTTTTTGCCCACAGAAAAATGAGGCAGGAAAGTCTTGGTGTTTCCGAAATAACTCCCTATGCCATGAAAAAAAATATTGAAGAAGAGATTAAAATAGCCAGAAAATATTTTATCTCTAAAGGATATTCCATGGTAGAAGTAAGTAACAAACCTATTGAAACAAGTGCTGAAGAGATCATTGAGATCATCACAAGAAGATTTAGAGTTAAAGCACATAAAATGGATTAAAAATTTTTTGTGATTTTTCAAGTAACATGGTTCAACAACCGATATATTTATTAGTACAAATATCATTAAAGCTCTATTGTACTGCATAAATATTATTTAAAGAGACAGGTATGAAAAAGATATTTATAACTCTCTTTGTCTTGTTGATAATCCCGATAACCGGATTTACTCGTGATTATGTGGTAAATTATGTTTCTGAAAACTATCAAGAAGAAACTGATGACTTTAAACATCACCTGCAGATTTACCATTCAATACAAATAACCTCCATTGCCGGGCAGAAAATTTTAATATTAAAAGGAGATAACTATCAATATAGAACATGGCTTAGAGAATACATTGCAACTAATAAAACAATGATCATCAAAGTACCTGATGATGATAATAATAATTTTATTTCATCAAAAGCGTATGTTATAGATGTCACGTCTATATATCCTGTAAATGAAAACAAATGGGACAATGCAGATTCTTTTTCAAGATTAAAAGTTATTGAAGGAGAAAAGCATATTCTTATAGTTGATAGTAATATTAAAAGAAAAAAACTTTTAAAACAAATTATTGAGGATTTAGGATATCCGACAACTTTCATGGATGATTCTATAGAGGCTTTAAGAATGTTTAAAGTTCAGCCTGGTAATTTTCATATGGTGATTGTGAATTGTGATATTCCAAATTCCAATAAAACGGATTTTATTGGAAAACTTGCTATTATTTCCCCTCAAACACCGATTATTGTAGGAGGGGCTTACAACAATAAAAAAAACAATGAAAAACTAATAAGTGATTTTTCCAAGATGGAGAATATAATAGTAAAGCCTGTAATTTTAAAAGATTTAAGCAAAACAATAACTAAACTTTTAAAAAATAATGTGTAAAATATGCAAATAAAAATTTTAAAACCATTAATATTTCTTTCTTTCTTTCTCATCATATTTTGTCAGGTATTTTTTTTAAAAAATACATTTGCCAGTGATACTGAATATAGCGAAAGAAAGGCATGTTTTGAAAATTTTATCCGGTGTGAATTAACACGTACAAGCGCCAAAAATTTTTTTAATGGAAAACCTTTTACAATATCCATGGTAAATTTTTTTGATATTAAAAAAGAGGGTGACATTATTATCATGACTGGTGCTGTGGAATGCTGGGTCTCGGAGGAACATCAAAACTTGTACGTTGCAGTAGGTGTAAAAAAAATATTTGAAAAAAACAAAGTTTCGTATTTAGTAATAAGAAAAATGAATTTTTCTATACTTGCAACCGAACTTATGAATTTTCCATATAAAGAAAGATGTGATTGGTCTCAATATTGGATAGATATAGATTAATACCAAACTATCTGGTTTTGGTCTTATTTTTTAATCCCGCAATCATCCAGTACATCCCCCATCCAACAATCAAAGGTATGATTCCTGTGAGAATAAATAGGGTAAGATTGTTTTTCCAAGGCTGAAAGAAAAGGGCAGAAATAATAGGAATAAGAATTGAAGCAAGAATTCCAAAGCGAACCAAAACAGGGATAGAGTTTATGGATAACTTTTCTTTTGATGATCCTTTTTTTTCCTGTCTGAACATTTTAGGCAGAATAATAATGCCAATAATTATCACCACAAGAGTAAGTATTTCAGTTATTGAAGCCAAAAAATTTCCTAATCTATTTCAATGTTTAATAATCTGCTTTAAACCAGAGATAAATACAATTGTCAAGAAAAATAGCTGTTACGGTTTTTGTATTAAAAACTCATAGGCATTATTAATTTCAATAAATTTTTCGTTTGCAATTTTTTGTAACTCTTTCCCAAGATGTGCGACTTTATCAGGATGATATTGTTTTACTTTTTCTTTGTATGCTTTTTGGATTTCTTTTTTGGATGCATTGCCCTTAATTCCTAAAATTTCATAAGGGCTTTTGTTAATATTAGGCGATTCTTGATTGTTCCGGGTGAAATTTTCCGAAGTTTTTTTAAAGGAATAAAAAATACGAGAAAAATTTTTAAAATAAGGTAATTTACCATATCTTATGAGATATATAATAATCCCAATTATAAATGTGTCATCAAGCCAGCCTAAAAAAGGGATTAAAAAGTCAGGAATTATATCAATCGGGCTTAGAAAATATGCAATACCAAAGAGAATTAATATGATTTTGGTAAATATATTCAATTTTATTTAAGCCTGTTTTAAAACATCTATCATGGTAAAATAGTTTGTATCTGTATTTTTTTGTGTACAAATTTTTTTATGTAAAAACACTACAGCATCCAATGATCCGTTAACATAAATGTCTCTGCCGCAAATATTGTGTTCAAATTTAAACGCGCAAGTCCCATCATTTGATTTTAATTTGTATGTATGAAATCCGTGACCTGCAAGGTGTTCTTCTGGTATTTTCCACACATTTTTTTGTACTTCTGGGTTTCTTTCTTTTTTAATATCCTTGTCTGAAAATTTTAGTCCCAGCTGGTTAAAATATTTAACCATTGCTTTGGCTGTACCGCTGGTATCTGCTTTCCCTTTTTGATGGCTTTCATTTATTTCAAGAGTGAAATCCTTAAAAAGATCAGGAAAAGTAATAGCAGCATATTCCATCATTGCCTGGAAACCTACAATTTGTTTTGCCATATTAGGGGCAATTACAGCAGGTGTTGTTCCCTGGTTGATATCCTTTTTTAGTTTTTCTCGGTCTCCACCAGTTGTTCCCATTATAAAAGGAAGGTCATTGTCAATATAAAAAAGTGCATTTGAATTAACAGAAGAAGGATGTGTAAAATCAATAGTATACATATCATTATATTTGGTTTTGATATCAATGATTTGATCACACCTGGTAGCAGGTTTAATAAGAGAGAGTTCAAAATCGTCAATTTTAAATATTATGTCATTAATTTCAGGACCAGTTAAGGAATAGGGCACAAGTATGAACCTTTCATCTCTTAAAACATGTTTTGCAATAATAATAGCAACATTACCTGGAATACCGTTAATCATTAAGTTTATTTTATTCATAATCAAATTTCTAAAGAGTTAATAAATTTATTAAGTTTTGGTATTTTTTTAATATTTATCAAATTAATATGTTCTTTTAAGCTTGCCAGGGCAAAGGGAATAAATGCCTCAAACCTTTTTTTGTTTTTAACCTTGCTTAAATAACTGAACGCCCCAAGTATTTGTAAATTTCTTGTAATACAACAGTATTTATAGCAATGTTTAAAATGTTTTGCATCAATAATATTATTATTTACTATTATATCAAGGAAATATTCTAAAATTTGCTCTTTTAAACTATCTTCAAGTTTAACATAGGGATCAATTAAGAGTGATGCCATATCGTACTCTAATGGTCCTTTCCGTGCTGATTGAAAATCAATAAAATAAATAAAATTATTTTTTACCATGATGTTCTTAGATTGCATATCCCTGTGCATAAGTCCTTTAAATGATGAATCAGTACAATTGTCAGCAATAAATTCAAATTCGTCTAAAAAAGTTTTATACTCAACGTTTTTTTTAAGGTATTTGTTTGCAAAAGCATCAATAAAATATTTACATTCTTTTTCAAGGATTACTTCTTTTGAGTATTCTTCTGTTTCAAAGGTCCATTTCTTATTAAAACCTATTAATCCTTTTTTTGAAAAAGAAAAGAGTGCATCACAAACTTTTTTATACCAGTTGAAAATTGTTTCATTATCCTCTGAGTTGTTTATAATGGTTTCAAGATGTTTGTTGCCAAGGTCTTCAACAATAGCAATTCCAGAAAAAGTATCAAAGTTCAAAATTTTTGGCACAGGTAATTTTTTATTATATAGGTGATTCCCTATATTTATAAAGGAATCAAGCTGAAATGTTGTATTTGATGTGTTTGAAGTATTAATCCCATGATCAGCTGCTATATACGTTTTTTTATTTGTTTCTATGCGAAACCATTCTCTGTCTGAGCCGTCTCCGGTCAGTTTTTGAATTTTCATTTGATTTATGTTGTTTTCTTTTGGTCTTTCTATTGAAGACGTCAGATACTTCATAGACGAATGTTTGTATGTATCTATAGTGCCAATATCTTCCCAGAAGTAAGCCTTTTTAAGTACAAAAGCATTAATTGCTTTTTTGTTGTTTATTAGATTCTTATAAAAATCAATTATTGAAAAAATATCTTTATCCGGCATTAAATTGAAAATTTCAGAAGAAAGTATATGAATACCGGTAAAGGCATAAGGGTTTGTCAAAGAGTCAAAACTTATAATAAAATTATTCTCATCTATTTCAATTTGATTAAATTTTTCATGTTTATGGAGAACTAAGCTCGCAAGGCATTTACCATCATGATGAGCTTTAATAATTTCAGTAAGATTAATATCAAAGAGAATATCACTGTTAATAACAATAAATGTTGAATCTTTTATTAACGATTTTATATTTTTAACAGCTCCACCTGTATCTAAAATTACAGGTTCAAAAACAGTTTTAATTTTTATAGGAAACGTGTTTATTTTAAAATAATTTTCAATCTGGTCATGGAGATGGTGAGTATTTATTATTATTTCTGAGCATCCTGCATTGATTAACTTTTCAATTGTAAGCCTTATGACAGGCATAGAATTTATTGTTAATAATGGTTTTGGTATGGCTTGAGTATATGGTAAAAGTCTTGTGCCAAACCCTGCAGCAAGTATTAAGGCTTTCATTATCTTAGGAAGTTAATAAAGAAATAGTTTTTTCAATTATTTTTTGTAATTGTTTTAAGCCTGCCTTGTTTTTTGGGTTTGAAATACCACTTTTTAGACAATACTCTGTAGCATTGATGAAATTTATTTTAGACAAAGATTCTTTTAATAAAACAATATTTTGTTTGTACATTTTTAAACCTAGAGATTGAATTGTTTTTATTCTTTCTTTAGGTTCATGATCTTCCTTGGCATATTTTTGGAAATAGCTTAAAACTGTTTTATAGGATTCAAGAAAGGGTAATAAAAACTCAGCAAAGCATTTTATTTTTTTGAATCCGGAAGAAGTTATGTTGTATGAATCCGGAAGAGTTTTGTCCGGTAGAATAATCCCATCGTTCATAAAGGCCTTGACACAGGCTGATATATAGTCTTCACAGGTTTTATCTTCATCAAAGGGGAATTCATCCATAAAAAGATTTTGAAGAAACTTATATCTTTCTTGGAGTTCTGCAATTGTAAACTGAAAACTTTCTTTTTCAAGAATGGCAGTAGCAGTATAAGCAGCAGGTATAAAGAATGCCAATGAATTGTTTTTGTAATAATCTAAGATAGGGCGCTTGTTGTTTTTAACTAAAAAATAAGTGTCATCAGTTATTTCACCTTCATCTTCATCAGCTAACTCCAAAAAATTTCTTGAAATAAAGAGATTTATGACATGGTTAAGGGAACTGTCAGGGTCTACGGTTAATGTGTCAGCAAATTCTATATTAAAAAATGAGAGAAAATTCATATAGGTTTGGGTTTTGTATAGAATTTCTTTTTTAAGAAATTTACCTTTATTGTTATTTAAAACAGAGCTCGCAATAATAGCATGTGGTGTAACAATGGATATAGAATTAATAGAATTGACAAGCTTGTATCCTAAGTCTTGAATAATTGCCTTTGCTTCTTCAGTTCCCGGATAAATATTAGAACTAGTTTTTTTGCTAATATAATCTTTTAATGAGATTGGTTCATCAAATTTGATGTAGACTTTGCCATATTTTTTTTTCAAAAGTTTTCGTGCTTTGATAATCTGTGAAACACTTTCAGGGTCTTTTTTTCCACCTTCAAGTTCTTTTAGATATGCATCTTCTTCAAGAACTCTGTCATATCCTACATAAATAGGAACAAATATGAGGTTGTTGCATGCGTTGCTGAGATATGCATTAAAAACCATGGATAATAATCCAAATGTAGGTGATAAAAGTTTACCTGATCTGCTTCTTCCACCTTCGATATAGATTTTGATATTAAAACCTTCACTAAGAAGTTTTTTAATATAAGCATCAAATATTTTTTTATAAAGAGTCGCACCTTTAAAGCTCCTTCTTAAGAAAAAAGCACCACTAGACCTGAATATTGGTCCTAAAGGCCAGAAAGAAAGGTTTTTGCCGGCAGCGATATGAGGAGTAGGCATTTTGTTTGCATACATGATATATGGAATAAGAAGATAATCTAAATGGCTTTTATGGCAGGGTACAAAAATTAAAGGGGCCTCTTTCGAAGCTTCTTTAACCTTTGCAAGTCCTTCTTGATCAACTACAACACCTTCGAAAATATTATTAAAAACCCAGGTCAACAGGAAATATAAGACTTGAATAAATCTAATATTATAACTTGCTGCAATTTCTTTAATATACGCTGCAGCTTCTTTACGAGTTTGTGCTAGTGTTTTATTCTCCTTTGATGAGAAATCAGCAAGGTATTCCTGTAAATATTTATCTGTAAGGATATCCTCTGTAATTTCCTGTTTTGTTTTAATTTGAGGACCTATGATGCTTCTAATCTGATTATTAGTAAGCTCTACAAGATAGCTTCTTAGATTGTGTGTTTGGAACTCAGCAGCAAGGGATGCAATTTCAGGTTTTTTTAGAAATTCTTTTAAATTAACAGGGTCTGAAATTTCAACACTTATTTTTTTAGGATTATTTAAAATTGTATAAAGTTGACGAATTTTTTTCGGTTTTTCAGGTGTGCCCAAAAGGAAATCGAAAATATTTATTTTTTTCCGTGTAGGATTTAAGCCAAAAACTATTGCTTCAGGAATGATATATATAGGCGTATCCATTTTTTGTTGCATATCAATTAATAAAGTTAATGGGTCTGGAGATGATTTCACAAATCGTTGGTAAAAGGCATTTTTCTCAATCAGGAAAAGAAATCCTGATCTGGTGATTGAAAGCTGATCAGTTATATAACCCGAGGAATAAGGGTCTTTATTTTTAAAATGATGAATAAAAAAATCAATTTTTGCTAAAACAATTCTAAAATATCGCTTTACAGGTTGTAAAAAAATGAACTTAAAGTCAAAGCCAATTTCAGGATAGGCAATTCCGTGTTTTTTAAGTAGGGTGTGAAATAATAAAAAATCTAGAAGGCTTTTGTGTTTGCTTGCATAAATCACAATTCCTTTCCCTTGTAAATCCTCAATTTTTTTCAAATTATTTTTATCTATTTTTATTCGTGATATGAATGGTTCAATTAAGAAGTTGCTTATTATTCCAGAGTTTCCTGGGTACAGGCATGTATAATAATCATATGAATTTAGGAGCAGGTAATCAATTGATTTGCGCACTTTATACCTTGCATTCTGAACTTTAATTTTTAAATTATTATATAACTTCATTTAGATGCCCCTTAAATTATTTTTTTATAAAATACCAAAACAATCAAGTAATGGCAATATTTATACTTTAAATTTTATGATTTTATCTTGTTTTACCGTATTTGATATGCTAATTTCTTAAACAAGTTTTATTATTCAAATTAAGAAATTGTATTGATTTTAATAAGCATAGATCATAAATATGTATAATAAGGAGAAATTTTATGAAAATTATTATAGGTGGCGCTATAGCAGTCCTTCTTGGTCTTATAGGAATTGGAGTCTGGTTTCCCCATTTAATAGCAATTTTAAAAGGCACAATTCCCATAGTTTTATTATTAGGTGGAAGCTTAGCTCTTTATCTGGGATTTGATGAGCTAAAAGACACATGGAAAAACGAAGAAGGCATAGAAGATGATCCTGTAGAAGACAAAGAAAGAATTGCAGATTTAGAAAAAGAGCTTGAAAAATTAAAAAACAATAAATAAATATCAATTTTAATTTATTGATATTTATTATCAAATTGCCGAAGTTGCTAGTGTGTCAGCTATTTCGTTTCCATAAATTCCTGAATGTCCTTTAACTTTGATTATTTCAATATTCTTGAATTTGTTTATAAGTTTTTTGGTCTCCAATACAAGCTCTTTATTCGCATTGGCTTTCCAGTTTTTTGTTAAGACCCCAAGGCAATAATTTGAATCCGTATAAATACATACTGGAATATCAAATTTTTTAAGCTCTTCAAGTCCACGTTTTATGGCTTTAAGTTCTGCAATATTGTTTGTGGCATTTCCGATAAATTCTGAAATTTCTTTTGTTCTTTCATTATATATCAAATAAATACCAATGCCAGAAGGTCCGGGATTGCCCGAAGATGCACCATCGGTAAAAATTTTGATAAGATTTTTTTCAGATTTCGGATTTTCATTGCCTTTTGTACTCTTTTCAACCTTTTTTCGATTTTCTTTTGGGATTGCCTGGGTTACAGGTTTTATATTCTCTTTTTTAATCAGATATTCGTAATCTTGTTTAAGACCATATTTTATAAGCAATTTATTGTCTTTTTCAAAAAAAGATTTGTCATCATTCATTGCTACCCAGACTTTATTGCCTTTAAAGCTCATTCTTTGCCATAGCCTGTTTTCATGTGTTTCATAATCAGTCATAAAGGTAAAACTCTTTTGAGATTTTAATAAAGTTATCCAATTTTTTTTGCCAGGATTGTTCGATTTTATCTATGTCATCCATGTTTTCAATTCTTTTTCTGATTTCTTTGCTTCCTAATATTAAGTCCATGGGAAGTTTATCATATTCATATTCATAGGGAGGAGATTTGAATTCAAAATTATTTTTATAAAGTCTCATAATTTCCTGCAATAAAATAAGGGAAGTTTTATATGGTTTAAATATCCTTTTGTCATAGACATGAATATGAAAGCCATTACATGCCTGGTTTTTCCATTTACCTGCTACAGGTTCAAATTTTACTGGTCTTAAATGGGCGCCTTCAATCTTTTTAGTAACAATATTTGCAATTTGATAACTATCTATATAGGGTGCACCAAATTGTTCAAAGGGTAAGGTTGTACCCCGACCTTCGGAAATGTTTGTTCCTTCAAGAATCACTTGACCAGGGTATACCATACATGATGCAGGTGTGGGTAGATTAGGTGAGGGTAAAACCCAGTCAAGATTTGTATCTGAATAATACATTTTTCTTGCCCAGCCTTTAAGTTTAACGATTTCAAGGTCACAATTAATATTAAAGGATTTGTTAAAAAAAGATGAAATTTCTCCAATAGTCATACCGTGGCGCATTGGTATTGGGAATCTTCCTACAAATGATTTGTATTTTTCCTCTAAAACGTTACCTTCAACTGCTATTCCTCCAATTGGATTAGGCTTATCCAGAATCATCACTTTTTTATTATATTGAGCTGCTTTTTCAAGGCAGAACGAGATGGTGTAAATAAAGGTATAAACCCTGCAACCTACATCCTGAAGGTCAATGATTAAACAGTCAATCAAATCAAACATTTCTTTAGTGGGGATTCTTGATTTAGAGTAAAGGCTGAATATTGGGACTTTAAGATTTGTTTCTGTTGAATGATCTGATTCTATCATATTATCCTGCTTGTCAGCATAGAAACCATGCTGGGGTGAGAACAGGGCTTTTAATCCTTTCGGAAATAATTGGTTTATAGTTTTTGAAGTATGAATAAAATCAGTATTAACTGATGCTCCGTTGCACAATAACCCAAGCTTCATATCAGATAAATAATCTGGCGGATTACTAATAAAATTTTCAATCCCTGTTAATACATCTGGTTTCATATATAATAATTACCACATTGATTGACAAAATATCAAATACTGAATAAAAATGAATTTTTTAAATTAGGGAGTTTTTGGGAATGAAGTTCAAAACAAGCAGGCAAATCAATTCAATCAAAGCTTATGAGCCTGGCAAGCCAATCAAAGAGCTTGAAAGAGAATTAGGCATTAAAAATTCAGTAAAACTTGCATCTAATGAAAATCCTCTAGGGCAATCACCTTTAGTTATGGATGCAGTTAAAGAAAACCTTTATTCCATGCATCGTTATCCTGATTCAAGGGGACATGATCTTGTTGAGGCAATTTCAAAAAAATATAAGATCAAACCTGAAAATATAGTAATTGGAAATGGATCTGATGAAATAATTTCTCTTCTTGCAAATGCATTTCTTGATTCAAATGAAGAAGCATTGATGCCTTTTCCCTCATTTCTCATGTATGAAATTTGTGTAAAGATAGCAAAAGGTACACCAGTTATGGTGTCGCTTAAGGATTTTCAAATTGATTTTGATAAAATGTTGGAAAAAATTTCTAAAAAAACAAGAATGATTTTTTTAACAAATCCTTTTAATCCAACAGGAGGTATTTTTACAAAACAGAATTTTTTAAAATTTGCTAAAAATGTTCCTAAGGATATATTGATTATTGTAGACGAGGCCTATTTCGAATTTGTTAAAGATGATACTGCCTTCAATTCCCTTGAAAATCCATTAAAAGATAAGAGAGTTGTAACTTTACGTACTTTTTCAAAGGCTTATGGGTTAGCCGGCTTTAGGATCGGGTATGGCATTATGGATAAGGAAATTGCAAAAACAATTCATAAAATAAGACCACCTTTTAATGTAAATTCTCTTGCCCAGGCAGCAGGGCTTGCAGCATTGAGTGATGTTGAGTTTTTAGATAAAAGTGTTGAGTTCATTTTAAAAGGAATAACTTTTCTTAAAGCCGAACTCGATAAAATTAATTTGAATTATTATCCTACCCATGCAAATTTTTTAATGGTTAATGTTGGGAAAGATAGCAGTGAAGTATTTAATGATTTGTTGAAATTTGGTGTGATTGTGAAATCTATGAAATCATATGGATTTAATGATTGGATAAGAGTTAACGCCGGAACAATAAACGAAAATAAGATTTTTATTCAAGCTTTAAAAAAGGTTATTTAATTGAGAGATAAGCGCATGAATAAAATTACCATAACAATTGATGGACCTGCTGGGGCAGGAAAATCAACTGTATCAAGATCTCTTGCAGCTCAAATTGGTTATGTCTATGTAGATACTGGTGCTTTATATCGGGGAGTTGCATATGAAATTAAAAAAGCAAAGCTTGACTATAAAGATCATGAAGAGCTTGTCAAATTATTAAAAGAGATAAAATTTGACTGTAAAATGCAAAAGGATGCTTTTAAACTAATAAGCAATGGAAATGATATTTCAGATAAAATTAGAACAACTGAAATTTCAATGCTTGCATCTGCTGTTTCTGCATTACCTGAAGTTCGCTCTGGTCTCCTTGGCATACAAAAAGATATTGCTGAAAAATACAATGCTGTTTTTGAGGGAAGAGACATGGGTACTGTTGTTTTCCCCCACGCACAGCACAAATTTTTTTTAATTGCAGATTTAAAGATAAGAGCTGGTCGACGTTACAAAGAATCTGCTGAAAATTTATCAAAAAAATCATCTGACAATTTAGAAAATTTAAATAAAATTGAGAAAGATATGAAAAAACGGGATCACAACGACTCAACACGTGTTGAGTCACCACTTAAGCCTGCCAGTGATTCTATTGTGATTGATTCTACAAATCTTACTATTGAGCAGGTAGTAGAAAAAATTCGTAATAATCTATTAATTTCTTGATTTTAATCTATTTATTTGGTATTTAAAGAGGTTGTACTTTAGTCTATTTAGACTATATATTGGTAAGGGAGAAGTTTTTTATTAATTAATAACATTGTTAGAATAAACGAGAACAAAAAAATGGACAATAACGAATTAGAATCTGCCAAAGAAGAAAATGAAGAAAATGCAGCTGTTGAAGAAGTAACATCAGAGGAAATAGAGGATACTAAAGAGAACGAAGAATCCTCCCAGGAAACAAAACCTGAGATAGAACCTGAGATAAAATCTGAGATAAAATCTGAGATAGAACCAGAGATAGAACCAGAGATAGAACCAGAGATAGAACCAGAGATAGAATCTGAGATAGAATCTGAGACAAAATCTGAGACAAAATCTGATTTGCCAAATGATTATGAAATCTCCGGGGATGAATCCATGGAAGAATTAATGCAAATTTATGAAAGCAGTATGAAACAATTTGAAGAAGGGCAGGTCGTAACTGGTACAGTTATTGCCATTCATAAAGCTTTTGTACTTGTAGATGTCGGATATAAATCAGAAGGGCGGATTCCA
Source organism: Desulfobacterales bacterium (assembly GCA_023143455.1). Classification (GTDB taxonomy): domain Bacteria; phylum Desulfobacterota; class Desulfobacteria; order Desulfobacterales; family Desulfobacteraceae; genus JAIOSM01. The sequence continues at coordinate 26,280 of JAGLHT010000030.1, forward strand.
ATCCAGGAATTTCTTGACGAGAACGGTAAAGTTTTTATTGAACGTGATGACAAAGTAGAAGTCATGATAGAGTTCTGGGATGAAGAAGATGAAATTGTTAAACTTTCCAGAGAAAAGGCTTTAAAAGTTAAAGTTTGGGATAATATTAAAGACGTTTATGATAATGATGATGTCCTAAAGGGTGAAATTACTGCTAGAGTTAAAGGCGGTTTTTCTGTAGATGTTGGCTTACAGGCATTTTTGCCAGGATCTCAAGCAGATTTAAGACCTATTCGAAATATGGATGAGATGGTAGGTCAAACATATGAATTTAAAGTACTGAAACATAATAGAAAAAGAAATAATATAGTTTTATCAAGACGCGCTATTTTAGAATCTGAACGTACTCAAATGAGATCAGAAACACTTTCTTCCATTGATAAAGATAAGGTTATGGAAGGGATTATTAAAAACATTACAGAATATGGTGTTTTTGTTGACCTTGGGGGCGTTGATGGACTTCTTCATATTACTGATATTTCATGGGGCAGGGTAAAACATCCTTCAGAGCTTTTTTCAGTAGGTGAAAAAATTAATGTTAAAATTCTTTCCTACGATCTTGAAAAAGAACGTGTATCTTTGGGTATGAAACAGTTAACTCCTGATCCTTGGACTGTGGCTAAGGAAAAATACCCGGTGGGTTCAAGAATCCCTGGAAAGGTTGTAAGCCTTACTGATTATGGTGCATTTATTGAACTTCAAGAAGGTATTGAAGGTCTTATCCATGTTTCAGAAATGTCATGGACCAGAAAAATCAGGCATCCTTCCCAGATTGTTTCGGTGGGTGAAGAAATTGAAGCTATCGTTCTTGATATCAAACCTGAAAGCAGAAGAATTTCTCTTGGAATTAAACAAACAGTTGAAAATCCATGGGAGATTATCAGTCAAAAATACCCTGTTGGAACAGTGATTGAAGGAAACATTAAAAATATCACAGAGTTTGGATTGTTCGTCGGTATTGACGATGATATAGACGGACTTGTACATATTTCAGATATTTCCTGGACAAAACGAATTAACCATCCTTCAGAAGTTTATAAGAAAAATGATACTATTCAAGCAGTTGTTCTTGATATAGATAAAGATAATGAAAGATTTTCACTGGGAATTAAACAAATCCAACCTGATCCTTGGGAATCTGTAGGTCAGCGCTATGAGGTGGGTAAAGAAATTTCCGGAACTATTACTAACCTAACAGATTTTGGTGTTTTTATTGAGCTTGAAGAAGGCATTGAAGGTCTTGTTCATGTTTCTGAAATTTCTAAAGAAAAAATTAGCAGCCCTAAAGATCATTTTAAAATAAATGATACAATTACAGCCAAAGTTATGAATATCAACAGTGATGAAAGACGTATCGGTCTTTCCATCAAGAGGCTGGAAGAAGACGATGAAAAAGATTTTGAAGATTTTCCCAAAAACATGAAACCTGCTACGTCACAATTTGGCGAAATGTTACGTGATAATCTTAAAGAACAGCTTGAATCAAATGGCAAAGAAACTGAAAAAGTTAAATCAAAGCCTATAGAAAAAAAGGTTGAAGAGCCTGTAGTTGAGGCAAGTGAAAAAACTGAGCCTGAAACACCAGTTTCTGAACCAATTAAAAAACCAGTTAAAAAACCAGTTAAAAAACCAGTTAAAAAACCAGTTAAAGCAAAAATTGAAGAAAAAGTAGAAGAAAAAGTAGAAGAACTTAAACCCGAAGAAAAAGAAGAAGTTGAAACAAAAGATTCTAAAGAAGATACAGAACTTGAAGTTTCAGAAGATACTCAAGATTCAGCTAAAGAAAATACTGAAAATGATGAGAAAAGTTAATTTAGGTTTTAATACAATTACGTTTTAAGCTTTGAAGGCCGGATACAAAACTTGTATCCGGTCTTTTTTTTAAATTTTTATATTTTTTTAAAGGAGATATATCATGTTTTCCAGAAGACACCCATTTCTATACTATAGTCTTATTATGTCTTCCTTATTTGTTGTTTTTATATTAGGAATTGCCACAATCTTTTCTTTGAGTTCTTTTTTCCTTTCAAAAAATATATTATCAAAGCAATTTGACAAACAAGGTAACGTTGGCATAGTCGAGATTACAGGTATTATTTCTTCTTCAAAAAAAGTAATTAAACAAATTAAAGATTTCAGGGAAGATGATTCTATAAAAGCTATTATACTGCGCATTGACTCTCCTGGTGGTGGCATAGGGCCTTCCCAGGAAATTTATGCCGAGACCATGAGAACCCGGGATAAAAAACCAATAATAGCTTCTCTTGGTTCTGTTGCAGCCTCAGGAGGGTATTATATTGCATCTGCTACCAAAAAAATTATTGCAAATCCCGGGACAATAACAGGAAGCATTGGTGTAATTGTTGGATATACGAATATTCAGGAAATATTAAAAAAAATTGGTCTTTCTGCTATTGTAATTAAAAGCGGTAAATTTAAGGATATTGGTTCTCCAGTGAGAGATATTACTGACAATGAGAAAGAATTTCTTCAAAACCTTGTTGATGAATTACATATGCAGTTTGTCAATCATGCAGCAGAGGGCAGGGGGATTGATACAGAAATTATGGCTAAGCTTGCAGACGGTCGTATTTATACGGGACAAACTGCCATGGAATTAAATTTAATTGATCAATTGGGAAATTTTGAGGATTCCATCGAGTTTGCAGGTAAATTGGCTGGAATAAAAGGTGAAATTATACCAGTATATCCTCAGCCGGATAAAATGAGTTTTTTTAAAGAGTTTACACAATCATTGCTCAAAGATATCAACATTACCAGCGCCGTATCTGATAATTTCAGGTATATCATTAATTAAGGAGATTACACTGGAAGGCTTGCCAGCGACCTTTCCACTGTCAATAACCATATCGACTCTAGTATTGAACATATCATAAATAAAAGTAGGATCTTCTAAGGCTTTACCATCAGGATCAGTTACACTTGTTGAAATGATTGGATTCCCAAGTTTTTGGGCAATGCTTGTGGCAATTAAATTGTCAGGAACTCTTATTCCTGCAGTCCTTCTTTTGGTAAGCATTATTTTAGGAACAACCTTGGAGCCTGAAAGAACAAAAGTATATGGCCCCGGCAACAGTCTTTTCATATTTCTATATGCAAAATTTGATACTTTTGCATATTTACTGATATCTTTTAAATTAGGACAAATAAAACTAAAAGGCTGTTTTTTATCTCGTTGTTTTATTTGATATATTCTTTCAATTGCTTTTTTATTCATAATATCACAGCCAATTCCATAAAAGGTGTCAGTAGGATATATTATAACACCACCCTTTTTTAAGATTGCAACTGCTGTATCAATATGCCTTGGCTGTGGGTTATCTGAATTGAGTTCTAAATACATAATTTTCTATTATCTTATAAAAATAAATTAAAGACGTAGCTTAGATATAAAAATAATAAAAGTCAATAATGAATGATGATTGATTTAGAAGAACTTTTTTGATATCTTAGTAAATTAATTTTTAATATTATTAGAATTAGACATTCACATGTTTTTAGGAGTAATTAATGACTGATAAAAAATTTGACGAAGGACTTTCCTTTGATGATGTTCTTATTTTACCGGGATATTCTGATATTTTACCTGATGAAGCAAAAACACATACAAGGCTAACAAAAAATCTAAATCTTAGTATTCCCATTATAAGCGCCGCAATGGATACTGTCACAGAAGCACGCTCTGCTATTGTTATGGCAAGGATGGGTGGACTAGGGTTTATTCATAGAAATTTAAGTATTGAAGAGCAAGCCATTGAAGTAGACAGGGTAAAAAAATCAGAAAGTGGGATGATAGTTGACCCTGTTACAGCAAAGCCTGAAACATTGATTAGAGAAGTTTTAAGTGTAATGTCAAAATATAAAATATCAGGAGTCCCTGTAGTTGATGGAGAAAAGCTCGCAGGTATAGTAACAAACAGAGATTTAAGATTTGAAACTGAGCTTGATAAGCCTGTAAGAGAAGTTATGACATCCGAAAATCTAATTACAGTTCCTGAAAAGTTTACTTTGGAAGAATCGAAAAAAATCTTACATCAGCACAGAATTGAAAAGCTTTTAGTTGTTGACAAACATGGCAAACTAAAAGGTTTGATAACAATTAAAGATATTGAAAAAATTAAAAAATATCCTGATGCATGTAAAGACTCTTTTGGAAGACTAAGAGCAGGTGCTGCCATTGGCGTGGGTTCTGATATGATGGAACGGACCGAAAGACTCTTAAAATTTGGGGCAGATGTCCTTGTAATAGATACATCCCATGGGCATTCATTAAATGTCATAAAAGCTGTTCAGAAGATTAAAGCATCTTTTCCAGATTGTGAGTTGATTGCTGGCAATGTTGCAACTGCTGATGGAGCAAAAGCACTTATTGATGCTGGAGTTGATGCAGTTAAAATCGGAATTGGACCAGGATCGATATGCACAACAAGAATTATTGCAGGCGTCGGAGTCCCTCAATTTACTGCTATTGAAAATTGTAAAGAAATTTCCGAAAAAACCGGGGTTCCAATTATTGCTGATGGGGGAATCAAATTTTCAGGTGATATTACAAAAGCACTTGGTGCGGGTGCTAATTCAGTAATGCTTGGAAGCCTTCTTGCAGGAACTAAAGAGAGCCCAGGAGAAATCGTTATATTTCAGGGTAGAAGTTACAAGGCATACAGAGGTATGGGTTCTATAGAGGCCATGAAACAAGGTTCTTCGGATAGATATTACCAAAAAGATAGCGAAGGTAGCGAAGAACTTGTTCCCGAGGGAATTGTTGGTAGAATCCCATATAGAGGTACTGTTAGGGGAAATCTTGTTCAACTTCTTGGTGGGCTTAAAGCCGGGATGGGATATGTCGGAGCTGCATCTATAGAAGAATTAAGAAATAAAGCAAGATTTGTTAAGATAAGTGCTGCAGGTTTAAAAGAAAGCCATGTACATGATGTTATTATTACAAAAGAATCACCAAACTACCGAATTGACAGTAATAAATAAAAATAAAAGTAAACATTTATTTATATGAGCAATTTAGCATCACAATCATCACCAAAATTTTGCCATCTGCATCTTCATTCTGAGTATTCACTCCTTGATGGAGCAATCAGATTGAACGATTTGTTTAATAAATGTCATGAATTCGGTATGAACAGCGTTGCCATAACAGATCATGGTACAATGTTTGGTGCTGCAGAATTTTATGAAAAA